>JAEWPH010000205.1 GCA_023460715.1 Pseudomonadota bacterium | reverse complement strand
GCGGGCGTAGGTGCGGTCGCCGGAGTGGGTGCTGGGGCGGGCGTGGGAGCAGGAGCCGGTGCCGGGGGCACTGCAGGTGCGGGGGCGGGTGCTGCGGCCGGAGCCGGAGCTGGAGCAGCCTTGGGCGCGGGAGCCGGCGCAGCAGCCGTACGCGTGGACGTTGCCGCGGCCGGTGCTGCTGCGACGTTCGTGCCGGCCGCCTTCGGGCCGGTGGAGAACAGGTCGCGGATCAGCGCAAGCTTGGGGCGCAGCGTCGTAGCGTTGGAGGCGTCGAGCTGCAAGGCCTTGTTGTAGGCCTGGCTGGCGAGCTTGGCGTAGATGTCGCCCAGGTTCTCGTGCGCGGTGGAGTAGCTAGGGTTGGTGCGGATCGCCATCTCGAGCGCCGTACGCGCCTTGTCCAGCTGGTTCTGGTTGGCGTACAGCACCGCGAGGTTGTTGTAGGGCTCGGGAAGCTCCGGATACTCTTCCGTCAGCTTGGTGAAGGTGGCGATCGCGTCGGACTGCTTGCCCGAATCGGCCTGTGCCACGCCGCGCAGGAAGCGCAGCTGCGGGTCGCGCGGGTTGGCGGCCAGGCGCTGGTCCGCCTTCTGCAGCGCTTCGGCCGCCTTGCCGGACTTCAGCAACTGGGTGATGTCGGCGTAGTCGTCCGCGTGGACGAGCGGGGCGCCCAACAGGGCCGACAGTGCGAGCAGTCGCAGAAGATGGGGAAGGGTGCGGCGTGCGTGCGTCATGTGGCGTGCTGGAAGGTTGGTACGGTGTCAAGCCGTAACGGGCGCTTATACTGCGGCGATTGTAGCTGAGGGGTTTGTCATGCCGGTACGCTGTCGCCGCTCCTGAACACGCGCGGCGCCACAGGCTGCGCAGACCCTTTTCTCCAGGCGCCGGCCCCTCCCGCGGGGCATTCCGGCCGCCGGCTGCACCCACCCGAGCCTGACTGACATTCCATGAGTTTGCGTATCTACAACACGCTGTCGCGTGCGTTGGAGGATTTTTCTCCGCTGGAGCCGGGCCATGTGCGCATGTATGTGTGCGGCATGACCATCTATGACCTGTGCCACATCGGCCACGCCCGCATGATGATGGCGTTCGACGTGGTCCAGCGCTGGCTCAAGAGCAGCGGCCTGCGCGTTACGTACGTGCGCAACATCACCGACATCGACGACAAGATCATCAAGCGCGCCGTGGAGCGCGGCATCACCATCCGCCAGCTGACGGACGAGATGATCGCGGCCATGCACCAGGACATCGGCGCCCTGGGCATCGAGCCCCCCTCCGTGGAGCCGCGCGCCACCGAATACGTGCCGCAGATGCTGGCGCTGATCGGCACGCTGCAGGAGAAGGGCCTGGCCTACCAGGGCAGCAGCGGCGACATGAACTACGCGGTGCGCAAGTTTCCCGGCTACGGCAAGCTGTCGGGCAAGTCGCTGGACGAGCTGCGCGCCGGCGAGCGCGTGGCCGTGCTGGAGGGCAAGGACGATCCGCTCGACTTCGTGCTGTGGAAATCCGCCAAGCCCGAGGAGCCGCCGGAAGCCAAGTGGGAAAGTCCCTTCGGCGTGGGCCGCCCGGGCTGGCACATCGAGTGCTCGGCCATGAGCTGCGCCACGCTGGGCGAAAGCTTCGACATCCACGGCGGCGGCGCGGACCTGCAGTTCCCGCACCACGAAAACGAAATCGCCCAGAGCGAGGGTGCGCACGGCAAGCCGCTGGCCCACTTCTGGGTGCACAACGGCTTCGTGCGCGTGGACAACGAGAAGATGAGCAAGTCGCTCGGCAACTTCTTCACCATCCGCGACGTGCTGGCCAAGTACGACGCCGAAACGGTACGCTTCTTCATCGTGCGCGCCCACTACCGCAGCGCGCTCAACTACAGCGACGCCCACCTGGACGACGCGCGCGCCGCGCTCAAGCGGCTTTACACCGCGCTCAGCCTGGTCACGCCGGAGGAGGTAGGCGCCATCGACTGGAGCCAGCCGCACGCCGCGCGCTTCAAGGCGGCCATGGACGAGGATTTCGGCACGCCCGAGGCGATCGCCGTGCTGTTCGAACTGGCGGGCGAGGTCAACCGCACGCGCTCGGCGCAGACGGCCGGCCTGCTGAAGGCGCTCGCCGGCTGCCTGGGCCTCCTGCAAGGCGATCCGCAGGCGTTTCTGAAGGCGGGCGCCGGGCTGGACGAGGCCGCCATCCAGGCGCAGATCGCCGCCCGTGCCGCTGCCAAGGCGGCCAAGAACTTCGCCGAGGCCGATCGCATCCGCCAGGAGCTGCTGGCGCAGGGCATCGTGCTGAAGGACTCCGCTGCCGGCACGGCCTGGGAGGCCGCGCAGTGACAGGATTTGAATCAAATCGACCTCTGGCGCAGGTGGGATAAGCGGTGGCAGCTACTAAAAAGATAGCGGACGCAGCGCCGCAGCTGACCGCGCCTGCTTACTGGGCCGAGGCCTGCAAGCACCTGGTCAAGAAGGACCGCGTCATGAAGCGGCTGATTCCCCAGCTGGGCGACGTGGCCCTGGCGCCGCGCGGCGATGCGTTCACCACCCTGGCCCGCAGCATCGTCGGCCAGCAGGTGTCGGTCGCTTCCGCGCAGAAGGTGTGGGACCAGTTCGCCGCGCTCCCCCGCAGCATGACCCCGGCCAATGTGCTCAAGCTGAAGGTGGACGACATGCGCGCCGCCGGCCTGTCGGCCCGCAAGGTGGACTACCTGGTCGACCTGGCGCTGCACTTCGACACCGGCCGGCTGCACGTCAAGGACTGGGAGTCCATGGACGACGAGGCCATCGCTGCCGAGCTGGTGGCCATCCGCGGCATCGGCCGCTGGACGGCGGACATGTTCCTCATCTTCCATCTGGCCCGCCCGAACGTGCTGCCGCTGGACGACGCCACCTTGATCAATGGCATCAGCCAGCACTACTTCTCGGGCGATCCCGTGAGCCGCAGCGACGCCCGCGAGGTGGCCGAGGCCTGGAAGCCCTGGTGCAGCGTGGCGAGTTGGTATATTTGGCGGTCCCTCGCCCCCCTGCCGGTCGATTACTGAACCCCGCGCAGGCCACATGGGCGGGCTCCCCGACCGGGGCAGCCGCCGGAACTGGGCACACACGGCCCAAGGAGAACCAAGTTGGCGAAAAAAACATTCCTCGATTTCGAGCAGCCGATTGCCGAACTCGAAACCAAGATCGAAGAGCTGCGCTATGTGCAGAACGAAAGCGCCGTGGACATCTCGGAAGAGATCGACCAGCTCAGCAAGAAGAGCCTACAGCTCACCAAGGACATCTACAGCGAGCTGAGCCCCTGGCAGATCACCAAGATCGCCCGCCATGCGGAGCGCCCGTACACGATGGACTACGTGCGGGAGATCTTTACCGATTTCGTCGAGATGCACGGCGACCGCCATTTCGCGGACGACCTGTCCATCATTGGCGGTCTGGCGCGCTTCAATGGCCAGCCCTGCATGGTCATCGGGCACCAAAAAGGCCGTGACACCAAGGAGCGCGCCGCGCGCAACTTCGGCATGAGCCGGCCCGAGGGCTACCGCAAGGCCCTGCGCCTGATGAAGACGGCCGAGAAGTTCCAGCTTCCGGTGTTCACCTTCGTGGACACCCCTGGCGCCTACCCCGGCATCGACGCCGAGGAGCGCGGCCAGTCCGAAGCCATCGGCCGCAACATCTTCGAGATGGCGCAGCTCGAGGTGCCCATCATCACCACCGTGATCGGCGAAGGCGGCTCCGGCGGCGCGCTGGCCATCAGCGTGGCCGACCAGGTCATCATGCTGCAGTATTCCATCTACTCGGTGATCAGCCCGGAAGGCTGCGCGTCGATCCTCTGGAAGACCAGCGACAAGGCGCAGGACGCCGCCGATGCCATGGGCATCACCGCGCACCGCCTCAAGGCCCTGGGCCTGGTCGACAAGATCGTGAGCGAGCCCGTGGGCGGCGCGCACCGCGACCACAAGCAGATGGCCGCCTTCCTCAAGCGCGCGCTGGGCGATGCCTACCGCCAGCTGGCCGACCTGAAGACCAAGGAACTGCTGGACCGCCGCTACGAGCGCCTGCAAAGCTACGGCCGCTTCAACGACACGAAGGCCGCCTGAGGCTGCCCGCGTCTTGTCCGCCATCCACCGCGCACGACGGCCCTCAGGGGCCGTTTTGCTTGGAGCGGCTCTCCCATGACCCAGTCCTTCGACGCTGCCATCGCCGCCTTCGCACCGGCACTGCCGCTGGGCGTGGGCTTGAGCGGTGGGGCCGATTCCGTCGCGCTGCTGCTGGCGTGCCACCGGCGCTGGCCTGGGCAAGTGCATGCGCTCCATGTGCACCACGGCCTGCAGGCGGCGGCCGATGGCTTTCTGGCGCACTGCCGGCAGCTGTGCGAAGACCTCGGCGTTCCCTTGCGCGCCACGCTGGTGGATGCCCGGAACGCGCGGGGCGACAGCCCGGAAGACGCGGCGCGCCGCGCCCGGTACCGCGCGTTGCATCTTCTGGCGCAGAACGAGGGCGGCGCCCCGCTGCGGTCCATCGCGATCGCGCAGCATGCCGACGACCAGGTCGAAACCGTGCTGCTTGCGCTTTCGCGCGGCGCAGGCATGCCCGGCCTGGCGGCCATGCCGCAGCGCTGGGAGCGCGACGGCATCGACTGGCACCGGCCGCTGCTGCGCGTGGCGGGGGGCAACGTGCGGGCATGGCTGATGGAGCAGGGCGTGCCCTGGGTGGAAGACCCCACGAACGCGGACGAGCGTTTCACCCGCAACCGCATCCGCCGGCAACTGCTGCCCGCACTGCAGACCGTGTTCCCCGGATTTCGCGACACGTTTGCCCGCAGCGCCTCCCACGCCGCACAGACGGCCGAACTGCTGCACGACCTGGCCGTGCAGGACCTGGCAGCAGCGGGCACGCCGCCGCGCATCGTTTCGCTGCAGGGCCTGAGCCGCGCACGGCAAGCCAACCTGCTGCGCCACTGGCTGCGCCAGCGCCATGGCGCCACGCCGCAGGCCGCACAACTGGAGGAACTGCTCGATCAGATCGCCGCGTGCCGCACGCGAGGGCATCGCATCCATATCAAGGTGGGCACAGGCTTTGCGGTGCGCGAGGGCGATGTGCTCGGTTGGTACAATTGACAGGTTTTGGTTCCAACTCCTGCACGAAGACGGCGGCGCGCCAAGACAGCGTTCCATTTCCTGCGCCGGCCCGTGGTTTCGTCATTCCAGATATCCAATGGCACTGATCGTTCATAAATACGGCGGTACGTCGATGGGCTCCACGGAGCGCATCCGCAACGTCGCCAAGCGCGTGGCCAAGTGGGCTCGGGCCGGCCACCAGTTGGTCGTGGTGCCCAGCGCCATGAGTGGCGAAACCAACCGGCTGCTCGGTTTGGCCAAGGACCTCGCGCCCTCGCGTGCCACCTCGGCCTACCACCGCGAACTGGACATGCTGGCCGCGACGGGCGAGCAGGCGTCCTCCGCATTGCTCGCCATCGCACTGCAGGCCGAAGGCATGCAGTCCGTCAGCTATGCCGGCTGGCAGGTGCCGATCCGCACCGACAGTTCCTACACCAAGGCCCGCATCGAATCCATCGACGACCAGCGTGTGCGCGCCGATCTGGCCGCTGGCAAGGTCGTCATCGTGACGGGCTTCCAGGGCATCGACGAGCAGGGCCACATCACCACCCTGGGCCGCGGCGGTTCCGATACCTCGGCCGTGGCCGTGGCCGCCGCCATGAAGGCGTCCGAATGCCTGATCTACACCGACGTGGACGGCGTCTACACGACCGACCCGCGCGTGGTGCCCGAGGCACGCCGCCTGACCACTGTGAGCTTCGAGGAAATGCTCGAGATGGCCAGCCTGGGCAGCAAGGTGCTGCAGATCCGCTCGGTCGAGTTCGCCGGCAAGTACAAGGTGCCGCTGCGCGTGCTCTCCAGCTTCACGCCCTGGGACATCGACATCAACGAAGAAGCCCGCTCCGGCACGCTGATCACTTTTGAGGAAGACGAAAAAATGGAAAAAGCCGTCGTATCCGGCATCGCTTTCAACCGCGACGAGGCCAAGATCTCCGTGCTGGGCGTGCCCGACAAGCCCGGCATCGCCTACCAGATCCTGGGTGCCGTGGCCGACGCCAACATCGAAGTCGATGTGATCATCCAGAACCTGAGCAAGGACGGCAAGACCGACTTCAGCTTCACGGTGAACCGCGGCGACTACGCCCGCACCGTCGATCTGCTGAAGGAAAAGGTGCTGCCGGCCCTGGGCGCTGAGGATGTGGTGGGCGATGCCAAGATCTGCAAGGTCAGCATCGTCGGCATTGGCATGCGCAGCCATGTGGGCGTGGCCTCCAAGATGTTCCGCGTGCTGAGCGAAGAGGGCATCAACATCCAGATGATTTCGACGTCGGAAATCAAGACCTCGGTGGTCATCGACGAGAAGTATGTCGAACTGGCTGTGCGCACGCTGCACAAGGCATTCGAGTTGGACCAGCCGGCCGCCTGAGCGCTGAACAGGCCTCAAACTGAGGCATAATAGTGGGATTGGAAACGTGACCGAGTGGCCGAAGGTGCTCCCCTGCTAAGGGAGTATGGGGTGTAGAGCCTCATCGAGGGTTCGAATCCCTCCGTTTCCGCCAGATGAGAAAAAGCACCCCTAACCGGGTGCTTTTTTTTCGTCCATACGGGGAGCGTTGACCCTTATATATCAACGTGTTACGCTGCGATTACTGGTGTTTCATACAGCACCTTTCAGCCGGCATTCAGCCGCTATTCAATCGCAATGCAAATTTTTTTGGCCTACAGGATGGCCTACAGAAACCGCCATGCCCAAGCGCATTCTTGAAATGACTGCGATGGAGGTGTCGCGCCTTCGCGTGGAAGGCTCGCACGCTGTTGGCGGGGCAACGGGCCTGTACCTGCGCCTTGAAGGCGGCTCGCGCATGTGGGTGCTGCGGTATGTGTTCCAGGGCACCCGCCGACGGATGAGCCTGGGCAGCTATCCGGCCGTGGGCCTGGGTGCGGCCAGGGAGGCGGCGCGCGCAGCGCTGTCGCTTCGCGCCGCAGGGGTAGATCCGCTGGTCGACCGCGCCAGCAAGCGAGAGGCCGCCCGGCTCGCCGCCGCGCAGCGGTTGGAGTTCGCTGCCGCGGCCGAGGCGTTCATCAGAGAGCACGAAAGCACCTGGCGCAACCTCAAGCACGCCCAGCAGTGGCGCAACACGCTCGCCATGTACGCCTTCCCCAAATTCGGGAACGTGTCCGTGGCCGACATTGACCAAGCGATGGTCCTGCGTGCGCTGTCCCCCATCTGGAAGACGAAGACCGAAACCGCCACGCGCCTGCGGGGGCGCATCGAGCAAATCCTCGACTGGGCAACGGCGCACGGCCATCGCACCGGCACCAATCCTGCGCGGTGGCGCGGCCAGCTGGAGCACATCCTGGCGGACCCGCGGAAGGTGGCGCCTGTGAGCCACCACGCTGCCATCCCATTCGACGAACTGCCGGCGGTGTACCTGCGCTTGGCCGCCATCGAGGGCCAGAGCGCCCGCGCGCTCCGCTTCTTGATCCTCACCGCAGCCCGGTCGGGCGAAGTGCGTGGAATGGTGTGGAACGAGGTGGATCTGGACGCCGCGCTGTGGATCGTGCCCGCCAGCCGGATGAAAGCGAAGCGCGAGCACCGCGTGCCCCTGTCGCGCCAGGCCATTGCCATGCTCAAGGCCCAGCCGCGCAATCCGCTGGTGGAGCACGTCTTTCCATCGAACCGGGCCGGCGCGCTATCAGACATGGCACTCACTACGCTGATGCGCCGGCACAAGTTTGGCGCCGTCCCCCACGGCTTCCGCTCGACATTCAGAGATTGGGCGGGGGAAGCCACCCACCACCCTCGGGACGCGGTGGAGCTGTGTTTGGCGCACAGCATCGACACCAAGACAGAGGCCGCTTACCGCCGGGGAGACATGATGGAGAAGAGGGCAACCATCATGCAGGAGTGGGCCGACTACGCTGCGCCAACCGCCGATGAAGGCCGCCGGCTCAGAGCTGAAGGCCCCGGCATTGCATGACTGTGAACAAGTGAATACACTTGCGGCATGTATGTCGTTAAGCAGTTGCCAGAATTTGCAGCCTGGCTGAGCGGCTTGCGCGATGGTGTGACGCGCTTGCGGCTGGCACGGCGGCTGGAGAAGGCACAACGCGGCCTGTTGGGCGATGTAGCCCCGGTGGGCGAGGGCGTGTATGAGATGCGAGAGTTCTTCGGCCCGGGTTGGCGCATGTATTACGTGCTGCAGGGCGATGTGCTCGTCGTCATGCTGGCTGGCGGCGACAAGTCCACCCAGCAAGCCGACATTGCCAAGGCTATCGCGCTGGCAAAAACCGTTGAAGGAGAGTGACCATGGCCCAAAAAATCAAAGTTGCCGACTTGGCTGATTTCGACATGGCCGAACATCTGGATAGCGATGAGGCCATTGCTCAGTACCTGTCCATGGTGTTGGAAGAAAACGACCCTGCGGAACTGACACATGCCCTGGGCACCATCGCCCGCGCCCGTGGCATGACTGAAGTGGCGCGCGCTAGCGGGCTAACGCGCGAAGCACTGTACAAGGCGCTGCGCCCTACCTCGCAACCTCGCTTTGACACCATCATGAAGGTCATCAACTCTCTGGGGTTGAAGATCAGCGTGCAGCCATCCGCGCACGCTTGACGGTGCGGGGCGCCTCATGCGCTGCTGACACCATCCTCTGAAGATCCGCACCACGCGGCTGGGCAGCTCTGCAGCCATTCCGCTACCTCGCCAATCAGCCAAAACAGCTTTGCCCCCATCTTCCGCGGCCGGGGGAAGCCGCGGTGGTCGATGAGCGTGCGCAGCGTGTTCTCCGCAATGCCCAGCTCCTCCAGTAGCTCGGCCTTGCTGAATACCAATTGCTTCATCCGGCAGCGGCTCCTTCCGGCGCACTCTCCGCGTGCATCACCTCCAGGCCCAGGCCAGCGGCGATCGTGTGCTCCAGCCGCGCGCCGCGCGATGCTTCCCAGCCCGGCAGCATGCACACCGCATCGCACGTCACCAGCCGGGCAATGTCCATGCGCATGCAGTCCAGCCACTGGGCGTTCGGGTCGGCGTTGATCTCTGCCGGGTTCTCGACGTGATGCCCCTGGGCGCGCAGCGCGGCAGCTGCGGCGTGGAAGGCCGGGAAGTTCAGATCCTTGTGGCCCGTCATCGGGCCGGCGACGTAGATGCGCTTTCTCATGGTTTCAATTCCTCATTCTTCAAGCGGCAGCGCGCCGCAAAAGCTCGACAAGTGCCACTGCAGCCTGCAGCGGTACGACTCCATTTCCGACTTGGCGCAGTTGGTGAGCGCGGGATTCGTCCACCAGATAGGCCATCCCATCAGCCAGCATGCGAACGCCGGGTTCAACCGCCGGGGCAAGGTCCGGGCGGTAGGTGACAACGGCCGGCCATCGCTCGTCGAGAGGACCGGGTGCGAAAAGTGGTGTTCCACGTAGTTCGGTAGCTGCTCTCCGCCCGTGTGGCTGCGGCTGATCTGGCTGGCCTGGCTGTTCGGGGTGCGGTAGTCCCGGCTGGCAGGAGTCGGCCACTGTTCGCAGGCGTCCTTGAGTCCTGCTCGCCCTGCCTGGTCGCTGTCGCTCCCGCAGTCCGCCATCCCGGCGCGCGGCGTCGGCCAGTTCGACGCTTGCTGCCGAAGGTTCGGGCCCATCAGTCCATTGCTGTAGGTGCTGGTGTTGCAGTCCGGGGTTGCCCACAGCTTGGCGGCCAGCGCTATCGTCGGCCGGTCTGCAGCGCCCGGCGATTGGGACTTGTTCACCCGTTCGCCGCCCGTGTCGGGCGTAGGCCAGTACCTGGCCTGCGATTCCAGACCCACCGTGCGCTTCTCGCCTGAGCTTGTCCGGCCTTTGGCTTTCACCAACTCCGACGAAACGCAACGGCCCCCATTTGGCACATTCGGTGTCAGCCACTCGCCGCCATGCCAGGCAGAACCACCTCGCACGCCCGTGGCTGGCGCCCACGTCGGACGCGGAAAGAGTGATCCATTCCGCGTCCCACCCGCGGTCGGCCAGCTCTCCCACGACGCGGGCGGCCGCGCGTTCGAGGAGTTCCCCTTCGGCTTCGTCCAGAGCGGTGGCGGTGGCAGTAGCGATGGCGCTGACGTTCTCCAGAATGAGTCCCTGCGCGTTGCAATCGTCGGCGAGGTCGAGGATATGAAAGAAGAGCCCGGAGCGTTTGCCGTCAAGCCCGGCGCGACGGCCGGCGATGCTGATGTCTTGGCACGGGAACCCTGCAATGAGCAGATCCACGCAGCCGCGCCATGCTGAGCCGTCAAAGGTGAGCAGGTCAGACCAGACAGGCGCCGGATCAAGGGCTCCCGCTTCCATAAGGCGGACAAGTTGCGCGGCTGCAGCGGCTTCCCGCTCCACGTAGCAAACGGTTCGGTGTTCGACTCCCAGCAGCTCGAATGCAGCGCGGACGCCTTCTCCGAGCATGCCGACGCCGGCGCAGAGTTCGATGGAATGAAGAGCCACATCACTCCCTCCCTTAACGCGGGCTGTTCGCCAAGTTATGCCGGTGCGCACCAGCACTTCGATGCCGCAGTTCCGGGCAGGTGTACGGCGCACCAGCGCGCCAGTCCATGCGCTTGGGCTGCGCAGTGCCGTACTGCACGCGCTCGGCTTCGCGCATCTCTGCCCATTTCGCCGGCTCGATCGGGTGCGCCAGGGCGTTGGCGTTCTTCGCTCTGGTCATCGCTCAGCCCTCCACGCGCTCAACGCGCAGCACGCCCTTGCCCGTCACCAAGTGGGCGTTGGCTTCGGCCTGGGTGGCGCTCGCGGCCTTGAGGCGGATGGTGGGCAGCAGGCCGGCGTCGGCCAGGTCTTCCACGTCCGATGGCGTGGCGTTCGCCGGCATCAGCGTGGCGCGATAGCTGTGCAGGGCCTGCACGTGCTGCACCAGCGGTGCGGGGTAGGTCTTGGCGGGGTAGGGGTGGAACGGCGTGGTTCGCATGGTCTGTCTTTCTCTTGGGTTGCGTGATGGGTCAGGCCACCAGCTGCAGCTGGCCCTGGCGGGGGTTGATGGCTGGCGCTGCGGCAGGCTGGCGGCGCTTGCGGCGCGGCTTCTCGGCGTCGGCGATGCGGCGGCGCTCTGCCTCGTACACGGCGCGCAGGTGGTCGGGCGTAGTGCCGGCGGCCGGCACGTAGTCGCCCTGGCGTGCGCGCTGAAAGCAGTGCACGCGCGGCTCGGTGCGTTTGGCGTTCATGGATTGGTCCTTTCGGGCTGTGGGAAAGAGGGAAGGGAGAGATCCGCGCGGGTGGCGGGCGGCCAACAGCACGCGGCGCAGCTCTGCGGCGGTTTCGTGCATGCGGCGGCCGGCCTGGCCGGCCTGTGGGGCGGATGAGGGGCGCGTCGTCACCAGTCCCACCCGTCTTCTTCGTCATCTGCCGCAGCCGTGGCTTCTTCGGCCCGCAGGTTTTTGTAGAAATCGACCACTTCCGGGGTCAGCCACTCGGCTGGATCGTGGTCGCGGGGGGCCAGAACGGCCTTCGGCAGGGCGCCGTCCAGGCGGGCCGTACAGTTATTGAAACCAGTCCAAGGCGCCGCCAAGGCGGCGCGGTGCAGGGCCGTGCCCGCGCCCTGCGCATCGCCGGCCGCAGGGGCATGCGCGGCGTGCGTGGCCTCGCCCAGCACAGGCGCCCAGGCAATGCGGCGGCTCACCATCCAGCGCCCGCACATGCGCCCGCGCTGCGCCTTCACGCCCACGATGCGGCCCACCTTCACCGGCTCGCCGTACTTGTTCACCTGGCCGTCTTCCGGCGTGCGGTGTGCCGTGCGCAGGTGCCAGCAGCGCCGGGGCAGCGCGTGGCCGCCCATGGCCTCCATGAACAGGCGCCAGTCCGCGCGCAAATCGCCATGCCGGTGGCACGCCTGAAACGCCCGCACCGTCGCCCGGTCGCCCTCGCGCTGGAACAGCTCCAGCTGGTCGGGCGACACGCGGCGCAGCTCGCGCCACACCGTCACGCTCGGCATGCCGATGGTTTGGAACTGGCGGATGCCCCAGCTCGCGGCCCATGCGTCCACCCGGCGAAAGCCCTCGCCCGTCTCCTGCACATCGTGCGGGTCGTGGTCGCCCAGGTCCAGCGTGATCTGCTGGCCGTCCACCACGTCGCGGTGTTCGGCCAGCGCCAGGTGGCCCACGCTCTTGGCGATGTACTTCGCCACATAGCCCGCGGCGCCGCCCTTGGTCATGCGCTTCACGTTCACGCGGTTTTCAAACGCGCCGCGCTCGTCGCCGTCGTCGCTCAGCCAGTAATGGCGGATCTGAGCCTCCACCAGCTGCGCCTCTTCTTCGCTCTCTACCCACACCAGCGCGTGCCAATGCGGGGTGGCGTCGTGGTGCGGCTCGGCCACGCGCAGGCCATACATGCGCACGCCCTTGCGCGCCAGGGCTGAGCGCGTTCTAGACCACTTGTCGCGCAGCCACAGCTGCCCGTCGCGGGGCGTGGCGCCGTCGTATTTCGTGTTGGGAATGGGCCGGCCGCCGCTGCCCAGCTTCACGGGGTGGAAGCGGCTGGGCAGCGTCAGGGTCAGGAACAGGCCCACATGCCCGCGCGCATCGGCGTATTCCTCCGCGCCGCGGATACGCGTCATCAGCTCGCCGCCGCGGTTGATTGGGTTCGCCATGCCCAGCGCCGCCAGCTCGCGCAGGTTGTAGACCTGGCCGGCCTCATTGCGGAACAGCGTGCGCTCCAGCGCCTCGGCGTTGCGCTTGAGCTGGTCTTGCCGGCGGCGCAGCCCGTTCTCGCTCACGTAGCCGCCGCGGCCCTTGTGCACCAGGCCCAGACCAATATCGCCGGCCTCCACGGTGCGGGCCACGTGCACGCGCAGGCGCTTGCGCCACCAAGCCGCATCCTGCGCGCGTTTGATGGCCGGCTCGCCCACGATGGGCTTGTCTTCGGTAATGCCCACACAGCGCACCAGCATGCGTATGGCATCCACCCGCGCGGCCAGCGTGCCGCTGTCGCGGCTGGTGATGGCGTCCAGCTCGTCGGCCTCGGCCGCCAGCTTCTTCGCCATCTCGCAGATTTCGTAATCGTCCAGGTTCCACAGCGTGGCCGCGCCGTAGTCGTCTTCAAAGCGGGCAATGGCCTGCAGCAGATCCCACGCCACGGCCCAGTCAGGCGGCGTGGCCAAGAACTCCGCCGCCGTCATGGCCGCCCCCATCAGCGGCGGCCGGGCGGCGTCAAAGCGGTCGCGTATCGCCGCCTGCCAGCCCACCGGCGCGCAGCGGATCACGCGCTCCATGTGCTTGCGCGCCATGTGCGGCGTGGGCTTGTTGCGCTCCCAGTCGGCCAGGCTCGCGTTGGGCAGCTTGCGCGGAATCGTCGCCATCGCTCAGCCTTTGGCCGCCAATGCCACCAGCGGCGCCAGGTAGCGCTTGGCGCTGCGCACCACGCCGCTGATGCGGCCCCGCTCGGGCGGCGGAATCTCGTGCCAGTCACGCCCGGCCAGCAGCTGCAGCGTGTCCAAGTCGTCGCCCAGGCCGGCCAGCGTCAGCAAGTCTTCGCGCCAGCTGCGCGGCAGCGTGCGCCACTCGCGCGCCGCCGCATCCAAAAAGCGGCCATCGCTGGCAATGCGCGCAAACTCGTCGCGCAGCTGCATCAGCTTGTCGAAAACCTCGCCCTGCGCCGGCGCCGCCTTGCCCAGGCCGGGCATGGGCTGCAGCACATTCAGCACGCGCAGGCACGGCGCCGCAGGCGCGGGCGCTGGCGCATCGTCCACGGCCAGAACAGCGCTCACGCAGGCGCCCCCACGCGGCGCAAGCCAAAGCCCGCCACGGGCAGGCCCAGGGCCTCCACCACGTCGAACGCGCAGGCCCACGCGGCGGGCATGCTGGCAGCAAGCACCGGCAGCATGTGCAAGCCATCGGCCGTGCGGTACGTCATCGCGTACACGCTCACGGCCGGCTCCACAGCGCGGCGATGAACGCGCCCAAGCCCACCAGGCCCAGGGCCAGAGACAGCCACACCAGCGGCGCAGCGTTGGCGCCCATGCCCACCACGGCCAGCGCGATGGACAGCAGGGCGATGCGGGCGGCCATCACGCGCATGCCGGCACCTCCAGCAGGTGCTTGGCCCGGCCGTCGATGGTGATGAACACGCGCAGCCGGCCCTTCGCCAGCTCCAGCCGCACGTCTTGCTGGCCGTAGTCGTAGTCCTTGCGCGCGTCCACCCGCATGCCGGCGCGCACCAGCACGTTGGCAAGCCTGGCATTGCGCGTGTGGTCAAGGATGCCCGAGCCCAGGTAGATCGCCTTGCCGCTGTAGTCGTGCATCTCGTCCAGGTTCAGCGCGATGCCCGCCGCCGCCAGCGCAGGCATGAAGGCATCCAGCAGCGCCAGCCGTGCGGCCATGCGCTTGATGGCGGCCAGCCGGTCCGCGTGCCGGCCGTGCTCGTAGGCCAGCAGCTGGGCGGCCAAGGGCTTTGGCGGCGCGTTGCGGCGGGCGGTGGTTCGTGTGGACATGGGCAGACCTCCGTTTTCTTCGGGCAAAGCAAATCCCTGCAGGCGTTGCCGCCGTGCAAAAAAGCGAGTGGGGGGTAGGGCGCCGCTGCCTTTCAGCGGCTCAGGGGGGAAAGCTAGGGCGTGGTGGCCGTAGCGCTCCACGGGGTGCGCGGGCGCGCGGTTTCGGCGCTGGCCAGCTGCAAGGCCAGGCGCTCGCGGCGCACGCTGCGGTCAAACGGCAGGGCCACATCCATGGCCGGCATGGCGCTGGGCGACAGGGTGCGCAGCACCTCCAGGCTTGCCACGTACACGTGGCCGCAGCGCCAGTTGCTGCAGCGGTAGGTGATCTCGCGCATGGTGCGGCTCATCTCGCGGCTGTCGATCGCCACCGCGCGGGCGCGGCAGTGGGGGCAAGCGGTGTTGATGCGCAGGTAGCGGCCTGCGTCGCCTTGGCCGGTGGCGCGGCAAGCGCTGGTGCCGGGGGCCGTGCCCCAGTCGCTCATGGGCTGCAGCAGGTTGGCCGCGTAGTCTGCGCCGGGCGTGCCGGCCAGGTCGAACGCCATCTGCTCGCGCCGGGCCAGCCGGCTCATGGGCAGCTGTACGCCGGGGGTCGGCATGGCGCTGGCCGCCAGGGTGCGCAGCACCTCCAGGCCCGCCACGTACACGTGGCCGCAGCGCCAGTTGCTGCAGCGGTAGGTAATCTCGCGCAGCAGGGGCGACAGCTCTTCGCTGTGCACGGCCTGGGCCTTGGCAAGGCAGTGCGGGCAGGCAATGGTGATACGCATGTAGGCGTGCTGCGTGGCGCTGGCAAGCGCGTCATGCTCGGCGGTGGTGTGCATCATGTGCGGGTGCTCCCTCTGCGGTGTGGTGCTGGCGCTTTTGAGCGGCTCTTGTGCTGCTATTTGCTGCCCCTGCTTACTGCGTTGCCGCGCTGGCGTCGCGCTCGGCCCGGTAGGCGGCCAGGCCGCGCAGGTACACGCGGCGCATGAAGCTGGCCGCGCTGCGGTCTTCGCCGGCGGCCAGGGCCTTGGCCTCGGCCAGCTCTTCGGGCCACAGGCGCATGCCCGTCTGCTCCATCTTCTGCTTGGGCTCAGCGGGGGCGGCCAGCCGGCCGGCCGCGCGGTTCTTGCGCACCAGGGCCTGGAAGCGCGTGGTGGGGGTGTTCGCTGTGTGCTGCATGTTGTTCATCCTTGGTGTTGTCGATGGCCAGCCGGGGGCCGGGCCGCTTGCCCGTCATCTCGTACACGCTGCGGTCGATCTGCCGGCTAATCAGCAGCTCGACCACGGCGGTGGTGGTTGCCAGCCCGTGGTGCTTGCGCAGCAGCTCCAGGCGGTGCTCCAGTTCGGCGGAGACCTCCACCTGGGTATCTGTGGTGTGCATTGCGCATGGCTTTCGGTGCGCGTCAGCGGCCCACGCGGGCGCCATCGGCAGGGGCGGCGCCCAGCAGGCCCAGCTCCTGCAGCTCCTTTTCAGCGGCCCGCATCGTCATGTTTTCGATGAGCGTGGCCTTCTGCATGCCCAGGCGGTCGGCCAGCACGGCAAGCAGCTGCTGGTCGGCCTTCTTGAACCGGACGGTGTGACGGAACACGCGGGCGTGTTCTTCCCTGTTGTCGTATGCCATGGCGAAGCCTCCCCGCCGCATGCGGCGGTGTGTACCATCGTGTTAGATGGCGTGTTTAGCTGATGCGCCGCACTTTATCACCAAATATGGCGTACTTCAATCAATGAGTGAAAAAAATGGTGGCATTGCGTCCCGGCTGGTCGAGGAGCGGGAGCGACTGAGGCTGTCCCAGTCAGCGCTAGCGGAGAAGGGTGGGACTAAGCTGCGAACGCTGCAGAACTGGGAAAGCGCCAAAAACTACCCGAGCAGTGAGTTCTTGGCTGATGCCGCCAAATTTGGTGTTGATGTCCAGTATGTCATTACGGGGCAGAGGGCTCGCTCAGACCTCTCCGGTGCTGTGCCTGCGCCTGCTCCCAATGAAGAGGTCGTGTCGCTACCCCTGTTCAGTGCGACGGGAAGCATGGGCCCGGGCAACGATCTCATCACTGAAGACGTGATCTTGGGGAACGTGCCGATCTCCCGGAAGTGGCTACACCTCAACCTGCCGCGCAGCCGGCCCGAGGCTCTGCAGGTGGTGCATGCCTACGGCGACAGCATGCTGGGCACGCTGAATTCAGGCGACTTCGCCATCGTGGATACGGACTGCCAGGTGGCCGATATCGACGGCGTGTATGTGCTCCAGGCCAACGGCCAACTCTTCATCAAGCGCGTGACGCGGCGCATGGATGGTGCGCACGTGGTGACCAGCGACAACCCGAACGTGCGGACAGTGGATGTACTGGACGGCTCGCAGCCGGTGCGGATCTGCGGACGGGTGGTGTATGGGTGGAATGGCCGACGATTTTAGAAACTAGCAAGTTGAGGGAGGGAGAATGGTCATTACTACTTTAGGTGCTGGCGCAGTCGGCGCATTGCTCAAGCCCATCGTTGCTGATTTGTATTCTTGGACGAAGGGTGCGCTCACGCCAAACCCAAGTAACAAGCTGGCCAAATCGCTGGAAAGCTTTGAGCTGGGAAACCATGTTTACAAAACAATAAATGTAAAAACCTTGTGGAACGTTGAAAAAGAGGTTTCACTTTTTGAATTCTACTATCCGAGCCGCGTGCGATTTCCAGATTGCCCGATAACACAGATAAATTCTTACTCAGAGATACCAAGCGGTAACAGATACATAATTCAAGGTACTGCTGGGCAGGGGAAGTCCATTTTCTTGCGTTATTTGTATGGCACCATTTGTTTTCAGGCTGCGCAAATTGGGAAGATACCAATATTCATAGAGCTCAGAAAGCTTACTTCTACGCACGGGTTAAAAGATCACATCATCTTGGCCTTGAAGCAGTTTGGTTTGGACGCGAATCGTGAAAATCTTGATTTGTATCTCTCGTCAGGCAAAATTGTCTTGCTGTTGGATGCATTTGATGAAATTGACACTCAGCTCTTGACCTCATCTATAGTAGATATTGAAGATATTTGTGCGCGCTTTCCTGACTTGCAAGTAACTATCACTTCGCGGCCAGAATCAGGAATCCAGAATTTGGCATTGTTTCGAGTGGCGGAGCTTCTTCCATTGAGTCCAGATGATCTTCATCCGTTTCTCAAGAGGGTGTGTCAAGACTCGGCCCAAGCCAAGCACGTTCACGAGGCTATAAAAGCTGTGGATGGGAGTGGCATTGAGAATCTGCTCACGACGCCATTATTGGTAACTTTGTTAGTGTGGCTCTATCGCGCGCAGTCTTCCATACCGTCCACATTGACCAAGTTCTACGAGCAACTGTTTGACGTCATGTTCTATAAACATGATCAAACCAAACCAGGTTTCAAAAGGAATAGATATACAAATTTAGATGACGAGGCGCTCAAAGCGCTGTTCGAGGGTTTCTGTTTCCAGGCGAAGTTGGCGGGCATCAAAACTTTTGATTCCAATACTTTTTCCGAAACCTGTCGTAAAGCTGTAGAGACTGTTGGTGTCGAAGTTAGCACCACGGGCCTGCGTAGTGAGTTAATAAAGACTGCTTGCCTGCTAATTGTCGATGGATTGGATATATCTTATATTCATCGGTCGGTCTCTGAGTTCTATGCTGCCCGATTTGTAAAAAACTCTGCAGATCAGTTTGCCCAGAATTTCTATTTGCAGGTGGCAGATGAAAGTATCATGCGCGAATGGCAAGGTGAGCTGACGTTTTTGGAACAAATTGACAGTTATAGATTTTATAAGTATTTCTTAATTCCTCAAATAAATGAGGCTCTTGGGATTCTCAATATCATAGATAGCCCCAGTGATGTTTTCTCCTCGGAATTTTACAGGCGTGCAACTAAAGAATGCTGTATTTCGTTTATCGGTCGGAGCGGGCAGTACAGGCTACAGAGCATAGATGGTATATCTCTAGCCAAAAACGGGACTGCCTGGTTTGAAAGCCAAATTGTGTGGGCGTTTCTTGACTCGTTTCTTCGCATAGCCGGAACCCCCAAAATAGCAGACTTTATTGCTGCCAAAAATGGTGCCCCACTTGAGAATGAAGTCTACATATTAACGTACAGAGAAGCTATGCAGATGTCGCCGGAGCTGAAATCTGCAACTGATGCAGAGGTATTGTTCCTGGTTGAGCATTTATTGCGCCGGCAAGAATATGCAAATGCTGCAGTGGCTCGTGAGGAAAATAAGAGCGGTTTGGTTTTATTGATGAACCGATAGTGCCTAACGGCTTCTGTGCAATGGATTAGTTGGTAGACGTCAACCCGGTATCAGAAAATTATGGCGACACGCTAGTCTAGGCTTTGGCGTCCATTGCACGGCCGCGAGTTCGCCAGCCCGAGAGAGGGGCTGGAACGCGTTGGCACCAACAGCGCAGCTGGTGTGCATTCCTAGGTTAGCTGTAGGACGGTTCTGGCAAAGGCAGTTGCTCCGGAATCGCGGTTTGCCCGCTAGCTAGCTTAAGCAGCCAGCTTGCCCTTTTCCACCGCCTCGCGCAGCAGGTTGTTCACGCGTGTCTGCCAGCCGTCGCCGGTGCTGTTCACTTTCTCCAGCACGTCGGCATCCAGGCGCATGGTCACCGGCACCTTGGTGGCGGCCAGCTTGGGCCGGCCACGGCCACGCGCCTGCATGCGTGCCACGTCCGCCGGGGTGATTTCCATGGTGTCGCTGTCGGCCACGATGCCGGCCGCGATGGCGGCATCTTCCGCTGCGGTGGGCATCAGCAGCCCGAGCTTTTTAGATCGCGTCATACCACCTCACTTCGCGTGAATGGGCCTTGCGCAGGCTGACGATGCGCACGGCATCGTCAGCCATCACTGCATTAGCGAACCGTGAATTGCAGGCTCGCCGACACGTAGCTGATGGGCATGAACACCCCGCCGCCTATGTACTGCAGCTGCAGCGCATCGTTCTGCCCACCAGACACCCCGCCTGTGGTGCCCGTGGTCGTGAACAGCACACGCTGGCCGGTGTAGACCGCGGCGCCCGACTTGCCCGCGATGTAGCGCGAGCCGTCGGCGCTGCTGGCAACGGCCGTCCATGCGCCGGCGTCTGCGGTGGCGCGCCAGGTGTTGCCCCCGTCCGTGGATTGGCTCAGGGTGCCTCCGCTGGTTACGGCCACCACGTAGCGCCCATCTGCAGACACGGTGATTCCGCGCCAATCGCGGCCGGCCGTTTTGGGCTCCCATGTGGTCCCAAAGTCGGTCGAGGCCCAGATGGCGCCCGTGTCCACGGTGGCAAGCATCGTTTTACCGTCTGCGGAAACCGCCGCGCCCCACCAGAACTGCGCGCTGGCACGGGCCGTCCACGACACGCCGTAGTCAGTAGACACGTACAGCTGCGCGCCGTTCGTGCCAGCCACCAGCACGCGGCCGTCGCTGGACGAAGCCACAGCGCGCCACGCCCGGTTGGACTCGCGTGCCGTCCAGCTCAGCCCTCCATCGCTGGATGTCCAGATCTGGCCCAGGTACGCCGTGGCTACCAGCCGATTGCCGTCCGCCGAAGACGCCACTGCCGACCACGCCCGGCTCGATCCGTCGTTCGACCAACTGCTACCGCCATCCGGTGACCAGTAGAGGGAGCCGCCATTCGTCGCAGCCAGTATCTTCAAGCCATCGCTGGACGATGCGACGCTGCTCCAGGTTTGGCCTATCAAACGCGGGGTCCAATTTCCGCCTGCGTCGGCCGATGTGTAAAGCTCTCCCGAGGCGCTGACGGCTACCAGCCTGTCACCGCTCGAAGACGAGGCGAGGCCGGTCCAAGTGCCAACGATAGGGCTCGCTGCCCAGTTGACCGCCAGCCCACCGGGCAAGCCACTCACGCCAATGCGCTGGCCGGCGTTCTGCAGAATGCTCCAGCCGCCCGATCCCAACCCCGTCACCTTGACCCAGTCGCCGACTTGCGGCGCCGGGGGCAGGGTGATGTTCACGCTGCTGGCCGCGTTGGCAAGGTAGCCGGTGTTGGCGCTGGCCTGTACGGCACCGCCCGTCACGTTGACCCATTGCGTATCGGCAGGCGCTGCGCTGCAAGCGTAGCTGGTGGCGGTGATTTCGCTGGCGTCCAAGACGCCGCTGCGGTTCACGTCCATGCCCGAATCGATGCGTTGGCCGCCATAGGCGCAGTTGGCACCGGCGGGCTCGGCGGTGAACCGCACCAGCGTGTCGCGGCCATTGGTGCCTGGCGTGCCTGGCGTGCCGGGTGTACCGGGCGTGCCAGGGGTGCCAGGGGTGCCCGGGGTGCCAGGAGCACCCTGCGCACCGTTGCATACGTACGCGGTGGAAGTCACTTCGCTGGCCGCCAGGGTTCCGTTGCTGTCCAAGTCCACGCCTGCGGTTATCTTCTGCCCGCCGTTGGGGCAGGTGGCGCCGGCCGGCTCTATGGCAAAAGCCATCAGGCTTCTGAGGCCGTCCGCACCGGTGGACCCTGTCGGACCGGTGGGGCCGGTGGGGCCGGTGGGGCCGGTGGGGCCTTGCGTACCCGGAGCGCCCGGCGCCCCGGTTGCGCCCGTCGCTCCGTTGCACACGTAGGCGGTCGAGGTGATTTCACTACCGTTCAGCGTGCCGCTGCCGTCCAGGTCCAGGCCCGACACGATCTTCTTGCCGCCATTGGTGCAGGAGGCGCCCGCCGGCTCGTTCACAAACTCCATGAGGTTGTTGCGGCCACTGGCCCCGGCCACGCCGTTGCAGGCATACGCCAGAGATGTGGCTTCGCTCGCGCTCAGCGTGCGGTTGCCATCCAGATCCAGGCCGGCCATGATGCGCTGGCCGCCCGCGGGGCAGATAACGCCAGCAGGTTCGGGGGCGAACTCCACCAAGCTGTCTCGGCCATTTGCGCCGTTCGTGCCGTTGGCGCCATTCGTCCCATTGGTGCCGTTGGTTCCATTCGTGCCATTTGCCCCGTTGGTGCCGTTGCACACATACCGGGAAGTCGTCACCTCAGAGTCTTCCAGCGCGCCATTCCGGTTAGCGTCAGGCCCCGCCAGCACTTGCGAGCCGCCGTTGGCGCAGTTGGCTCCTGCGGCCTCGGCGCGCATGCGCACCAGCGTGGTCAGTCCGTCAGAGCCGCACACGTACTGCGTGGCCGAAACCTCGCCGTCCCCCAGTGCGCCGTTGGTGTCTGCGTCCACCCCGGCGTCTACACGCGCTCCGCCCTGCGGGCAGTTGGCGCCCGCCAGCTCTGCCCGCACCCGAATGAGCGTTGCCTTGGCGGCCGGCGGCGCTGCGCCGCCATCGGTGGTGGTGCTCCCGCCGCTACCGCCGCAGGCGGCAAGCAGGCAGGTCAGGAGCAGGGCGCATGCGCCCTTGGTACGGGCGCCCAAGCGGGCAGCATTCCGGGGATGCGCGGTGTGTGGCATAGCGGCAGCGGTGTGGGGTCAAGGGCTCGGCCGCACGTGAGAGGGGGGCGCCGAGGGAAGGCAAGGCAGCTGGGCGCACTGGTGGGCGCCGGCCTTGCGCTGAAGCCGGCACCTCGCCCTACGCCCAAAACAATTATCGGTAAAACGATAATTATTTGATACAAGTCGATGCAGGGTGTGGTGCGCCCACGTCTTGGGCTGAACGGCTCGCACCGCTGCTTCCGTTACACCCCCAGTAGCCGCTACGCCGTCAGAAAGGTGCCTGCAGCGTCGAGTCGCGCACGTACTTCTGGTCTGAGAACTCCAGGCAGTATTCAAAGAATGCGTCCAGCTCGGTGGACTTGTCGAACACCGCTTCGGCACCGGCGGTCAGGCAGCGCTCGCGGGTGTCTTCGGTGGCGTAGTTGGTCAGCACCACCACGGGTGTGCGGTAGCCGTCGGCCCGCATGTGGGCCAGCACATCCAGCCCGGAGCCCTTGCGCAGAAACAGATCCAGAATCACCAGCTCGCATGGTTGGCGGATAAGCAGCTGCACGGCTTCGCCCGCTTCCTCCGCAAAAGCTGCCACATGAACGTCCGCCAGCTCGGAGAGCGCGGGCGTAATCGCCTGCCGTATTTCCGCGCTGTCCTCAATCAAAATGGCTTTCACTGACATGGGGCCTTCACATGTTGAAGGGCACAGGTTCGCCGTGTTACACCTTGTTAACCGTAGGACAGGACGACGCATCCCCGCTCATTGCGAAGCAATGGCGCAAAAGCAACTCGACAGCTGGGGCTATCTGCGCAGAGGAACTACCTTTGCGCTGCGGTCGATGACGACGACGAGCTGAGCGCAGAATTCAATGAAGGCGTTGCGTACATCTTCCGGTACGGGGTCGTAGCGCACAGCGCCCGGCGCGGGGACCATGTAGCCACCAATACCCAACAGGCGGCCGGCCACTGTGTCGTGCAGAAGTTCGCCCTGCTCGCGGATCCAACGGTACCGGCCGTCGTCGGACGCAACCACACAAGGGCGGCCATCGGCGTCCGTGCGCTCGATGATGAGATTCATACAGGATCTTTCAGGAAATGGCCCCCGCGATTGGTGGGCACTGCCAAGCCCAGCCGCCATCAGCAGAGATACAGCTGTTGATATACACAGGTGATTGTCCGTCGCATTTTCCAACGTGTCGAAACAATATGTTGCGGCACCCATCAGTCCGGCTGGGCCTCGTCTCCGCCTTCCACTCCCTCGGCCTGCAGCGTCTCTAGCGTGATCTGCGACGTGTAGCCGCTGCCCTCCAGCGTGTGCCGCACGCTGGTGATGATCCACGGCGTGGCGTCGATCTGCGGCTTGTATCCCGCCACCACCGCCGGGCGCTGGGGCATCAGGTCGGCCCGGCCGTAGGCCAGCGTGATGTCGAAGCTGTAGATGCCGCGCTGCACGCGCAGCCACTCGGCCCGCGCCGCGGCCAGGGCGTCGGCCTCGCTGGCAAACGTGGCGCGCAGGGTCTTGGCCCGGCCGCTGATGCCAGCTACCACGCTCTTGCGCTGGCCGGCCTTGGTGCTGGTGTAGAACGCCTTCACGCCGCTGTAGGCCTCGCGGTCGCTGCGGCTGTAGCGGTGGCTGTCGCCCTCCATGCGGGTGATAAGCACCGCCGGCAGCTCTTTGCCGCTGGGTGTGCGCGCGTTGCGCTTCTGGCTGAACAGCAGGCACCCGGCTTTCACGGTGGCGATGCAGTCGAACTGCTTGCCCAGGCGGCGGATGAACGATGCATCGGACTCCTGCGCCTGGTCCGCGTGCTTGAGCTTGCGCACGGCTATTTCCTTGTCCACCTTGGCCGTCAGCTGGTTCTGCGCGGCAATCGCGCCCACCACGGCGCCCACGGTGGTGGCATGCCAGCTCCGATCCTTGAGCATGCGCAGGCCATCCAGCAAGTCGGCCGCGCGGGCGCGGATGGTGATCGTGTCCGGCGCGCCGCTGTATTCCACGGCCTGGATGGTGTATGTGCCCTTGTCCACCAGGCCCAACGGCATGGCGCCGGCACCGCCATCGCCCGCGCCGCTGTCGCCCATGGCCGCCGCCCAGCCAATGGCTACGGTGAGCGGGTCGCCCGTCTCGGGCAGGGCCACGGCGCCGTCGTGGTCGCTGATGACCACCTCCACCTCGTCGGCCTCGTTCTCCCTGCTGTCGCTGATGGCAAGGCGTACCAGCCGCGGGGCGATGCGCGCGGAAATGTCCTGCCCCTTCACGGTGACGCGCCACACCGGGCGCAGGTGCACGCCGGGCGGCGCCGGCCGCGCGCCTTGCACGGTGGGCGGCGGCAACGTGGCGGCAATGGCCTGCACGTCGCTCACAGGCTCATCCCCCGCGCGCTGGCTACGGCGCCCAGGTCGCCCATTTCCGGCTGCGCCTGGCTGTCGTCGTCGGTGCCCTGGTCCACGCGCCGCAGCGTTACGGTGAAGTCGGTCTTGCGCGGCATGCCGTCTGCGAAGAAAAGCGCCTTCGTCTCCTGCATGTCGGTGATGACGTAGGCGCCGTACATGCGGCCCGTGCCCTCCACCAGCGCCCAGGCCAGGCCCTGGTCTGCCATGGCGCGCAGCGTGTCCAGGCTGTCCAGCGTGCCGAACTCGGGCACCACGCTGCCGGTGAGCGTAATTACGTCCTCGCCAGCACCCAGGAACTGCGATGCATCGCGCGCCCCCACCAGCGCCTGCGTGGGGTGCTTCCAAGACGTGCGGCGCTGCAGCTCCTGATAGGCCAGCGTGTCGAGCGAGAAAACGAAAAGGCCCAGGGCCAGCATCATGGTGCGGTTCCTCAGTTGGTGTAGTCGTAGAAGCCGCCGCCGGCGCGGTTGCGCTTTTCTGCGTCGCGGCGCTCCAGCTCGGCGCGCACCGCTGCCGCCAGGGCGCGGGTGTCCATGCCCGGCGCGGCGTGAATGTGGATTTCGATGCGGTCGCCGGCGGCCGGCGCTGCCGGGGCC
>JAEWPH010000204.1 GCA_023460715.1 Pseudomonadota bacterium | reverse complement strand
CCTGCGACCCGCGCCGGCCTCTGCCGTTGGGTGGCCTCTGGGCCGGGGCGCCATGCGGAGCGACGTCTGCAGGTACGATGCACGCCTTCTTTCTCCGGCTTCCGCCCGTCGGTGCTCGTCCGGCGGGGCGGCTGGTTTTGGGGCCGCTGCTGCCCTGTCCGACTGTCCGTTCTTCCTCGTCCGTTCATGATTCCTGCATTGGCGGCCCTGCTGGGCTTTCAACTCCTGGGCGAACTGCTGGTTCGCGCCCTGGGCTTGCCCGTGCCCGGCGCGCTGCTGGGCCTGGTGTTTCTTGTGGTCTATCTGATGTGGCGGGGCGAGACGCCGCAAAGCCTGGCCGACACGTCCAACGCGCTGCTGCGCAACATGATGCTGCTGCTGGTGCCGTCGGTCGTGGGCCTGATCGACAACGTGGAGCGCGTGCGGCGCGAGTGGCTGCCCTTCGTGGTGGCCTGCGTGGTGGGCGCCGTCATCACATTGGCCGTCACAGCCGTGGTGCTGGAGTGGCTGCTCAAGCGCCAGCCGCCCGAGGAGGGCGTGTGATGGTTTCTTCCATGCCTTGGGCCACCCCGGCCTTCATGGGCTCCGCGCTGGTGTGGATCACCGTGACGGTGGTCCTCTACGCCGGCGCGCTGTGGCTGTACGGGCGCACCCGGGGCAACCCGTGCTTTGTGCCGGTGGCGACCACGGCCCTTGGCGTCATGGCCCTGCTGTGGCTCACGCGCACGCCCTACCGCATCTATGCCGATGCGGCCTTGCCGCTGTCGTTCCTGGTGGGGCCGGCTACCGTGGCGCTGGCCGTGCCGCTGTATGGACAGCGGGAGCGGCTGCGCCGCATCTGGCGGCCGCTGCTGGTCGCTCTGTTCGTGGGCTGCAGTGTGGCCCTGCTGGTGTCGCTGGGTGTGGCCTGGGCGCTGGGCGGCAGTTGGGAGACGCTGGTGTCGGTCGCTCCGAAGTCCGCCACCATGCCGATCGCCATGCCCATGGCCGAACGCCTGGGCGGCCTGCCCGCGCTGGCGGCGGTGGCGGTGGTGATCACCGGTGTGGTCGGGACGGTCGTTTCGCACCCGCTGCTGCGCTGGCTGCGCGTGCGGGATCCGGCCGCCCGCGGTTTCGCCATCGGCCTCACGGCGCACGCGATCGGCATGGCGCGCGAGCTGCAGGTGCACCCCACCTCGGGGGGCTTTGCGGCGCTGGCCATGGGCCTCAACGGCATCCTGACGGCGGTGCTGATGCCGCTGGCGCTGATGCTCTTCCGTTAGCGGTGCGGGGCGTAGGACAAGCGCGCGATCGGGCTGCCAGGGGGGAAGATCCATGGCGGCAAGAATTCAAGTGAAAAATGGCCAAAGCGCTTATGGGATAAGCGCTATCAGCTATATATTTGATAGTGGGGGTACGCGCCCTTCCCAGCCGCGGCGATGGCGGCCCGGGCGGCACTCACTATCATCGAAGATTGCCCAAGCGCCGCCTTCCGTGCGGCTTCGAGACCCGTTCTTTCACGAAAGGAATCGCATGAACAACCAGTACCAGATCGCTGTCGTGGTCGGCAGCCTGCGCCAGGACTCGCTCAACCGCAAGCTCGCCACCGCACTGGCACGCCTTGCGCCGGCCGACTTCACGTTCGTGCAGGTGCGCATCGACGACCTGCCCCTGTACAACCAGGACGACGACAGCCACCAGGCCGCTTCCGTGATGCGCCTGAAGTCAGAAGTCTCCGCATCGCAAGGCCTGCTGTTCGTCACGCCGGAATACAACCGCTCCGTGCCCGGCGTGCTGAAGAACGCGCTGGACCACGGCTCGCGTCCGTATGGCCAGAGCGTGTGGGGCAACAAGCCGGCAGGGGTGCTGGGCGTGTCCATCGGCACCATCGGCACGGCCGTGGCGCAGCAGCACCTGCGCACCATCCTGGCTTATTTGGACGTGCCCACCCTCGGCCAACCCGAAGCGTTCATCCAGGCCAAGGACAGCCTGTTCGACGACCAAGGCAACATCGGCGAGGCGAGCCGCCAGTTTTTGCAGACCTGGATGGACAAATACGTCGCCTGGATCAAGCAGCACGCCAAGGTCTGAAGCCCGGCGGCAGGGCGCGAGGCCGGCGGCCTTGCGCCCCCACCGGCGGAGCACTCACCGGCCCGCCGTTCAGAGCCGGCGCAGACGCTCCAGCGCCGCGCGCAGCGTGGCGTCCTGCTTGGCGAAGCAAAAACGCACCACCCGCTGGTCGAAGCCGTCGCCATAGAAGGCCGACAGGGGAATGGCCGCTACGCCGATCTCGCGCGTGAGCCATTGGCAGAAGTCGGCCTCGTTCAGGTCGCTCACCGCCGAGATGTCCACGCACTGGAAGTAGCTGCCCGTGCTGGGCAGCAGCTTCAGGCGCGAGCCTTCGAGGCCCTGGCGGAACAGATCGCGCTTGGCCTGGTAGAAGGCGGGCAGATCGAGGTAGGGCCGCGGGTTGGTCAGGTACTGGGCCAGCCCGTGCTGCACCGGTGTGTTCACGGTGAACACGTTGAACTGGTGCACCTTGCGGAATTCCGCGGTCAGCGCTGCGGGCGCGGCCACGGTGCCCACCTTCCAGCCCGTGACATGGAAGGTCTTGCCGAAGCTGGACACGATGAAGGCGCGGGCGGCCAGGCCCGGAAAGCGCGCAGCGCTCTGGTGCTCGGCGCCATCGAACACCATGTGCTCATAAACCTCGTCGCTGACCAGCAGTACATCGGTCGGGGCGAGCAGTTCTTCCAGCGCGCGCATGTCCTCGGCCGTCCAGACGGTGGCGCTGGGGTTGTGCGGCGTGTTGATGATCAGCAGCCGCGTGCGGGGCGTGAGGGCCGCTGCGATCTTGCCGAAGTCCGGACGGAACGTGCCCGGCGTGAGCGGGACGCGCACGACGGTGCCGCCCGCCAGTTCGATGTTGGGCACGTAGCTGTCGTAGCAAGGCTCCAGCACCACCACCTCGTCGCCCGGCTGCACCGTGGCGAGGATGGCCGTGAGGATGGCCTGGGTCGCGCCAGCGGTGATGGTGATCTCTGTATTGGCGTCGTACGCGCGGCCGTGCAGCGCCTCGATCTTGCCGGCCACGGCCTGGCGCAGGGCGGGCACGCCGGCCATGGGCGGGTACTGGTTGTGGCCCGCCTGCATGGCCTGGGTCACGGCGTCCACCAGGGCCGGATCGCATTGGAAGTCCGGAAAGCCCTGGCCCAGGTTGACCGCGCCGTGTTCGGCCGCCAGCTGCGACATGACGGTGAAGATGGTCGTGCCCACCTGGGGCAGTTTGCTGGGGAACGCGGGCGTGCGGGCGGGCGGTAGGGAGGCGGTAGCGGAAGTCATGGCGGTGAAGAGGAAGGGGGCGCTGGCGAGTCAAGGCTCGGGGTCGCGTCCTGCGTGGCCGGCGGGCCTCGCAGAACGCATTCCGTCCGTGCTCAGAGTTCGTAGTCGTTGACGTGGCCGGTCATGGCTCGGCCGATGAGTTCGCGGTTGAGGCGGTCGCTCAGCAGCTCGGCGAAGCGGTAGACGAAGTTGCGCAGATAGGCCCCGCGCTTGAAGGCCACGCGGGCAACGCTCTGGCCGAAGAGGTGGCCGACGGGGCGCACTGCCAGGTCACCGACCGGGTCGTCGCGCATGGCCATCTCCGCCACGATGCCCACGCCGAGGCCCAGGCGCACATAGGTCTTGATGACGTCGGAGTCGATGGCCTCCAGCACGATGCGCGGCTGCAGCTTGCGCGTGGCAAAAGCCTGGTCGATCTTGCCGCGGCCGGTGAAGGAGGGGTGGTAGGTGATGAGCGACTCGTGCGCGATATCGTCCAGGCCGATGCGCTCCTTCTGGGCCAGCGGATGGGCGTGGGGCATCACCAGCACATGCTGCCACTCGTAGCAGGGCAAGGTGACCAGATCGGGGTAATCGGCCAGCGATTCGGTGGCCATGCCGATCTCGGCCACCTCGTCGATGACCATGCGCGCCACCTCGTGTGGCGTGGCCTGGTGCAGGCTCACGTTCACCTTGGGGTAGGCCTCGCGCAGCTTGGCCACGGGCACCGGCAGCACGTAGCGGGCCTGGGTGTGGGTGGTGGCGATGCTGAGCGTGCCGCTGTCCTGGGCGCTGAACTGCTCGCCGATGCGCTTGAGGTTGCCCACCTCGCGCATGATGAGTTCGATGCTCTTGAGCACATGCTGTCCCGGCTCGGTGATGCGCTTGAGGCGCTTGCCGTGCCGCGCGAAGATGTCCACGCCCAGTTCGTCTTCCAGCTCGATGATGGCCTTGGATACGCCGGGCTGCGACGTGTGCAGCGCCTTTGCGGCCTCGGTCAGATTCAGATTGCGGCGCGCGGCCTCCTGGACGAAGCGGAATTGGTGCAGATTCATATCTGATGGCGGCTAAAAAGTCGCATCATTATGCTGCATTCATCTAAGCGAGAGGAGGCGATCTTTCAAGGCTTTGCGGCAGGTTCCGCGGCGATCTGCGCCATCAGTGCCGTCATGCGCGGATCCTCGCCGACCGCCTGCTGCACATGGAACAGCACACGCCCGCCATGGGCCTGTCGCAGTTCTTCAACCAGCACAGGCAGGTCTTCCCGGGCGTGGCGTCCCGTCCCCAGGAACATGGGCACGATGGTGATCTGGCGAACGCCCTGCAGCACCAATTTCCCCACGGCCGTGCCCAGGTCGGGCTTCGTGAGTTCCAGATACGCGCAGCACACCTGCAGCCCGGGCTGGTCGGCATGCAGGCGCGCCTGCACCGCCTCGATGGGCTGGCGCCACAGCGGGTCGCGCGAGCCGTGCGAGAACAGCACCACACCGCGGCGTTGTGGCTCGGCGGGCGTGGCGGGGGAAGCGGTGTCGGCACTCATCGCCTGAGCACCAGCCAGCCGAAAGCGCCCAGCGACAGCAGCGAATAGATCAGCCCCGGTGCCGCGGCAGTGAGCATGGGCGACCAGTTCTGCAGGTTGCCTGCATACCCGAACACGTTGTTCAGCAGGAAGAAGCTGATGCCCGCCATCACACCGCCGAACACGTAGCCTGCGATGCCGCCCGAGCGGAAATGCAGGTAGGCGAAGGGCAGGGACAGCACCACCATGACCAGGCAGCTGAGCGGGTAGAACACCTTGCGCCAGAACTCGATCTCGTACTTCTGCGCCGCCTGGCCGTTGGATTCGAGATGGCGGATGTACTGGAACAGGCCGATGGTGGACATCTGGTCCGGCTTGAGCAGCGAGGCCGCCACCATGTCCGTGGTGATGTGGGTGGACCAGCGCAGTTCGGCATCCTGCCGGCGCTCGACGCGGGAATCTCCGCCGGTGCCACGGTGGAAGATGCTGCGTTGCACCTGCTGGAGGTCCCAGCCCGTGCCGTCGGTACCGAACTGGCCGGTAGCGGCCTGCAGGGTGGAGGACACGCGGCCCTCGGCATCGAATTCGAACACGCGCACGCCGCGCATGTTGCCCTGGGGGTCCAGCGCCCGCACGTTCACGGCCACCGAGCGCTCGCCCTGCCGCTCCTTCAGCCAGGCGCCCGTGGCGCCCGTGGTGATCTGCCCCATGCGGTTGGCCTTGACGAGCTGGGCAGCGCGGTCGCTCAGGGGCGAGAGGTAGTCGCCCACCGCGAAGGTCAGCACGACGAATCCGCAGCCCAGCACCAGCAGCGTGCGCAGGGCGCGCCACGGGCCCAGCCCGCTGGTGCGCATGATGGTGAACTCGGAGCTTTGCGCCAGCCGCGCCATCACGAAGATGGTGCCGATCAGCACGGTGATGGGCAGCAGCTCATACAGATGCGCGGGCAGGCTGAGCGCCACGTACATCAGCGCATGGCTCATCTGGTAGCCCTCCACGCGGCCCACCCAGCGCAGCTCGTCCACCATGTCGAAGAAGAAGAACAGCGCAAGGAAGCCGAACGTGACGAAGCTCACGCCCGAGAGGGTCTCGCGGTAGATCAGGCGGCGGATGGTCTTCATGCCGTCTTCTTTCCGGACCACAGCGAGCGCAGGGACCAATTGTTGTGCCGCGCGGCGAGCAGCGCGAGACCCAGCACCAGGGTGCCCCCATGCAGTGCCAGCATGAAGGCGGTGACGCCCAGGCGCCCCGCTGCGACCCAGCTCTGTCCCACGGTCATCAGGTTGTAGTACATGACGAAGGCGAAGAGCGCAAAGGCCAGGCTGCCGCTGCGGCCTGCCCGTGGGTTGACGATGGAAATCGCCAGGCCGAGCACCACGAAATTCAGCGCCGCCAGGGCCAGGCCCAGCCGCCAGCCCAGCTCGGCCTTGTAAGCGGGCTGGCTGTCCTGCAGCAGGTCGAGCGTGCCGCGGCTCTTGATGGACAGATCTTCCTTTGACGCAGCGGAGGTCGAGCCGATCCGCGTGCCGTATTCCACGAATTCGCTGACCTTCAGGCCCGGCTTGTCCAAGGTGGTCTCCAGCCGCTGGCCTTCGTTGAGCAGCACCAGGCGCTCGCCGTCGCGCACCTCCATGCGCGCGCTGCGGGCCGAGGTCACGGTTTCGCGGTTGGGCTCGCTCGAGGCGATGAAGACGTTGTTGGCCTCGCCTTCCTTGGACGCGTCGCGGTCGATGAAGAACACGCGTGTGCCGTTGGCGGATTCCTGGAATTCGCCCGGGGCGATGCGGTCGAGGTCACTGCGCTGTTCGTACTGGACCTTGAGTTCCTGGATCTGCCGGTTCGCCCACGGCCAGATCGCCAGCGCCAGCGTGGCGATGACCAGCATCACCGGCCAGGAGAAGCGCAGCAGGGGCGTGAGCAGGCTGATGAGACCGCGGCCGCTGGCGAACCAGATGACCATCTCGCTGTCGCGGTACATGCGCGACAGTGTGGAGACCGTGGCCACGAAGAGGCTGAGCGTCAGGATGGTCGGCAGCTGCCCCAGCACGGTGAAGCCCATGACCAGCATGACGTCCGAGGGGCTCACGCTGCCGCGGGCCGCCTGGCCCAGCGTGCGTATCAGCATCATGGTCATGACCACGGTGATCAGGACCACCAGGGTGGCGCCGAAGCTCCGGGCCAGCTCTTTGCGAATGGATGAATCGAATAACATTGGCTGGAAGGAAAACACCGATTATGAACTTCGATCTGAAGACGCTTGCGCTATCCGCTGCCACCGCCGACAGGAGCGATCTGCTGATCGTGCTCGTGCCCGAGGGCTTCCGTCCCGGCAGCGATGCGCTGTCCGCCCTGGCCGCCCACGCCCTCAAGAGCGGCGACTGGGAGACCAAGGCCGGCAAGAGCCTTGCTTTGTACCAGTTACCGTCCGTGGCCGCCCGCCGGGTGGTGCTGGTCGGCGCGGGCAACGGCTCGGCCCGCTCCGTGCGGCAGGCGCTGTTGGGCTGTGCGGCTGCCCTCAAGGCGCCCCAGATCAAGAAGGCGGCCGTCGTGTTCGCCGGTGCGGCCCAGCCCGATGCCGTGGCCGCGGCGGTGCAGGCCATTGCCGAGGCCAGCTACGTGTACACCGCCACCAAGTCCAAGCCCGAGCCGCGTGCTTTGGCTCGGGTGACCATCGGCGTGCCCGACGCGGCAGCGGCCAAGGCCGCATTCGCCCGCGGCGTCGCGCTGGTAGCTGGGGTGGAGTTCGCCCGCGAATGGGCCAACCGCCCCGCCAACCATGCCACGCCCACACTCCTGGCCGGCGCGGCCAAGTCGCTGGGCAAGCTGCCCGGCATCCAGTGCAAGGTACACGGGCCGGCTGACGTCGCCAAGCTGGGCATGGGGTCCTTCCTGGCCGTGGCGCGCGGCTCCGAAGAGCCTCTGCGCTTCATCGAACTGCACTACAACGGAGCGCCCAAGTCGCAGGCGCCTGTCGTGCTGGTGGGCAAGGGCATCACGTTCGACACGGGCGGCATTTCGATCAAGCCGGCGGCCGAGATGGACGAGATGAAATTCGACATGGGCGGAGCGGCCAGCGTGCTCGGCGTGTTCCGCGCGCTGGCCGAACTGCGCCCGGCCATCAATGTGGTGGGCCTCATCCCGGCCTGCGAGAACATGCCCGATGGGCGTGCGGTCAAACCGGGCGATGTGGTCACCAGCATGAGCGGCCAGACCATCGAGGTGCTGAACACCGACGCTGAAGGCCGGCTGGTGCTGTGCGACGCACTGACGTACGCCGCGCGCTTCAAGCCCCGCGCCATGGTGGACGTGGCCACGCTTACCGGCGCTTGCGTGATCGCCCTGGGCGGCCTGCGCAGCGGGCTGTTTGCTTCCGACGACACGCTGGCCGACAGCCTGCTGGCGGCGGGTGATGCCGCTCTCGACCCCTGCTGGCGCATGCCGCTGGACGACGAATATGCCGAAGGCCTCAAGAGCAACTTTGCCGATATGGGCAATGTCGCCGGCCGCGCTGGCGGCTCCATCACGGCCGCGAAATTCCTGCAGCGCTTCGTGGGCGACATTCCATGGGCGCACCTGGATATCGCGGGAACGGCCTGGAAGGGCGGGGCTGCCAAGGGCGCCACGGGCCGGCCGGTCGGCCTGCTGGTGCACTACCTGCTGAACGAGGTGGGCCAGGCCCCCGCCCAGAGCAAGGCCCGTGGCCGGGCGGCTGCGGTGCCCTCGCGCCCCCGGCCTGCCCGCGCGGCCTGACCCCTCGAAGGCGCGCATGACCGAGGTTGCCTTCCACTTCAACGCGCCGGACAAGCTGGCCTACGCGTGCCGCTTCGCGCGCAAGGTGCTGCGCAGCGAGATGCGCCTGGTGATCGCCGGACCCGAGGAGTCTCTCGACCGGCTGGACCGCATGCTTTGGGCCTTGGGTCCGTCCGACTTCGTGGCCCATGCGCGCAGCGGGGGCGACGAGGACATGGTGGCCGCCTCGCCCGTGTTGCTGACGGCGGACCCGCGCGAATCCTCCCACCAGGACGTGCTGCTGAATCTGGGCCACGACGTGCCGGAAGGCTTTGCCCGGTTTCAGAAACTGGTCGAGGTGGTGAGTGCCCAGGACGATGTCGATCGGCAGGCGGCCCGTGAACGCTGGCGCCATTACGCCGGCCGCGGCTATGAGATCGTGCGCCACGATCTGGTCCTGAAAGGCGGCTGATGGCCATCCTACCGCCCAAGGCACCTCCCAGATTTGTGCCGACCCTCACCGATGTGGTGCATGTAGCCCCGGGAGAGCTGTCATCCATGCCGGTCTCCGCACCGCTGATGGAGCCACAGGACACGGGGGAAGGACCTTCCGTGCAGCGTGCCGCCGAGCCGCCTCCCCCTATCGCGGCACCCCCTTGGTCTCCACAGGCCCGGTGGCCGGAAACCACGCCCCTGCCGGCCATCGTCGGGATGCCGGCGCCAGCGGTGCAAGCGGCTGCCACCCCTGCGTCTGCGGCCAAAGGGCAAGGGCCCAACGTCGGACCGGCGCCGGGGCCTGCCTTGCCGGACGGTTTCGAAGAGGATCTGGTGCACCGCGTGATGCAGCGCGTCGATGTCGTGCTGGACCAGCGCCTGCGGGAAGCCATTGCCACCGTCGTACAGGAGCAGACCCGCTCCATCGTCCCGCGCCTGAGGGAAGAGGTGGAGTCCGTGGTGCGACAGGCGGTCTACGAAGCCGTTGCGGACGAGCTTTCCGGCGAACGGCCTTCGCGGATGTGACGGCGGCAGGGTTTCTCCCTGTGGTTTCCTCGGCCTGCCCATCGTGTTCCCTGATGATCTGGCCCGCAAATTGCGATATGTTCGCCTGCGTTGGGACACAACAATATTTCTCAGCGTTTACCCTTTATTGGAGATTCATATGCAATTGAAGTTGAAACTGACCGTTGCCGCTGCTATCGCTGCGGTCGCTGGCATGGCCACCGCTCAAGAAGTGGTGAAGATTGGCCACGTGGGCCCGGTTTCTGGCGCTCAGGCTCACTACGGTAAGGACAACGAGAACGGTGCCCGCATGGCCGTGGAAGAACTGAACGCACAGGGCGTGACCATCGGCGGCAAGAAGGTCAAGTTCGAATTGCAGGCAGAGGACGATGCAGCCGATCCCAAGCAGGGTACCGCCGCTGCACAAAAGCTGTGCGATGCCAAGGTGGCAGGCGTGGTGGGCCACCTGAACTCGGGCACCACCATCCCCGCTTCCAAGGTGTACAACGACTGCGGCATCCCGCACGTCACCGGCGCTGCGACCAACCCCAACCTGACCAAGCCCGGCTACAAGACCACCTTCCGCATCATCGCCAACGACAATGCGCTGGGCGCTGGCCTGGCGGCCTACGCGGCCGATACGCTGAAGCTGAAGACCGTCGCCATCGTAGACGACCGCACGGCCTACGGCCAGGGCGTTGCCACCGTGTTCAAGAAGATCGCTTCTGAAAAGGGCATCAAGGTGGTGGACGAACAGTTCACGACCGACAAGGCCACCGACTTCATGGCCATCCTGACGGCCGTCAAGTCCAAGAACCCCGATGCCGTGTTCTTCGGCGGCATGGATCCCCAGGCCGGCCCCATGCTGCGCCAAATGGAACAGCTGGGCATGGGCAACGTCAAGTACTTCGGCGGCGACGGCATCTGCACGAGCGAGATCGCCAAGCTGGCCGCGGGCGCCAAGACCCTCGCCAACGTGATTTGCGCCGAGGGTGGCGCATCGCTGGCCAAGATGCCTGGCGGCACCGCCTGGAAGGCCAAGTACGACGCCAAGTACCCCAACCAGTTCCAGGTCTACAGCCCCTACACCTACGACGCCACGATGCTGCTGGTCGACGCCATGAAGCGTGCTGGTTCCTGGGATCCCAAGGTCTATATCCCTGAACTGGCCAAGTCAAACTTCAAGGGCGTGACCGCCAACATCGCCTTCGAGTCCAACGGCGAAATGAAGAACCCTGCCATCACCCTGTACACGTACAAGGACGGCAAGAAGACCCCGCTGAACTGATCGGCTATGGCATCTGCCGGTCGTCAAGGCCGGCATCAGCCACACACAAAAGGCCTCCCATCGGGAGGCCTTTTTTTCACGCAGAGCGGGGCTGGGCGTGCCGGTGGCGGGGAAGCGTCTCAGCGCCGTACCTGCAGCGCTCCCGGATTGACGATGTTGGTCGGCGTGCCCTTGATGTAATTGACCACGTTGTCGAAGGCTGCACCGAAGTAGAGTTCGTAGCTGTCCTGCTCCACGTAACCGATGTGAGGGGTGCAGATGCAGTTCTCCAGGCGCAGCAGCGCGTGGCCCTGCAGGATGGGTTCGCTTTCGAAGACATCGACCGCCGCCATGCCGGGACGCCCCCGGTTCAATGCTGCAATCAGGGCATCCGGCTCGATCAGTTCCGCACGTGAGGTGTTCACCAGCAGTGCGGTCGGCTTCATGGAGGACAGGTCGTCCAGCTTGATGAGATTGCGGGTTTCTTCGTTCAGACGCAGGTGCAGCGAGATCACATCGCACTGCGAGAAGAATTCCTCGCGGGTGGTCGCCACCTGCAGGCCGTCGTTCAGCGCCTGCACGCGCGACGCCTCACGGCCCCACACGCGCACGTTCATGCCGAAGGCGCGGCCATAGCCCGCCACCAGCTGGCCGATCCGGCCATACCCCCAAATGCCCAGCGTCTTGCCGCGCAACACGGTGCCGACGCCGAAGTTGGTGGGCATGGAAGCCGACCGCAGGCCGGACTGCTGCCAGGCGCCATGCTTGAGGTTGGCGATGTACTGCGGCAGGCGCCGCATGGCGGCCATGATCAGGGCCCAGGTCAGTTCCGCAGGCGCCACTGGCGATCCCACGCCCTCGGCGACGGCTACGCCGCGTTCGGTGCAGGCCTGCACGTCGATGTGGCTGCCGATCTTTCCGGTCTGGGCAATGAGCTTCAGGCGCGGGAGCTTTTCGATCAGCTGGCGCGAGATGGGCGTGCGTTCGCGGATGAGGACGATGATGTCTGCGTCCTTCAGGCGTACCGACAACTGGCCGAGGCCTTTGACGGTATTGGTATAGACCTTGGCGGAATAGGGGTCCAGACGTGCGGCGCAGTGGAGCTTGCGCACTGCATCCTGGTAGTCGTCGAGGATAACGATGTTCATACTTCCCATCTGGTAGTAGTGCAAGTCGGTGTCGAAGGCGGCATCGGCCGCAGCCGGGAGGGCGGGGCGCCATGCGGCGCAGGGCCTGCGCCGCGGCCCCCGGAGTGGGGAGCGCTGCGCCCGGTAACTGCGCATTGTCGTTGATGGCCCGTGGCGTGTTCTGCAGAAACGGGCTGAAATCCCCGGGATGGGGACACACCGTTACAAAGTGCGGGGCATGGCGCCCTCTGGTGGAGCAGAGGCCGCAGGAAGTTCGGCGATGAGAAAGCCGCCTCCTTGCTTCTTCGCCGCATACATGGCGATGTCCGCATGGTGCATGACCTCCGAGCCGAGGCTGGAGTGTGCCGGGGAGAAGGCGATCCCGATGCTGGTGCCCACCTCCACCCATTCGCCATTCGGTAGCTGGAGGGGCTGGCGGACCGCCTCAACGATGGCTTCTGCCAGCGCCGTGGCTTTGTCCTTGTCGGTCGTGCGCATCAACACCGCGAACTCGTCGCCGCCCAACCGGGCCAGCGTGTCCGATGCGCGCATGAGTTTTTTCACGCGGGCGGCAAAGGTTTGCAAAACCGTGTCCCCCGCCTCGTGCCCAAAGGTGTCGTTGACCTGCTTGAACTTGTTCAGGTCCAGCAACATGAGCGTGAACCCGTCGTTCAGGGCTTTCAGGTTCTGCTCGGCGTTGGCGATGTTGATCTCGAACAGCCGGCGGTTGGCCAGCCCCGTGAGGGCGTCCCGCTGTGCCACCTTCTCCAGCGGCGTCACGACGCGGCTGGTGATCATCTTGGCCGCGAGGATGGACACGACGGAGCTGAAGACGATGCTGGCGGCGAAAAGCAACTCCAGCTTGATGAAGGGAGAGAAGACCGGGGCGAACGGCTTCGCCACGACGGCGTGCACCCGGTAGCCCGGCAGGCCGCCCAGTTCGAGCACCTTCAGGCGGTACTGCCCCTCGTCGGTGGTGACGGAGAAGCTTTCGCCCAGGGTCTTGTACTGCGCCACCTCCTGGGTCATCGCGGCGGCTGGCAAGGTGGAGGCATGCACCACCGGCGCGCTCTCTGCATCCGATCGCTCGGACACGAAGGCCATCTGCAGCTGCGTCATTTTGGTGAATTGCTGCACCGACGTGTTCGAGATACGGTAGGCCAGATAGAGCTGCGCCACAGGCACCGGTGCGCGGATGACCACCTTGACCCAGTTGTGCAGTGCCGGCTTGTCGTCGCCCACGCTCAACGGGCGCATGTTGCGCTCCTGCTCGGCCACGTGCGACACCAGGGAGGCCAGTTCCTGGTCCAGGTCGGGATCGGGCAGGGCCATCAGAGGCAGCGTCGTCGCACGGGCGATCAGCCGGCCTTGCAGGTCGGTGAGCACGATCAGCTCGGCACCGGTACGCCCCAGTTGGTTGTGCAAGGCCGACTCCACGGTCTCGCGGCTTTCATTGGCGATGGTGTTGACCAGGCCGTAATCCTTGGTGACCAGTTCGGAGGTCAGCCTGCGGTACTCGCGCCGGGTGGCGGCCGTGTAGGTGAAGGTCTGGGCGCCCGCCTCCAGGGCGGCGTCGACGCTGTCCAGCGCGATCTGCCGGTTGGCAAAGTGCAGAAAGATGAAGGCTGCGATCTGCACCACCACGAGGGCCGGCACCAGAAACATCAACAGCTTCTGGGTCGAGGTACTCGGTGCGGAAGGCTTCTTCATCGTGGTACGTCGTATCGGCAAGGTGCAGCCTATCCCGCCCGCCGCCTGCCGGAGGGCTACTCCGGAGGCCGATCTTTTCCGCCGTGGCTGACAGGCTGCTGACCTCGGCGTTTTCATCGGCGCAGGCTGCCAGCGCAGCGCGACCGACGGGCTGCGCCCAGGTTCTTCCCGGTGCATCCGCATTCCGCTGGGCGGGACATGCAATACGCTGGTTGTGCCGTAAACCGGGAGCCCGCGCAAGAGGACGTTTGCGCAGGGTGTGGGCCGCCTGTGCCAAAGCCTGCGACCGCTTCCCGTCACCTGAGTGACGGTTCGCGGATGGCATCCCCGATACAAGTGGAGCGGCGGCCTGCATCCGGGCCAAGTCCCCCTCCAAGGAACCAAGATCCATGCGACCTCACTACCGATTCTGGCCCCGGCGCCTGCCGCACTCCCTGACCGTTCCCGCCACCTCGCTGTGGGACAACCTGGCCACGAGTGCGCGGCGGTATCCGGACAAGCCGGCCTTGGTGTTCTTCGGCACCCGCGTGTCGTACAGGTCCCTGGCGCAGGGCGCCGAGCGCTTGGCCGCATTCCTGCACGCCCGGGGCGTGCGCAAGGGCGACCGCGTGCTGCTGTGCATGCAGAACTGCCCGCAGCTCGTGATCGCGCACTTCGCCATCCTGCGCGCGAACGCGGTGGTCGTGCCAGTCAACCCCATGAACCGCGCAGAAGAGCTCAAGCACTACATCACCGACCCCGATGCGAAGGTGGCCCTCACGACGGCGGACCTGGCTGCAGAACTGGCACAGGCCAGCGATGCGCTCCCGCCGGGTGCAGGCCTGCGCGATCTGGTGGTGACCCAGTTCACCGACACGTTCGATCCCCACGCCGCTGGCGCCGACGCGGTGCCTTCGGCTTGGCAGGACTGGCTGTGCACGGAGCGCGCCCTGCCTGCGCTGCAAGGGGGGGCGGTCCACCGCTGGACCGATGCCGTGGCCTCCGAGGAGCCCGCGCCCGCGCTGGAAGTGGCGTCCGCTGACCTGGCGGTGCTGCCTTACACCAGCGGCACCACCGGCCTGCCCAAGGGATGCATGCACCCCCACCGCAGCATCATGCACAACGCGGTGTCGGGCAGCCTCTGGGGCACGGCCACGCCCGAGAGCGTGGTGCTGGCCGTGGTGCCCATGTTCCACATCACCGGCATGGTGAGCGTGATGCACACCGCCATCTACAGCAGTGCCACGCTGGTAGTCATGCCGCGCTGGGACCGCGACCTGGCCGGGCGGCTGATCTCGCGGTACCGTGTGACGAGCTGGACCAATATTCCGACCATGATCATCGACCTGCTGGCCAGCCCGCACTTCGCGCAGTACGACCTGTCCAGCCTGACCTACATCGGTGGCGGCGGAGCGGCCATGCCCCAGGCCGTGGCCCAGCGCCTGCTGGAGCAGTATGGTCTGCGCTACGCCGAAGGCTACGGTCTGACCGAGACGGCTGCGCCGTCGCATTCCAATCCGCCGGAGCATCCCAAGCAGCAGTGCCTGGGCATTCCCTTCATGAGCACCGATGCGCGGGTGGTGGACCCGGACACGCTGCAGGAAGTGCCCGTGGGCGAGCAGGGCGAGATCGTGATGCACGGCCCCGAGGTCTTCGACGGCTACTGGAAGCGGCCGGACGCCACGGCCGCCGCGTTCTTCGAGCTGGAGGGCAAGCGCTTCTTCCGGTCCGGTGACCTGGGGCGCATGGATGAGGAGGGCTACTTCTTCCTGACTGACCGCCTCAAGCGCATGATCAATGCCAGTGGCTTCAAGGTCTGGCCCGCGGAGGTGGAAGCGCTGATGTTCCGCCACCCCGCCATCCAGGAGGCCTGCGTCATCTCGGCCAAGGACAGCTACCGGGGCGAAACGGTCAAGGCCGTGGTGGTGCTGCGGCAGGAGCACCGGGGCCAGGTGACGGAGGAAGACATCATCGCCTGGTGCCGCGACAACATGGCGGTCTACAAGGTGCCGCGCATCGTGCAGCTCGCCGATGCCCTGCCCAAGAGCGGAAGCGGCAAGGTGATGTGGCGGGCCTTGCAGGAGGCCGAGCACGCGCAGCGCTGAGCGGGGTACCAGCGCGCTGCGGCGCGCCGCCCGGTTTACGGGGTGGCGCTCGCCGTGTGGCCGGCCATCAGCTCGGCCAGGTCGCGCTCCAGCAGGGCGGCGTCGCCCAGTTGCAGTTCGATGATCCGCCGCAGGTGCGTGACGCTGTCCAGGTCGATGGTGCGGCATTGCAGGCCTGCGAGGTCGCCGTCCAGATGGGCAATGTGGGCGGCCATGGACAGTTGCTCCTGCGCGGGCAGCAGCGGCACCACCAGCTGGCAGGACACGTCGGGGCCGGCCAGGGCGTGTGCCTGGGGCGGCAGCCGCAGCAGCGCGCCCTTGAGCGACAGGTCCAGGACCTGCGCGTCGAACGTATCCGGGCCGATCGTGACCTGGGCGGGGGCGTCGAAACCGACGCGGACGAAGTGGCGGCGCTCGTGGACCATGCAGATGTCTCCAGGGTGGGGCGATAGGGATGCTAGCGCATGCACTCCCCGGTGGTCGGCCGGCGGTGCCGTACCTGCGCGGCCGGTGCGCTGCGGGTTAAGCTCGGCAGCCATGGCGCACGTCACCTTCGCCCCTCCTTTCACCGATCCAGGGCAGATCGCATCCCATTTGCGCAGCCAGGGCTACGCCGTCGTCCGGCCTGCCGATGTGGCCGCCTGGGCCGGCTGTACCCTGGAGGCCTTGCAGGCGCTGTCGCCCGACTGGCAGGATCTGCCGCCGGATGAATTCCTGAAGGACGGCGGACGCTATCGCCGGCGGCGCCATTCCTGCTTCGTGGCCGATGGCGGCCAATTGCAGCAAGTGCCTCACCGTGCCCACTGGCAGCCCGTGGAGTACAACGCCCTGCATGGCGGCATGCAGCGCTGGTTCGCTCCCATGCACGACGCGACCGTGTCCCAACCCGTGTGGGCTCAACTGATGCTGGCGCTGTCCGGAGTGGCCCAGGCCGCGCTGGCCACGCAGCCGCAACGCTGGTTCATCGAGGCGCACCAGTTCCGCATCGACACCTCGGACGGCATCGGCCGGCCCACGCCCGAGGGCGCGCACCGCGACGGCGTGGACCTGGTGGCCGTGTTCCTGGTGGCCCGCAACGGCGTCAAGGGCGGCGAGACGCGCATCTTCGAAGCCAACGGACCTAGCGGCCAGCGCTTCACGCTGAACGAGCCGTGGTCGCTGCTGCTGCTGGACGACGCCCGCATGATCCATGAGACCACGCCCATCCAGCCCTTGGCGGAGGGCGGATGGCGCGATACGCTGGTGGTCACTTGCCGCCGCGGAGGCTTCCAGGACGCCGTCGGCAATCCCTCATGATTTGACGGGAATCAAGGCTGCGCGGGCTTTCCGGCGCCACACTGGTTTCGTCTCGACCGGTCCTCGGACCGTCTTCCATCAACCCAAGGAGAAAACACCATGTTCAAGCACATTCTGATTCCCGTGGATGGTTCGCCCACCTCGATGCTGGCGGTGGGCAAGGCCGCTGCCCTTGCCAAGACCTTCGGCTCCTCGGTGACCGCGCTCTACGTGGTGGACCCGTATCCCTTCACCGGCGTCGGGGCGGACTTCGCCTACGGCCAGGCGCAGTACCTGAGCGCCGCCACGGCCGAAGCCAACGCCGCGCTGGACGCCGCCAAGAAGGCCATCGAGGACGCCGGCGTGCCCGTGACCACCGTGGTGGGCGAAGGCCATGCCGTGCACGACGGCATCGTACGTGCGGTCGAATCCACGGGGGCCGACCTGATCGTGATGGGCTCGCACGGCCGCCGCGGGCTGGAAAAGCTGGTGCTGGGCAGCGTCACGCAGCGCGTGCTGGGTGTGGCCCACGTGCCGGTGCTGGTGGTGCGCGACTGACGCGGTTCTACCGCCCAAAGAAAAAAGGCTCCCTCGGGAGCCTTTTTTCTTTGGAGCGGCGCTGCACCGGCGCCGCGTGAGATCACTCGATCCGGGCGCCCGAGGCTTCGACGATGCCCTTCCACTTCGCATAGTCGTTCTTGAACATGGTGCCGAACTGGGCTGTGCCCATGGCTTCGGGCTCGGCGCCCTGGCCCAGGATGGCGGCCTGTACGTCGGGCTGGGCGAGCAGCTTGTTCACCTCGGCGTGGATCGCGTCCACCACCGGCTTGGGCGTGCCGGCCGGCGCGAACAGGCCGTACCAGGTGCTCACGTCGAAGCCCTTGTAGCCCGAGTCGGCCACGGTCGGCACATCGGGCAGGGACGAACTGCGCTTGGCCGAGGTGACGGCCAGCGGGCGCAGCTTGCCGGCCTTGATCTGGCCCATCGCGGAGGGCAGGGAGGACACCAGCAGGTCCACGTTGCCGGCCAGCGCGTCCATGAGCGCGGGGTTGGAGCCCTTGTACGGTACGTGCACCAGTTTCACGCCGGCGGCCTTCTCGAACAGGTCGCCCGCGAGGTGGATGGAGGTGCCATTGCCGGGCGAGCCGTAGGTGATGGTGCCGGGCGCGGCCTTGGCGGCGGCGACCACATCGGCCAGGCTCTTGAACTTGGAGTTGGCGCTGGTGGCGATCACCACCGGCGTGTAGGCCACGTGGGCGATGGGCGTCAGGTCCTTGGTCGGGTCCCAGGGCAGGTTCTTGTACAGCCAGGGGCCGATGACCAGGTTGTCCTTCTGGCCCATCACGATGTCGTAGCCGGTGGGCGCCATCTTGGTCGCCTCGGTGATGCCCAGCGTGCCGCCGGCGCCGGGCTTGTTGTCGGCCACCACCGTCCACTTGGCGGATTCGCCCAGCTTGGTGGCCACCAGGCGGGCCAGGATGTCGGTGCCGCCGCCGGGCGGGAACGGAACGATCATGCGCACCGGCTTGTTCGGATAGGCGGGCGCTGCCGTCTGGGCATGCGCTGCGGCGCCCAGGCCCAGGGCCAGCGCGGTACAGGAAATCAGGGTGCGGATCATGGGAACGTGTCTCCGTGGTTTTCAGCGAAATGGTTCGTGAGCGAGTGTGCCGTGCCCAATGGCGCGGCGCTATTGGGGCCTGTGCCGATGGGGCGGATGCATCGGCCTGCCTGCGGGGCACCGGGCCTTCTCACTTGGCGATGGCCGGCATCGTCAGCGCTGTGCGGCGAGGGGCTGCGGCAGGGTGCTTTCCTTAGCGCTTCAAGTGTTTCAAGTAAAAATGGCCGCAAACGCTTATGGAATAAGCGCAAGCAGCTATCAAATTGGTAGTAATTAGGCTTCCCGCACATCGGCCACAGGGTTCGTGCCGAAGTCCGCGCGCTCCAGCCAGGCGAGGACGCGGGCGGCCGCGTCGGCGGGAGAAGTGAGCATGCCACCCGTCTTGAGGTTGGCGAAGTTCTGCACGTCCGGGAAGCGGGCCGGGTCGGCGCCGCGCAGCTGGACTTGCATGTCGGTGTCGATCACACCGGGAGCCAGCGAGCATACCTTGGCGCCGTGCGGCTTGGCCGCTTCGTCCAGCGCCACGCAGCGGGTGAAATGGTCCATGCCGGCCTTGGCGGCGCAGTAGGCGGCCTGCGAGGCCATCGCACGGCGGCCCAGGCCGGACGAGATATTGAGCACCTTGCGCGGCACGGCGTGCCAGCCCTCCGTGGCGCCCAGGAAGGCACCCGTAAGCTGCATGGGCGCCTCCAGCCCCACGCGCAGCGCGCGGCCCAGGTCGGCCGGATCGCTGTCCGACAGCGGAGCGATCGGGGGGATGACGCCGGCGTTGTTGATCAGCGTGGCGCTGGCGATGCCGCCGGCGGGCAGCGCCGCCAGCCACCCCCGCAGCCGTTCTGCGGCCGCCACGCCGTCGGCCAGATCCTGTTGCCACTGCTCCAGTGTGGCGCCACGCTCGGCCGCCAGGGCGTCCAGCGTGTCGGCGGTGCTGCGGGAGATGGCCAGCAGCCTGTGCCCGGGTTGGAGCAGTTGCTGGGCCATGGCCAGGCCCATGCCGCGCGAGGCGCCGGTGAGGATGAAGAGGTGCTGTGGGGTGGATGCGGTCATGCGGCAATGGTAGCGGCGGGCCGGGGAGGGCCGGGGAGATCTGCGACGGGCGGCTGCCCGGAGGCGATGGCTCGGGCTTTCTAGAATCGGGCATGGCTTCTTCCGTGAACAGCGACGACGACCCGACGGCCCCGCAGGGTGTGCCTCCGCCCGCACCGGTGCCGGCTGCCGCGCCGCCGCGCCGCCGCGGCAGCGGCCACGTGACGATCCGCGACGTGGCCCAACTGGCAGGCGTGGCGCCGATGACCGTCTCGCGGGCATTGAGCAACCCGCAGCAGGTCTCCGAAGCCGTGCGCGAGCGCGTGCGCGCGGCCGTCGCCAGCAGCGGCTACGTGCCCAACCTGATCGCGGGCGCGCTGTCCTCCGGGCACAGCCGCCTCGTCGCGGCACTGGTGCCCACCATTTCCACGCTCACGCTGCATCCCTTGTTGGAGGCGCTGGGCCGCACCCTGGAGCCCAGCTGCTGCCAGCTGCTGCTGGGCCAGACTGGCTACGACAACGCGCGGCTGGACGGCATCCTGGAGACGGTGCTGGGCCGGAGGCCTGCCGGCATCGTCATCACCGGCACGCTGGAGTCCGCCACCTGGCGCCAGCGGCTGCGGGCCAGCGGCGTGCCGGTGGTGGAAACCTGGGACCTGGTGGACGACCCCATCGACATGCTGGTGGGCTTCTCCCACGCCGACATGGCGGGGGCCGTGGTGCGGTTTCTGCACGCGGGCGGACGCCGCCGGCTGGCGTTCTTCGGCGCGGACGATGCGCGCTCCCGCGCCCGGGCGCACGCGTTCCAGGGGGCTGCGCTGGCCCTCGGCATGCCGGCGCCGCTGCTGCATGCGGCGCCCGCGCCGGCCACGCTGCGCAGCGGCCGTGACGCGCTGGCCCAACTGCTGACGGGCGCGAGCGACGGGCCGCCGGTGGACGGGGTGTTCTGCAACTCCGACCTGATGGCCATGGGCGTGCTGATCGAGGCCCAGCAGCGCGGCGTGGCCGTGCCAGGACAGCTGGCGGTGGTGGGATGCGGCGATCTGCCGTTCTCTGCCGACTTTGAACCCGCGCTGACCACGGTGCACCTGGACGGCGCGGCCATCGGCACCCGGGCGGGCGAGTTGCTGCTGGAGCGGCTGCAGGGCGGCGCGGCTCCGGCGGGCGCGACCGACCTGGGTTTCTCGATCCGGCAGCGGGCGACGGCCTGAGCTGCGGAACCGTCGCCTTCCTCTACGCGCGTCTTCTGGAAAACCAGTACGTCGGCCCCCTTGTGCCGGTGAATGATACCGGTACCATTTGCGCACAACCACACTTCAGGAGACAGACATGGGCGTAGCCTTTTCCCGCCGCAAGGTGCTGCAGGCGCTGGGCGCCGCAGCGGTGCTTCCCGCCGCGGCGTACGCGCAGGACTGGCCCCAGCGGCCCCTCAAGATCGTGGTGCCGGTGGCCGCCGGCGGCGCGAGCGACCGTTTGGCGCGCCTGCTGGCAACCGGCCTGGCCCGGGAACTGGGCCAGCCGGTGGTGGTGGACAACCGCGGCGGCGCGGGCGGCACGCTGGGCGCGGCGGCCGTGGCCAAGGCCCCGGCGGATGGCTACACGCTGCTCTTCACGGGGGCCTTCAATACGATCAACCCGTACCTGTACGCCAAGCTGCCGTACGACTACGTGAACGACTTCGTGCACGTGGCGCCCATGACGCAGGGCCCGAACGTGCTGGTGGTGCGCCCGGATTTTCCGGCCACTACGCTGGCGGAATTCGTCGCCCAGGCGAAGGCGCAGCCGGGCCGGGTGGACTTCGCCAGCGGCGGCAACGGCACCTCGGGCCACCTGGCGATGGAGGTCTTTCAGCGCGCGGCCGGCATCCAGCTCAACCACATCGCCTACAAGGGCGCAGCGCCCGCGCTGCAGGACGTGCTGGGCGGCACCGTGCGCGTGATGGCCCTCAACCAGGACACGGCGCTGCCGCACCTGAAGGGCGGGCGGCTGCGGGCGCTCGCCGTCAGCAGCGCGCAGCGCAACCCGGCGCTGCCCGAGGTGCCGACCTTCGCAGAGGCCGGCTACCCCGACATGGTGATCACTTCCTGGGCCGGGCTGGATGCGCCGAAGGGCACGCCCCAGGCCGTCATCGACCGCCTGGCTGCGGCCTCGGCGAAAGTGGCGCGCAGCCCCGAAGTGCGCCAGCCGCTGGCCGCCGACGGCTGGATGCCCTTCGACGACACGCCGGCCGCGTTCGATGCCTTCGTGCGCCAGGAGGCGCAGCGCTGGGGCCGCGTCATCCAGGCGGCGCAGATCCGCATCGAGTGAGCCGCGCGCTGCCGTCCTTCCTCTTCCTTCCGACTTCACTCCCCCTTGCATGTCCGCTGCTGCTTCTTCGCCTGAACACCGTCTGCGCCTGGGCGCACTGCGCCTCACCTCGGGCGCCGAACTGGCCGACGCCGAGGTGGCCTATGCCACCTATGGCCGGCTTGCGCCCGACGGCGGCAACGCCCTCCTGGTCACCCACGGCTACACCGCCAGCCACCAGATGTTGGCGCACGGCGCCGGCGTAGCCGAGGGATCGTGGGCGCCCTTGATCGGACCGGGGCGGGTGCTGGACACGCAGCGCTACTTCATCGTGTGCAGCAACATGCTGGGCTCTTGCTATGGCACCACCGGTCCGGCCAGCACCGATCCCCGCACCGGACGGCCCTACGGCGCGGCGTTTCCGGACATCACGCTGCAGGACATCGTGGCGGTGCAGCACCGGCTGCTCGCGCACCTGGGCGTGCGGCGGCTGCGGGCCATCGTCGGGCCGTCCTACGGAGGCTTCCAGGCGCTGCAGTGGGCGCTGGACCATCCGGAGATGGTGGAGTCGGTCGCTGCGGTCGTCTCGGCCCCGTACCTGCCGGCCAGCCCGCACATGCACCTGCCCACGCTGATGGCCGCGCTGGCCGCCGACCCGGGCTGGAACGGCGGCGACTACTACGCCGTACCGGGTGGGGTGCAGGCCACGCTGCGGCGGCTGCGCTGGGACACGCTGCGCGCCTATGGCATGGACGAAGTGCTGCGCGCCCAGGGCCTGGACGCCACCGTGCGCGACCGCCGCATGGCCGCGATGGCCGACGCCTGGGCGGCCGAGTTCGACGCGCATGCGCTCATCGTGCTGCTCAAGGCTGCGCTGGCCTTCGACGTGCGGCCGCAGCTGCAGCGCCTGCGCTGCCCGGTGCTGCATGTGACGGCGAGCACGGACCTGCTGTTTCCCCCCGCCGAAGTGCGGGGCAGCCTGGCCGGCGGGGGCGGCGCTGGCGCGGTTCAGTACCTGGAGATGCCGACGCTGTTCGGCCACCAGGCCTCGGGCCCGGCGCATGCGCTGTGGGCCCCGGCGCTGCAGAACCTGCTGGACCGCGGCCTCACGGCCGCGCCGGCGGGGTGATCAGAACGCCGGCGGCGCGCTGAACTGCAGTGCCTCGCCCGTGCGGGGATGGTCGAACGCCAGCCGCGTGGCATGCAGCAGCAGGCGCGGCGCGCGGGCCTGCACGGCCGCGTCGGCATAGAGCGCATCGCCCAGGATCGGATGGCCGAGCGCCGCCAGGTGCACGCGCAGCTGGTGCGTGCGGCCCGTGACGGGTTGCAGCTCCACGCGGGTGGTGGGGCTGCCACCGCCATCGGTTCCACCGGCCAGCACCCGCCACTCCGTCACGCTGGGCTTGCCGTGTTCGGCATCGATGATGCGCAGCGGCCGGCGCTCCCAGTCGGCGGCGATCGGCAGGTCGATCACGCCCCAGCCGCCAGTGCCAACACCATCGGCAGGCGGCGCCAGGGTGCCCGCCACCACGGCCTGGTAGCGCTTGTGCACCTGGCGCTGGGCGAAGGCGTGGCCCAGGCTGCGCTGCACGGCCGGCGAGCGGGCCATGAGCACCAGGCCGGAGGTGGCCTGGTCCAGCCGGTGCACGACGAGGGCATCGGGCCACTGGTGCTGGGCGCGTGCGCTCAGGCAATCCTGCTTGTCGGGGCCGCGGCCGGGCACGCACAGCAGGCCCGAGGGCTTGTCGAGCACGAGCAGGTCGTCGTCGGCATAGACGCACGCCATGCCCGGCGGCACGGCCGCGGCGTCAGGCCGTGCCATCGGCCGGTGGGGCGGGCGGGGCCGGCGCGTGGGCCAGCCGGTCCACCGTAGCGCACAGCTCCTCCACATCGTTGGGCTTGTGGATCAGCGCGCTCGCGCCCTCCGCGAGGGCGGCGCGCTCGATCTCCGTGGTCACGTAGCCGGAGGCCAGCGCCACGGGCAGGTCCGGACGGATCTGCTTGGCTTCGCGCACCAGGTCCACGCCGCAGTAGCCGGGCATGTTGTAGTCGGTGACGACCAGGTCGTAGGCCGCCGGCGCCTCGCGCAGGGCCGCGGCGGCGGCATGCGGGTCGGTGAAGGTGCTGACCCGGTAGCCGCGGCGCTTGAGCAGGCGCTGCACGAGGAAGACCAGGGCTTCGTCGTCGTCCACGTACATCACGTGGCGCTGGCGTTGCGGCTGCATGGCCGCGGTCAGCACGGCAGCCTCTGTGGCCGGGGCTTCCGCCACAGGGGAAGGCTCGGGGGCGGCCGGCTCTGGCGCAGCGGCCGGCTCCAGGGCCGGCGGATGCGCAGGCTCGGCAGGGAAGTACAGGGTGAACCGGCTGCCCTGGCCGGGCGCGCTGTCCACGTCCACCGCGCCACCGTGGGTGCGCATCACGCCGTGTACCACCGCCAGGCCCAGGCCGGTGCCCTGGCCCACGGGCTTGGTGGTGAAGAAGGGCTCGAAGATGCGCAGCTGCGTGGCCGCGTCGATGCCGGGGCCGTTGTCAGTCACGCTCAGCGCGACGTAGGTGCCGTGCGCCAGGCCCAGGCGGTCGCCCAGGCGGTGGTCCGGCACGAGGCACGACGCGCCCACCAGCACCGTGCCGCGCGATTCGCCCAGCGCGTGCACGGCATTCGTGCAGAGGTTGAGCAGCGCCTGCTCCACCTGCGTGGCATCGGCCAGCATCGCGGGCAGGTGCGGGTCCAGCTCCACCCGCAGCTCGACGGCGGGCGGCAGCGTCACGCGCACCAGCTGGGCGGTGTCGCGCACCACCTCGTCCACCGCCACGGCCGTGCGCTTGGGCGGCTCGTTGCGGCTGAAGGTGAGGATCTGGCGCACCAGGTCGCGCGCGCGGCGGCCGGCTTTTTCGATCTCGAGCAGGCTCTCCAGCACGGGCGAGCCGGAGCCGCAGTCGGCCTTGGCCAGGTCCACGTTGCCCAGGATGGCGCCCAGGATGTTGTTGAAGTCGTGCGCGATGCCGCCGGCCATGGTGCCCACGGCCTGCATCTTCTGCGACTCGCGCAGCTGCGCCTCCAGCTCATTGCGGTGCTGCTCGGCCTTCTTGCGGCCGGTGAGGTCGCGGGCGAAGACGGTGGTGGTCTCGCCCTCGGCATGGCGCTCGAACGACAGGCTCACCTCTACGGCCAGTTCACGGCCCGTGGCGGTGCGGGCGGTGATCTCGCCCAGCACGGCCTGCGTAGTCAGCTGCGCGAGCGCGAAGGCCTGCTCGGCGTCCGGCAGGAAGCGCTCCAGCGGGCTGCCGATGGCGTCTTCGCGCGTGCACAGGAAGAGGGCGGCAGCGGTGGGGTTGAATACGGTGATGCGGCGGTCCTGGTCCACGCAGATGATGGCGTCCAGGGCGGAATTGATGACGGCCTCCAGCCGCCGCTCGCTGGCGTGCAACTGGCCATTGCGCTCCTTGAGCGCATGGGCGCTCTGCTGCAGCGCACGGCGCTCGGCCAGCAGCGGACCCTGGTCGATCACGGCGCAGAGGAACTGCAGCAGAGGCGGGGCACCGTCCTGCGGGGTCTCGATGCGGGCGATGTGCAGGTCGCCGGTGATGCGCCCGTACGTGCCGATGCGAAAGACCACCTCGGTGGCCTCGGCCTGGCCCTCGGCCAGCGCGTGGGCGAAAGCGGCGCGCACGCGGGGAACATGGTTGGCGGCCACGAAAGGCATCAGTGAGGTCAGCGCGCGGTCGGCCTCGGTCGGCTGGAACGAGCGGTGGGCCATGGAGTTGGCCTGCACGACCATGTCGTGCTCGTCGAGCACCATCAGCGCCAGCGGCACGCTGGCGAACAGCGTCTCGAACCGTTCGGACGCGCTTTCGGCCGCGGCTTGGCTGTAGCGCAGCACCTTGTTCTGTGTCTCCAGCTCGGCCTGCGAGGCGCGCAGCTCGGCGATCAGCGCCTCGACCGCCTCGTTCTTGCGCGGGGCCTGCCGGCGCTCGACCACGGTGGGCGGCTTCTCCGACGGCGGCCCGCCCGCGCCGGTGCCGGCAGCCGCGTCATCGTTCGGGCTGCGCAGGAGGAAAGACAGGTCGGGAAGGGTCATGGTGGCGCTGCGCAGGCCAGGGTGCCCGCGACCGTTCGCCAGTGTACGCGGGCGGTCTGCGGGGCGCGCTGGCGCACGGGCTGGGGTACTTGGCCGAAGATGCCGTGGTGCGCCCCGGCAGCGCCGGGCGCGGCGCCATGGACGCTGATGCAGGGCACAACGATGCTATTAAAAGAGAAGCTGATTGCGCTGGATTGATAAGCAATTCAATGTCATTTGACCTTGAATTTCAGGCAAATCAAGCGCAAGCAGCTATCTTTTAAGTAGCGCATGGGTGCCCGTGCGCGCTCAGCGCGAGACCGACAGCAGCTCGATCTCGAAATGCAGCGTGGCGTTGGGCGGAATCACACCGCCGGCGCCCCGGCTGCCATAGGCGATGCCGGGCGGGCAGATCAGCTTGGCCTTGCCGCCGGGCTTCATGCGCTGCACGCCCTCCGTCCAGCAGCGGATCACGCCGTTGAGCGGAAACTCGGTCGGCTCGCCGCGCTTGTAGGAGCTGTCGAATTCCTTGCCGTCCGGAAAGCTGCCGCGGTAATGCACCTTGACCGTGTCGGTCGCCTTGGGGGACTCACCCGTGCCCTCCTTGAGCGATTGGTAGATCAGGCCGGAGGCGGTGGTGATGGGGGCTGCCGCCGGTGTCTGGGCGATGGCGAGCGGGGCGAGGGTGGCGAGGGCCAGGGCGGCGATGAGGGGGCGCATTGAGGGAAGCTCCAGAAATGAGGCAAGGGGCCAATGGTAGAGAAATCGACGGCTCTGCGGTGATTGCACCTGAACGCCAAGGCGGGGGCGGGCGGAAAAGCCGTTCGCTGCAGACATCGGGCGAGGCTTCGTGGGGCTGGTTGGCTGCACGGATGCCCGGGTATTGTTCATGCTGACCGGCACCGGTTGGGCGGTGTTGGTTGCTGTATGCGGCCGATCATGCAGGCAGCGGTAGCGGTCAGGATTTCGAGTCACGGCGACAGATTTTCCTCACCTGGAGCGGCGGCGTGCCTTCAGCGCCCTCCCGCGCTTTTGGTGCCGTCGGCGGGGCTCTGTTCGGTGACGGTCGATGCGTGCCTAACCCGGTGCGGTCCAGCAACTCGCCAATGTGGCTGCCCAGCCGCTGCGGCCATTGCCGTCGCCGTCGCCCTGGTGACAACGCGCTCGGGAAAGCCCGCGCAGAGGCCGTAGCGGTCGTCCCTAGACTGGCCCCTCGCAGCGGTTCTTTCAACTGATCCAAAGGCATCCCCATGCAGCCCATCCGTTCTCCCTTCTTCCCCCGTACGGCCGCCGTCTGCGCGGCGAGCGCGATGCTGCTCGGCGCCTGTGGGGGCGGCGGTGGCTCGGGTGGAACTGGGCCGGAGGAAACGCGCGCGCAAGACAGCCGCAACAGCTTTGCCGTGGCGACCGCCAGCCTGCCGTTCGCCGCCATGGACGGCGCCACGGTGCAGACCGACCGCTGGACGGGCATCAACGCCGGTGCGGGCTACCGCATCGAGGTGCCGAAGAACTGGAACGGCATGTTGGTCATGTACGCCCACGGCTATGCCGGCGAAGGCAACGCGCTGACCGTATCCAACCCGGCCTTCCGGCGGTACTTGATCGAGAACGGCTACGCCTGGGCCGCTTCCAGCTACACCAAGAATTTCTACGACGTGCGCGTGGGCGTGGAAGACACCAACGCGCTGGCCAACGCGTTCGTCGGCATCGCCGCCGCCAACGGCCGCGCGCTGCCCGAGCCCACCCGCACCTACCTGACGGGTGTGTCCATGGGCGGCCACATCACCGCCGCCGCCATCGAGGACGAGGCGCAGCGGACCGCCATCCACAAGCGCACCTACCAGGGCGCCTTGCCCATGTGCGCCGTGCTGGGAGACCTGTCGCTGTACAACTACTTCGGCGCTTACCAACTGGCCGCGCAAAAGCTCGCCGGCCTGCCCGCCGCCAGCGCACCTACGACCGACTGGGCCACGATCGCCCCGCAGGTGCGCAATGCCTTGTTCGGCAACCAGACATCGTTCTCGTCGGTCACGCCGCAAGGGCAGAAGCTCAAGGACATCGTGATGAACCTGACCGGCGGGCCGCGGCCGATCTTCGACCAGGGCTTTGCCAACGCGCCGCTGCAGAACACCGTGTGGGGCACCTTCGGGCGCGACGGCACCATCAACGGCATCCTGAACAAGCAGGGCATCGACACCACCGCCACCGTCTACCGCTTCAATGCCAGCGACGCCGAGGTGGCCAACTTCAACGCCACCATCGCCAAGTGGGTGCCCGCGCCGGATGCCAACCGCCTGCGCAGCGACGGACTGCGTTGGGTGCCGCAGGTCAACGGCCAGTTCCGCATCCCCGTGGTGACGCTCCACACGCTGGGCGACATGTACGTGCCCTTCCACATGGAACAGGTCTACCGCGACCGCGCCGAGGCCAACGGCAGCGGCCAGTGGCTCGTGCAGCGCGCCGTGCGCGCGCCGAGCCACTGTGACTTCACCGTGGCCGAGCAGTCCGAAGCGTTCAAGGCCCTGGCCGACTGGGTCGAGAAAGGCGTTAAACCGGCCGGCGACGACGTGAAGACGCCTGCCACCCTGGCCGATGCGCGTTATGGCTGTACCTACACCCGCAACGCTGGGGGGCGGGATGACAGCGCCACCACCGTGGCTACCCGCGCGGCCATGCCTGCGTGCGCGGGGAACTGATTTCATGAGGAACCAAACCTGCGGGCGGTAAATACGACCGCAGGATTCAAGGGGTTAGAACACCCAATCTTGCGTTGGCGTTATGCCGAGATCCGGGACGGGTCGCTGTGAGATTAAGCGCTCTAATGTCGGAGTTGACGGGCGTCTTGCAGCAGCGTGTCCGTGTCGAATGACTTGTTTTCAGCACTCTCTGCCCTGGGAAACTCCTGGCGGAAAGCATGTAGCAGCGTTTCTGCGCTTTCCGTGGACCTTCGTTGAGCCTTTGCGTATGCCAGGAACATCGGCTGGGCAAAGAACTGCTTGGGAAACGGCGCTGCGTGTATCTCTTCAAAGAAGATTCCATCGAAGTGCGCATCCGGAGCCATGCACATGCATATGAACGGTGGCTCACGCAAGCCGCATGCTACGAGCTCGTGCTCAAAAGTGCAAAGACCTGCATCTGAGTTCTCAGCAGTGAAGCGGTGGACACCGGGCAGCGCTTCAACAGCGACTTCAACGAGGCCAGAGGTCAAGAATAGAACGGCGATTACTTGGGAATGACGCGCGCTGTCCATCCTGCTGCCTAACGTTTGACATGAGAGGCATGACCCGGCTTGCCGGGGCATTTCCTCTCGATGGAAGGGTTGGGTAGCACTGTCACTTTTGATCCCAACCAACAACAACACCGTTTTCTAGGATGACGCGGAGGCCATAACGATTCGTCCCCGTCTGGTTGTACTTCCAGGTTTCTTTCGTCTTTGTTTTGAGAACGCGTTCATCGACATCCAGCGGACGGCCGAGCGAGTCAAGAAGTTGCTCTTGTGTCTGGCCTTGCCAAAACATGCGCTGCATGATCTTTTCGACTATCGCCGGATCTCCATACTTCTTGAGAAGCGCTTCTCTCCTTTTCTTCTTCTTGTGCGATGAGATCAGAAGCCAGGCAACAACGATTAGTACTATGAAAACGATGATCTCCACATAGACTCCCTGTTTGTCGGTAAGGGCTCTCAGTTTCCCCGAACGCGTTTGCTGCTCGTTTGAGAGCCGCTTTGCGCTGCCTAACGTTGAGCTAAGCGGGCACGCCTGGGCCCGGACTGAGAAAATGTACCGCGTACCTCAGGCCGGGCCCTGGTGGCCTGCCGTTGGCGCTCCGCTTGAGCGAGGAATTCGGCCTCCGCGCGCTGCGCAATGTAGGTTGACTCAGCTTCATGAGAGGGGAAGCGATGAACCGTTTCGATGCGAATCTCTCTATTCGACATGACTACGAACTCTATTTCGCCGCCAATACCAACTCTGTCTTGTAGAGGTAGCAGGTTGTCGTGGCGCTGCTGCTCCACCACTATGTCAATGAGGAAGTCTGGAAAGCGAATGTCGTCAGTCGGTGCGATAGGAACTACGGGTTTATAGCCAAGGGCGTGCTGAAGTCGGTCTGAGCGGAACCCGCTTTCAGAGCGATAGGCGTACCCAACATACTGACGCTCAAGTGCGGAGTAGCCAAAGTGATAAATCGTCGCGGTCAAGCCGCCTAGCCCACGTTCAGTGCGTACCGATGAACTGAATATTCTCGGGAATTCCGCGTTTAGTTCATCGATCGACTTTTCCAAAAAGTGGCTTCGGTGGTGTTCAAACCAACCGTTGATAAATCCGGCACGACCAGTTCCGGCGATCACCAGATCAGTCTGAGGGACGAGTCGAAAGTTGCGCTGAAACGACATGGGCATCCGATCTTCGGCACCGATTACCAGGGTATCCATAGCGAGACAGACTTGTTCGGGCTGAAGTGCGAAGACGAGTGCGGTCATATTGATTCAGAGGCCTAACGCTCGCGGTAAGCGGCGCTGGAGTGCGAAGCACGGAAGGCACCCACAAGCGGAGCTTGTGGGCGTCCGCTTTACCAACTCGTTAGGCTAAGCGCAGACACGCAGTTTGGCGAGTTGAACAAGCCTGCCAGAACAGTGCTGTCAGATGTTTGGCGATAACCCTGCGAGTGATGCCCAAGCTCAGTGATGGCGTTACCACTTCCAGAGCGATGGCGAGCAGTTTGGCGATGCGCTGGCTGCCGAAGGACAGACAGCTCATTTGGCCTGATTCTGATGGCGTGGCACATAGCTCAAGAAGAAGTGGCCTAACGCCCTAGGTAAGCGGCGCCGTAAGGAGCGTAGCGACTGAAGGGTACCAACAAGGGCCAGGAAAATGACGAGGCCATGGCCCTTGTTGGCGTCCGCTTGACCGACCAGTTAGGCCGGCCCCGTCGACTGAACGCTATTGGGTTGTGTGAGGGCGGCTTCATGTTAGCCCTGATCAAAGCTGCGGTAGTTCATGCAGCCGTTGGCTCTCCAGACCACACACCATGAGTTCACATCGCTTTCATTGGAGAAGAAGACTTCCCATTCATCGTCGACGACATCTTGAAAGCTGTGCTTCTCGCTATTGATGAAGCGATAGCAATGCTCGTCAAGCGCACCGTCTTTCCCTTCGGCACCAATGAGCCAGCGGAACTCTTCTTCCCAGCCTGCATTACCAATTGCTTCTTGAGGGGGCCTAAGGCGAAGCCTTTGAACAACTGCGGGCCAATCCCCTTGAGTAAATTGGCACCGAATAGCTAGGCGATCATCAACTCCTGTGCCTCCTGCGTAAAAGCTCAACGAATAGCTCAACTGGTCTGAAGGCGGATTGAAGCCAATGAGGTTTGCAATGACGCTCAGGGACTTCTCTTTGTCCGCGTCATTGTTCGTGTACTTGTAGTCAACGCCGTCGTACTGTCTCATCAGTGGCTTTCCTGTGTGGCCTAACGTTCGAATTCAGCGGCCGCCGAAGGCGGTCCGCTGGAATGATGGGTTAGGGCTTGCCTTCTGCTTTTGCGAGGACGCCTGGGTCATCCGACTTGTCTTATCCAGTCTCGAAGAATGCTTTCAACTCGGTCTACCTCAATCTCGGGTAGCGTTCCGGTGTGCATGATGACGTTCCGAGACATTTCAAGGTCGGTAAATCTGGAGCTTACCCAAGCTTGTTCGGGAAAGAGGTCTGAGAAGTCGTCCCAAGTCGCGATGATGATCTGCGACAGGTGAGCGAATAGGGTGTAGCCGATCAGATCAACCGATCTAGGAGTGTGGTAGCGATTCTTCTCTTCCCTCTCCTTTAGCTTCGAGACCGCTGCTTTGATCTTCATGGGAACCGCGACACTCCACCAATCAACTCCGCGGCGCGAAGCTAGACGTTCACTTATCAACTCTCTCGCCGAGTTTTCAATGCAAAAGTAGGCACTGAAGACGGAAGACATGCGCTCAGCATCGTACAAAAGGCGCGGACTGAACCCCTTATCAGATAGATCAATTGTTGGTGGGGTTGCTACGCTGCCCCGTACGGATATCCCGATAGAGGCAAGCTGAGCAAGGGAGTTCTCGGCCAGCATCGCGTCGAATACGAAATCCTTGAGCGCCATGGTCAAAGGTCCAAGTTGTCTTTGAGGCTTTTGAATATCGCGTTATAGACGCTGATGTCGGAAGTGACGGGCAGGTGAATTTGGATGTTGTAGTGGTACTCACTCTTCCGTCGCTTCGGTTCCTCAACATGCAGCGCTGGCAGGTGCGGGGCTTGCGGCGGTGCGGCAGTGGGGGGCGGCGGAGCGCCTTCAGACTTTTTGTCGCCTCCTTTGCTGCCAAAGTTGGCAAGTCCTGCGAGAGTCTTGAAGGTCAGGTAGTAGCGGCGTGAAGTCTCTTCATCCTTGCCTGTGAGGCGAAGAATGGCGCTCCTCACTTCGTTATCAGGCTGCGCGTGAATATTCGGGTCGATTGAATACAGGTCTGAATACAGAATGCGGATTCGTTCGCCAAGTACATACTTCCAGTCGTTCGGGTCTCGCAACCGGTCGTAGAGATCTGTCGGCGACCCACCATCAGCGACAAAGCCAAGACCTTTTAGGACCGAAACGATTGCTCGATCATTTGACGCGGTGAACCCCCAGGTGTTTAACAACTCCCGGTTCATGCGCTCCGGCCGAGCGGCTGTCCGTATGCGAGTCAACATCGGTTCGATCTGTTTATTCGCGATCGTGTACGGATATGCATCAGGCACGACTTATCTCCCTCAAGATTCGATGATTAGTTTAAATACGTGCTGTAGCAACTCACTCCGGCGCAATACCGACGCCTAACCGTGCGAGCTCAGCGGGCGGCGAAGCCGTCCGCTGGAGCATAGGGTTGGGCTTGAACCACGTACAGCCACTCCGAGCCCTTGCGAAATCTCGGTGCAAGAATTTATGAGCAGCCTTCCAGCCAGACATCACGAAACCCGGCTACGGTGCAGTCCCCCACTACCAATCGTTGAATTCTTCTGGTGCGTTCATCGAGCTTTTGATCTTGACCTGTGAGATTGAACGATGCCGGCGCAATAAGAACAGCTGTCAGTCGAATGAACTCCGACATCTGCAACTGAGACGGATCGCGTCCGTAAATCTTGAAGCTTGCCGCGTGAAAACCTCTCATCCACCCACCTGGCCCGTTGCCCATCTCTACAGAGTCGAGCCAAAGAGCAAGTATTTGCTCTTTTGAGAGTCTTTGTTCGAGACCAATCGCGTAGCCTGTTTGCTTTATCTTACCGAGTCCCGGTTGGAACTGCTCAAACGCAAGGCGCTTTGATACGGATTGAGTAATAGTTGTCAATCCTGCACCAGGAGACGAAAAGTCAACGCCAGAGTGATCAAAGAACGCTGGATCCTCAACTGCCAGCAAGATTTTCAGATGGCGCTCGCCGAGTCCCATCCCACTGCGCCCTTTTGCCATCAGGTCATCAGCACGGCTTCGTAAATTTTCCGCATCTGAGATGGCATCCACATATCCTTTGAGGCCATATCCGAAAGCTGCAGCCAATAAGATCAGAATAAAAATGGTGACGTACTTGGCAATGCTCATAACGTACGGGTGACCCGGTGGTTGTGGAGTGGTGCCGAGATTAGCCGACAGGTGCATTTGCTCTCACTGTTCTTGCGAGGTCCAACTAGAAATAGACGACACACATCTTAGAGAGTGGCGCTTGATAAAACAACTAACTCAAGTCGCTCCAAGGAAAAATCCCACACTCGGCGGGAATAGTCAAACCCAAAATTCCCCGGATGGATGCTTCTGCGAACGCCATGCAGGACGCGGCTTCTCCGCCGCAGCCACCCAAGCTACTGGAACGTATGCGCACGCATTTGCGCACGCGCCACTACAGCATTCGTACCGAAGCCGCCTACATCGATCGGGTGCGGCGGTTCATCCTTTTCCATGGCAAGCGCCATCCGCAGGACATGGGGGCAGCGGAAGTAGAAGCGCCTTCCTGAGCCATTTCGCGGTGGACAGGCAAGTATCTGCCTCGACGCAAAACCAAGCCAAATCGGCCTCCTGTATCTGTACAAGCAGGTGCTGAAAAAAGAGTTGCCGTGGGTGGCTGAGGTAGTGCAGGCCAGGCGCCCGCAGCGATTGCCGGTGGTGCTCACTCCCACCGAGGTACGCGAGGTGTTGCTCCATATGCAGGGCACGCCCGCTTTGGTGGAGCCGTTGCTGTACGGCACGGGCATGCGTTTGCTAGAGGCATTGCGCCTCGCCTGCGTGTAAAGGATGTGGACTTCTCCCGGCGCGAAATCGGGGTGAGGGAGCGCAAGGGCAGAAAGCGCGGGCGCTGTACGATAAGGATCTGCAGGCAGGTTTAGGGCGTGTGTATTTGCCGCATGCTTTGGCGGTGAAGTACCCGCAGGCCGACCGCAGTGGGGCTGGTGCCTCCCATCCGGCCGACCGTCATAAAACCTGGAGTTTGCTTACACAACCCCAAAGCACAAAGGCCCGTCGCCGGGCCTTGGTGAAGAGTATGCCCCGGCGATCGGGGCCAGGGTGCGGTCAGGCGAAGTCGCTGACCGGCACGCAACTGCAGAACAGGTTGCGGTCCCCATACACGTTGTCCACGCGCCCCACGGGCGACCAGTACTTGGCCTGGCGCAGCGCGGCGACGGGGTAGGCAGCGGCCTCGCGGCTGTAGCCGTGCGGCCAGTCCGCGGCCAGCAGGCTTTCGGCCGTGTGCGGCGCGTTCTTCAGCGGGTTGTCCTCGCGCGGCCAGGCGCCGCTTTCGATCTGCCGGATCTCTTCGCGGATGGCGATCATCGCGTCGATGAAGCGGTCGATCTCGAACAGCGTCTCGCTCTCGGTGGGCTCCACCATCAGCGTGTTGGGCACGGGGAAGCTCAGCGTGGGCGCGTGGAAGCCGTAGTCGATCAGGCGCTTGGCGACGTCCTCGGCCATCACGCCGCTGGTGTCCTTCAGGCCGCGCAGGTCCAGGATGCACTCGTGCGCCACATGGCCGTTGGCGCTGGCGTACAGCGTGGGGTAGTGGTCCTTCAGGCGCGCGCTGATGTAGTTGGCGCTGAGGATGGCGGTTTCCGTCGCCGCCTTCAGTCCATCGGGGCCCATCATGCGGATGTACATCCAGCTGATCGGCAGCACGGCGGCATTGCCCAGCGGTGCTGCACTGATCGCACCCACGCCACCGGCCACACCAGCCGATGCATGGCCCGGCAGGTAGGGCACCAGGTCTTCGACCACGCAGACGGGGCCCACGCCCGGGCCGCCACCGCCGTGGGGTATGCAGAAGGTCTTGTGCAGGTTCAGGTGGCTCACGTCGCCGCCGAATTCGCCGGGGGCCGCCACGCCGACCAGCGCGTTCATGTTGGCGCCGTCCACGTACACGCGGCCGCCATGCTGGTGGATGAGCGCACAGAGTTCCTTCACCTGCGTCTCGAAAACGCCGTGCGTGCTGGGGTAGGTGATCATCACGCAGGCGAGATTGGCGCTGTGCTGTTCGCACTTGGCTTTCAGGTCCGCCAGGTCCACGTTGCCATTGGCATCGCAGGCGGTCACCACCACCTGCATCCCCACCATCTGGGCGCTGGCAGGGTTGGTGCCGTGGGCGCTGCTGGGGATCAGGCAGATGTTGCGGTGGCCTTGGCCCTGCGCGCGGTGGAAGGCGCGGATGGCCAGCAGGCCGGCGTATTCGCCCTGGCTGCCGGCGTTGGGCTGCAAGCTGATGCCGGCATAGCCCGTGGCCTGGCACAGCCAGGCGCGCAGTTGGGCGTCCAGTTCGGCATAGCCCTGCAACTGATCGGCGGGCGCGAAGGGGTGCACGTGCGCGAATTCGGGCCAGGTGATGGGGATCATCTCGCTGGTCGCGTTGAGCTTCATGGTGCACGAGCCCAGCGGGATCATGCTGCGGTCCAGCGCCAGATCTTTATCGGACAGCTGGCGGATGTAGCGCAGCATGGCGGTTTCGCTGTGGTGGGTGTTGAACACCGGGTGCGTGAGGAAGGCGCTGGTGCGGCGCAGCGCGGCGGGGATCAGTGGCTCGACGCCCGCCTCGAAATCTTCCACCCGCGGCAGCGCCTGGCCTTCCGCCGCGAAGATCGACCACAGCAGGGCGATGTCGGCGCGCGTGGTGGTCTCGTCCAGCGAGATGCACAGGTACTCGTCCCAGGCCTTGCGCAGGTTCACGCGCTGCGAGGCGGCACAGGCCAGCAGCTCGTCGGTGCGCGCGCCGGTCTTCAGGCTCAGCGTGTCGAAGGCCGAGTCATGGTGCGTGGCGGTGTAGCCCAGTTGGGCCAGGCCCTTGGCCAGGATGGCGGTGTAGCTGGCCACGCGTTGCGCGATGCGCGTGAGGCCTTCGGGGCCGTGGTACACGGCGTACATGCTGGCGATCACGGCCGGCAGCACCTGCGCCGTGCAGATGTTGGAAGTGGCCTTCTCGCGGCGGATGTGCTGCTCGCGCGTCTGCAGCGCCAGGCGGTAGGCGGGCTTGCCGTGCACGTCCACGCTCACGCCCACCAAGCGGCCGGGCAGGGAGCGCTTGAATGCATCACGGCAGGCCATGTAGGCCGCATGCGGGCCGCCTGCGCCCATGGGCATGCCGAAGCGCTGCGTGGTGCCCACCACGATGTCGGCGCCGCCGGATTGGGCAGGGCCGCCGTCCCATTCGCCGGGCGGCTTGAGCAGGCACAGGGCCAGCAGGTCCGCCGCCACGATGTAGGCGGCGCCCTTGGCATGCACCCTGACGGTGTCGCCGTCGTCCATGCCCAGGCGGCCGCTGGTGGAGGGGTACTGGTCGAGTACGGCGAAGTAGTCGTCGCCCGCCAGCAGCTTGTTCCACTGCTCGGCGCTGTCGGCCAGCACCACCTCGATGCCCAGCGGCTCGGCGCGCGTGCGGATCACCTCGATGGTCTGGGGGTGGGCGTCGCCCGCCACGATGAAGCGCTGGCCCTTGGCCTTGACCGAGCGGCGGGCCAGCGTCATGGCCTCGGCGGCGGCGGTGGCTTCGTCGAGCATGGACGCGTTGGCGATGTCCATGCCGGTCAGGTCCGTCACCATGGTCTGGAAGTTGACCAGGGCCTCCATGCGGCCCTGGCTGATCTCGGCCTGGTAGGGCGTATAGGCCGTGTACCAGGCGGGGTTCTCCAGGATGTTGCGCAGGATCACGCCTGGCGTGTGCGTGCCGTAGTAGCCCTGGCCGATGAAGCTCTTGAATACCTGATTCTTCGCCGCGATGGCCTTCAGCTCGGCCAGCGCACCGGCCTCGGTGGTGGCCGCGGGCAGATCCATGGGCTGGCTGCGCGCGATGGAGCGCGGCACGATGCCGTCGATCAGCGCGCGGCGCGAGGCCTCGCCGATCACCGACAGCATGTGGGCTTCGTCCGCCGCATCGATGCCGATGTGGCGGGGTTGGAACTCGGCGGCGTTCTCGAGCGCGGCGAGCGAGGGCAGGGTGGTGGCAGAGGTGGTCATCGGCGGCGGCAGCAGGGACGGGGGCGGCAAAAGAAAAGCGCCGCGGCCCGGCAAGGCCGCCGGCGCGTCGGATCAGGCGTTCTTGGTGAACTCGGCGTAGGCGGGTTCGTCCATGAGCGCGTCGAACTGAGACAGGTCGCTCACGCGGACCTTGAAGAACCAGCCGGCGCCCAGCGGATCGCTGTTGGCCAGGGAAGGATCGGCGCGCAGGGCTTCGTTGACCTCGACGATCTCGCCCGAGATGGGCATGTACACATCGGCGGCGGCCTTCACGGACTCGACCACGCCGGCCACTTCGCCCTGGGCGAACGATGCGCCCACGTTGGGCAGGTCCACGAAGACCACGTCGCCCAGCGCGTCCTGCGCATGCAGCGTGATGCCCACGGTGGCGGCCTGGTGGTCAGCGATGTCGACCCACTCGTGGTCCTTGGAAAATTTGACGGTCATGGGGGCTCCAGAAAATGAAGGGTCAGTCAATCGATCAGAGAGAGAAAAAAGGAAAACTGCCGTTGCCAGCTGCGACTGTAGCCGGGCGGCGGCGGTCTTCCAACGGCTGGGGCGGGCGGCGCGCCCCGATCAGCCGCGGTGGTAGCGCGGCGGGGTGAAGGGCATGGGCGCCACCTCCATCGGCACGGGCTTGCCGCGCACGACGGCGTTCACACGCGTGCCGGGGGCGGCGTTGTCTGTGGACACGTAGGCCATGGCGATGGGCTTGTCCACGGTGGGGCCCAGCAGGCCGCTGGTCACCTCGCCGATGCGCTGGCCCTGCAGGTCTTGCAGCTCGGTGTGCTCGCGTACGGGCACGCGCTCCAGCGCCACCAGGCCCACGCGCTTGCGGGTGAGGCGGGCCGGCTGGTCGATCTGCGCCAGCACCTTGTCGGCACCAGGGAAGCCGCCGGCGCGGGCGCCGCCGGTGCGGCGCACCTTCTGGATGGCCCAGTTCAGCGCGGCCTCGGGTGGCGTCGTGGTGGTGTCGATGTCGTTGCCGTACAGGCACAGGCCGGCCTCCAGGCGCAGCGAATTGCGGGCGCCCAGGCCGACGGGCTTCACCTCGGGCTGGGCGAGCAGGGCGCGGGCCAGGGTTTCAGCCTGCGCGGCAGGTACGGAGATCTCGAAGCCGTCCTCGCCGGTGTAGCCGCTGCGCGTCACGAAGCAGTCGCACCCGGCGATGGTGAAGTCGCCACCGGTCATGAAGACCAGCTGCTGCACCCCGGGCGCCAGCCGCGCCAGCGCGGTGGCAGCCTGCGGGCCCTGCAGCGCGAGCAGGGCCTGGTCGGGCAGCGGCACGACCTGGCAGCGCTGGCCGATGCGGGCCTGGATGTGGGCGATGTCCTCCACCTTGCAGGCGCCGTTCACGATCACGAACAGCGTGGGCTCGCCGTCGACCGTGCCCTGGTTGAAGAACATCAGGTCGTCGATAATGCCGCCCTCGTCGTTCAGCAGCAGGCCGTAGCGCTGCTTGCCCACGGGCAGGTCGATCACGTCCACGGGGATCAGCGTCTCGAACGCGGCGGCGGCATCCGCGCCCACCAGCTTGAGCTGGCCCATGTGCGAGACGTCGAACAGGCCGGCGGCGGCGCGTGTGTGGTGGTGCTCCGCCATCAGGCCGCTGGGGTATTGCACGGGCATGGAATAGCCGGCGAACGGGACCATGCGGGCGCCCAGCTCGATGTGCAGGGCGTTCAGGGGCGTGGTGAGCAGCGGGGCGGCGGAAGCGGGCGAGGACATGGCGGAATCTCCGAGGGCAGGCATGGAAGCGGCCCATCCGGAGATGCGCCGCGGCATGTGCCCTGCTGTCCGCTTTACCTGAGAGATTCACCGCGCAGCCGGCGCCGGTGGCGCGTGTGCGGGGTTTGCTCCTTCGGTGGGTGGCGCCCGTGTCTCGTTGACGATGCGCCGACCTCTCTCCAGCCAGGGAAACGCCCGCATCCCTGCGGGCGTTCCTGTCAGTCCTTTTGCCTGAGCGTTCGGGCGGTGGCCCTGCGCCTTCGGCGGCCCGCACAGGGTGCGCGGACTCTCTCCTGACAAGTGCGCGCAGTATACCGGCGTGGGCAGCGGCGGTTGGGCGGACGATGGCACGCCTGGGGCTAAGGACGGTGGCGGCGCGCGGCCCTGCTGTCGTTCACCGTAATCCCTCGGGTGCGGTAAATCGTTCTGCGGCTGCGCCGATGCCGTGAATAATGAACGCCATGGACCGCCTCGACCGAAAAATCCTTGCCGTGCTGCAAGGCAACTCCCGCGCCAGCCTGCAAGAGATCGGTCAGGCCGTGGGCCTGAGCCCGTCGCCCTGTTGGGGGCGCATCAAGAAGATGGAAGAGTCCGGCGTCATCCAGGGCTACACCGTGCGGCTGAACCCGCAGGCGCTGGACCTGGCGGACACCGTGCTGGTGCAGGTCACGCTCGACAGCCACTCCGACAACACGCTGGAGAAGTTCGGGGAGACGCTGGCCAGCATTCCGGAGGTGATCGAAGCGCATCTGGTCTCGGGCGACTACGACTACCTGCTGCGCGTGGTGGTCAAGGACACGCGCGATTACGAGCGGCTGCTGCGCGAGAAGCTCTACAAGATCAAGGGCATCCGCCACAGCCGTTCCAGCTTCGTGCTGCGCACGCTGAAGAAGGCCGATCTGCCGCTGTTCGTGGACTGATCGGAAAAATCTTCAAAATTTTTGCGCTGCGCTGCATCCAAAGGCGCGTCTCGTGTGTAGAGCCTGGTGCAGACCCTGTCGGGACTGTTCCATTCAACTACCAGGAGAACCTCATGCGCTCAATCCGTCTGACCCGTATCGCCACCGTCGCCGCGGGCGTGTCCGCTGCCGCCTTGCTGGCCGCCTGCGGCTCGATGTCCACGTCCGGTGCGCACAGCGCGCCTTTCTCGCAAGCCAGCCTGCCCGCGTCCGTCCAGGTCCCGGCCGGCAACAAGGTGGCGTGGGAGACGGTGGGCAAGGGTGACATCACCTACGAGTGCAAGGACAAGGCTGGCATGCCCGGTCAGGTCGAATGGACCTTTGCCGGCCCCGACGCCAAGCTGATGGACCGCAGCGGCAAGCAGGTCGGCAAGTACTACGGCCCGCCCGCCACCTGGGAAGCCAACGACGGCTCCAAGCTGACCGCCACGCAACTGGCCGTCGCCCCGTCTACCGCCGGCGCACTGCCGTATCAGCTGGTTAAGGCCAACCCGGCCATGGGCAGCGGCGCGCTCACCGGCGTGACCTACATCCAGCGCGTGAACCTGAGCGGTGGCGTGGCACCCGCGAACATGGCCTGCACGGCTGCGAACAAGGGCCAGAAGACCACCGTGCCCTACCAGGCCGACTACATCTTCTACAAGGCGGCCTGATCGGCGCAAGGGCCCGCGGTGGAAGGGCAGGGTGCGCCGGATGAGGGCGCGGCGCAGGGGCATGGCGGCGCCGTGCCCGGCGCATGCACTACGATGCCGCATCCTTCCCACCGTGGGCACTTTCCTTGAACGCAGCCGACACCTTCGACTACGACGCAGCCCTGGCCGCCTGTGCCCGCGGTGACGCCCAGGCGCTGCAGCGCATCTACCGCCATGCGGGCCGGTATCTGCTGGGCGTGGCCTTGCGCATCGTGCGCGAGCGGGCCCAGGCCGAGGACGTGCTGCACGACGCCTTCATCAGCATCTGGCAGCGGGCCGGCAGCTTCGACGCCGGGCGCGGCGCGGCGCGCGGGTGGATCTACAGCGTGGTACGCCACGCGGCGCTCAACGTGGCGCGCGGCAACGCGCGCGACGTGCGCATCGATGACGAGGCCCTGGAGGCCATCGACGATCAGGCGGCGCTGCACAGCTACCGCAGCCGGATCGACCCCTATGAACTGGGCGCCGACCTGGGCAAGCTCGACGCCTGCCTGGGCCGGCTGGAGCCCGCGCGGCGCGACTGCATCCTGCTGGCCTATGTGGAAGGATGCTCGCACGGCGAAATTGCGGAACGGACGCACACGCCGCTGGGCACCGTGAAGGCATGGATCCAGCGGGGCCTGCGGGCGCTGCGGGAGTGCATGGCATGACGACGTTCTCTGATTCACCAACACCCGACGACATCGACGCGCTGGCCAGCGGCTACGTGCTGGGCACGTTGCCGATCGCGCAGCGCCGCGCCGTCGAAGACCGTCTGCCGCACGACGCCGCGCTGCGCGATGCCGTCCAGGGCTGGGAAGAGCGCCTGCACCCGCTCACGGCACTCGTGCCGCCCGTCGAGCCTTCGCCTTCCCTGTGGGGCCGCATCGAGGACAGCCTGGGCTGGGGCCGTGCCCAGCAGGCCGTGGCGGCGGCTACGGCGGACAGCGGCCTCACGGCCTGGTGGAACAGCGTGCGGCTGTGGCGCGGTCTGGCCGGCGGCGGCTTTGCCGCAGCCGCCGTGCTGGCGGCGGTGCTGGTCACGCGCGTGGGCGCCCCTCCCGCCGCGCCGCAGTACATGGTGGTGCTGGTGGCCCCGGGAGACACCCAGCCCGGCTGGGTAGTACAGGCGGGCGCCTCGTCGCGCGACCTGAACCTGGTGCCCCTGCGCGAAACCGCCGTGCCGCAAGGCAAGTCGCTGCAGTTCTGGACCAAGGCCGACCAGTGGAGCGGCCCGAAGTCGCTGGGCCTGGTGCAGCCGGGCGCCGCCATCACCGTACCGATCGACCGCCTGCCGCCGCTGGAGGCCAACCAGCTCTTTGAGCTGACGCTGGAGCCCGAGGCCGGTTCGCCCATCGACCGGCCGACGGGGCCGATCGTCTTCATCGGGCGTGCGGTCAAAATGCTATAGGGCGTTTGCTATTGTTTATATAGCTGATTGCGCTTGATGCATAAGCGCTAGAGGCCTTTTTGACCCCGATTCCTCAGGCAGGGCTGCGCGCCTTCGCATGGGCCACGCCTTGCCGGTGCGCGGGGCAGGCCCTCTGCCCCGCGACCGGTGGACCTCCTCAGCCCAGCAGCAGCGCGTCGTCCGCCAGCTGCTCGCCGCGCACCTTCTCGAACATCTGCAGCAGGTCGGGCACGCCCAGGCGGCTGCGCTCGTCGCCGGCCACATCCAGCACCACCTGGCCCTGGTGCAGCATGACGGTGCGCTGGCCCACGTCCAGCGCCTGGCGCATGCTGTGCGTGACCATCATGGTGGTGAGCTGGTTCTCGGCCACGATGCGGGCGGTGAGCTGCAGCACGAAGTCGGCCGTGCGAGGGTCCAGCGCGGCAGTGTGCTCATCCAGCAGCAGGATGCGCGAGGGCTGCAGCGCCGCCATCAGCAGGCTGACGGCCTGGCGCTGGCCGCCCGAGAGCAGGCCGATCCGGTCCGTGAGGCGGTTCTCCAGGCCCAGGCCCAGCGTGGCGAGGCGTTCGCGGAAGCTTTCGCGCTGATGCGCCTTCACCGCGCCGCGCAGGCCACGCAGCGTGCCGCGCTGCTGGGCCAGGGCCATGTTCTCCTCGATGGTCAGGTCTTCGCAGGTGCCGGCCATCGGGTCCTGGAAGACGCGGGCCACGCGCCGGGCGCGCGACCAGACGGGCTGGCGCGTGACGTCCTCGCCGTCGATGGCGATGCGGCCCGTGTCCACCGACAGGTCGCCCGAGATGGCGTTCAGGAAGGTGGATTTGCCGGCCCCGTTGGAGCCGATGACGGTGACGAACTGCCCGGCCGGAATGTCCAGCGACATGCCGCGCAGCGCGCGCGTCTCGATGGGCGTGCCGGGGTTGAAGGTGATGTGCAGGTCTTGTGCGCTCAGCATGTGGCGACGTTCCTATTCGTGAATCAGAGTGGTTGCCATACCGCTAACCTTTGCGCCCGCGCGGCCCAGGCCAGCGGCCGCCGCGCAAGGGCCGCCCCGCCGCGCTGGCGGCGTCCCCCTTCCCGGCGCAGCCGAGAGAAGGGGGAAGGCGCGCAGCGCCTCAGGGGGATGGCCCTCATTTCGAGGCCAGCTTGCGCTTGATCTGCGGAATCACGAGCGCCACGGTCACCAGCACGGCCGTGACCAGGTTCAGATCCTGCGCCTTCAGGCCGATGAAGTCGCTGTTCAGCGCCAGCGCGATGAAGAAGCGGTACACGATGGCGCCGATGATCACGGCCAGCGTGGCCAGGATCAGCTTGCGCGAGGGCAGGATGCTCTCGCCCACGATCACGGCGGCCAGGCCGATCACGATGGTGCCGATGCCCATGGAGATGTCAGAGCCGCCCTGCGTCTGCGCGAACAGGGCACCGGCCAGGGCGACCAGCGCGTTCGACACGGCCATGCCCAGCAGCACCATGGCGCCGGTGTTCACGCCCTGGGCGCGCGCCATGCGGGCGTTGGAGCCGGTGGCGCGGATCGCCAGGCCACGTTCGGTGGCGAAGAACCAGTCCATGGCCAGCTTGGCGGCGATGACGATCACCAACAGCAGGGCGGGGCGGGCGATGTAGTCCTCCAGCCCTTCGGGCTGCAGCAGCGTGAACAGCGTCGGGTCGTTGATCAGCGGCACGTTGGGGCCGCCCATGATGCGCAGGTTGATCGAATACAGCGCGATCATCATCAGGATGCTGGCCAGCAGGTCCATGATCTTGAGCTTGACGTTCAGCCAGCCGGTGACGAGGCCGGCTGCTGCGCCCGCCGCCGTGGCCGCGAGCGTGGCCACGTACGGATTGGTGCCTGTGGAAATCAGCACGGCGCACACCGCGCCGCCCAGCGGGAAGCTGCCGTCCACCGTCAGGTCGGGAAAGCGCAGCAGGCGGAACGAGATGAAGACGCCCAGTGCGACCAGGCTGAAGATCAGCCCGATCTCGACGGCGCCGAGCAGGGAGAAGAGGGACATGGCGGGTGGGGCTTCCGGAAAAACGAAACAGGAGCCGAAGCTCCTGCGGTCGGGGTGGCGTTCCCGGCACGGGGCCGGGAGCCGCACTTACTTCACGATGTGGGCAGCGGACTTCACGAACGCGTCGGAGAGCTTCACGCCTTGCTTCTCGGCCGCGGCCGGGTTCACCGTCAGCTCCAGCTTGGTGCTGATCTCGGGCTTGATGTCGCCGGGCTTCTCGCCCTTGAGCACCCGCACCACCATGCGGCCGGTCTGCTCGCCCAGGTCGCGGTAGTTGATGCCGAACGAGGCGATGGCGCCGCGCTTGACGCTGTCGGCATCGGCCGCCACCAGGGGCAGCTTGGCTTCCTGGCCGACCTTCACCAGTGCTTCGTAGGCCGACACCACGTTGTTGTCGGTGCTGGTGTAGATCACGTCGGCCTTGCCGACCAGGCTGCGCGCGGCGCTGCCCACATCGACGGAGCGGGGCGCGGCGGCCTCGACCAGCGTCATGCCCATCTTGGGCAGCAGGGCCTTGAGTTCCTTGACCACCACGGCGGAGTTGGCCTCGCCGGGGTTGTAGACCACGCCGACGCGCTTGGCGTTCGGCACCACCTGCTTGACCAGCTCCATCTGCTTGTCGAGCGCCAGCAGATCGGACACGCCCGTCACATTGCTCTTGCTGGGTTCCCAGTCCTTGACCAGCTTGGCCGCGACCGGATCGGTCACGGCGGAGAAGACCACCGGCACCGACTTGGTGGCAGCCACCACGGCCTGGGCCGAGGGCGTGGCGATAGCAACGATGGCATCCGGCTGGTCGCCCACGAACTTGCGCGCGATCTGCGCGGCCGTGCCGGTGTTGCCCTGGGCGCTCTGGTACTGCCACTTGAGCGTCTTGCCTTCTTCGTAGCCGGCGGCCTGCAGGCTGGCCTTCACGCCGTCGCGGATGGCATCGAGTGCGGGATGTTCGACGATGGCCGTCACGGCCACGGACTTCTGCTGGGCGTGCGCCACCGGTGCGACGGCGGCCACGGCCAGGGCGATGGCACCCAGGGGCGCCCACGACAACTGCTTCATGCTTTCGATCTCCAGCTTCCTGTTTGTTGTACCAGGCCGCGCGGGAAGGGTGCGGGCGGCCTTGGGGCGCAAGTCTACAGGGTGCACCAGAGAAGGGCAGCGGCGCACGGCCCATCGCGCAGGGGCCGATGCACGCTCCTGGGCGCTCCTTCACCGAGGCCGCGGGCTGGAGGAATGGGCCGCACGGATCGCGCAGGCGGCGCTGTCGCGCTGCAGATTAAGATGGCTGCGCCCAAGACTGGACCCAGGTGGAGCGCAGGGCGCTCTCTCACGCCGGTATCCGCGTCGCAGAGGCTCCCGCCTGTACACCGCGGCGGCTCCTTCTGGTGGGCGAACCGTCGGGTGGCAGAGACGGAAACAGGAGGGAAAAGCGCGCCGCAGGGCGGCGTTGGGTCAAAACCGCAGGTCCGGCGCAGGCTGGCCCTGCGGCACCCACAGCACCTTGTCGGTGTCCACGCCCAGGGCGCGCGCCTTGTCCAGCAGCTGCTCACGCACCCCCTCGGGCAGGGTGGGCGTGCGCGACAGGATCCAGAGGTAGTCGAGGTCCGAGCCGATGACCAAGGACCAGCGGTAGTCCTCGTCCAGCGCGACCACGTGGTAGCCGCCGTAGAACGGTCCGAAGAACGAGACCTTCAGCGACGCGGTGCCCGGGTCTTCGACGAAGCGGGCCCGGCCCTCGGCCTCGCGCCAGCGGCCGCGCTCCGGGTCGTAGCCGCGGTTGACGACCTTGATGCTGCCATCTTCGTTGCGGCTGTAGTGGGCGCTGGTGTTCACCAGCCCCTTTTCGAAGCGGTGGTCGATGCGCGCCACCTCGTACCAGTGGCCGGCATAGCGATCCACGTTGAACCTGCCTACCGGCTGGACGCCAGCGGGTGCGCGCACCGAGGAGCAGGCCGTCACGGTCAGCAGCGCGCCGAGGGCAGCGGCGCCGATGGCCAGGGGCCAGATCGGCCGGCGGTGGGTGCGGTAGCGGATGGGCGGTTGGCGGACCATGCGAAATCTCCTGGGTGCGCAATGCGGCGTCAGCACCGGAGTCTCGCGTGCGCACCCAGGCGGCGCCGTAGGTGTGGGTGCGCGCCGCCTGTCGGACGGGGCGCACGCCGGGGTTCCAAGAAAAAAGGGCCTGCAGTGCAGGCCCTTCAAGCGCAAGTAGCTATATTATTTATAGCGTCACATGCCCGAGTAGTTGGGCCCGCCGCCGCCTTCCGGCGTGACCCAGACGATGTTCTGCGTCGGGTCCTTGATGTCGCAGGTCTTGCAGTGCACGCAGTTCTGCGCGTTGATCTGCAGACGCTGCGCATTGCCGCCCTGGGCCTCGTCGGGAACGAACTCGTACACGCCTGCGGGGCAGTAGCGCGCCTCCGGGCCCGCGTACTTCGCCAGGTTGATGTTGACCGGCACGCTCGCGTCCTTGAGCGTCAGGTGCGAGGGCTGGTCTTCGGCGTGGTTGGTGTTGCTGATGAACACGCTGGAGAGCCGGTCGAAAGTCAGCTTGCCATCGGGCTTGGGATAGGCGATGGGCTTGCACTCGGCCGCGGGCTTGAGGTAGGCGTGGTCCGGCTTGTCGCGGTGCAGTGTCCAGGGAATGTGGCCCTGGAGCACGAACTGCTCGATGCCGTTCATCACCGTGGCGGTGAACAGGCCCTTCTTGAACCAGGCCTTGAAGTTGCGCGCCTTGTTCAGCTCGGCATGCAGCCAGCTGCTTTCGAAGGCCTTTGGATAGGCGGCCAGTTCGTCGTGCTGGCGGCCGCCCACGATGGCCTCGTAGGCCGCCTCGGCGGCCAGCATGCCGGTCTTGATGGCGGCGTGGCTGCCCTTGATGCGGCTCACGTTCAAGAAGCCTGCATCGCAGCCCACCAGTGCGCCGCCGGGGAAGATGAACTTCGGCAGCGACATCAGCCCGCCGGCCGTGATGGCGCGGGCGCCGTAGCCGATGCGCTTGGCCGGCTTGATGCCCTTGGCCTCGTCGCCTTCCAGGTAGTAGCGGATGTTGGGATGGGTCTTCCAGCGCTGGAACTCCTCGAAGGGGCTCAGGTAGGGGTTGGAATAGTCCAGGCCGGTGATGAAGCCCAGGGTGACCTTGTTGTCCTCCGCGTGGTAGAGGAAGGCCCCGCCGTAGGTGTCGGCGTTCATGGGCCAGCCGGCGGTGTGCATCACGAAGCCGGGCTGGTGCACCTTGGGATCGACTTCCCACAGCTCCTTCACACCGATGCCATAGGTCTGCGGGTCACGGCCCTCGTCGAGCTTGTAGCGGGCGATGAGCTGCTTGCCCAGGTGGCCGCGTGCGCCCTCGGCAAAGATGGTGTACTTGGCGTGCAGTTCCATGCCCAGCTGGAATTCGCCGGTGGGCTCGCCATCCTTGCCCACGCCCATGTTGCCGGTGGCCACGCCTTTGACGGAGCCGTCCTCGTTGTAGAGCACTTCGGCAGCGGGGAAGCCGGGGAAGATCTCCACGCCCAGCTCTTCTGCCTGCTGCGCCAGCCAGCGCACCACGTTGCCCAGGCTGACGATGTAGTTGCCGTGGTTCTGGAAGCACTCGGGCAGCACGAAGTTGGGCGTGCGCCAGGACGATTTCTCGCCCAGGAAGATCATGGCGTCGTCGGTCACCGGCTGGTTGAGCGGCGCGCCCTTGGCCTTCCAGTCGGGGATCAGTTCGGTCAGCGCCTTCGGGTCCATGATGGCGCCCGACAGGATGTGCGCGCCGGGCTCGGAGCCCTTTTCCAGCACCACGACCGACACGTCCTGGCCGTTCTCGGCCGCCATCTGCTTGAGCCGGATGGCGGTAGCCAGCCCGCCGGGGCCGCCGCCGACGACAACCACGTCGTATTCCATGGCTTCGCGCGGGCCGTACTGGGCGAGGATTTCGTCTTTCGTCATGGGGTGGTCTCTCGTCATTTGATAATGGTGATTGTGGCCGGGCCGCTCACTGTGCGGCTGTCCGGCCCGCGACCGATTGTATGCATGGAATCGCAACAATCGAACGATCGTTCTATTTTGTGGAGAGACTTCGCCATGGCCTACACCATCGACTTGTCCGGCCGCGTAGCTTTGGTCACGGGCGCGTCCAGCGGCCTGGGCGCGCAGTTCGCGCGCACGCTGGCCCGCGCAGGCGCCGGCGTGGTTCTGGCGAGCCGGCGCCTGGAGCGGCTCAAGGAGCTGCGGGCCCGCATCGAAGGCGAGGGCGGCGACGCCCACGTGGTGGAGCTGGACGTCACCGACCACGACTCCATCAAGGCGGCCGTGGCCCATGCCGAGACCAAGATGGGCTCCATCGACATCCTGGTCAACAACTCCGGTGTGTCCACCAGCCAGCGCATCCAGGACGTGACGCCCGAGGACTACGACTACATCTTCGACACCAACGTGCGCGGCGCCTTCTTCGTGGCGCAGGAGGTGGGCAAGCGCATGCTCGCCCGGTCTCGCGGGGCGGCGCCGGGGAGCTTCACCGGCGGGCGCATCATCAACATCGCGTCCATGGCCGGGCTGAAAGTGCTGCCGCAGATCGGGGCCTACTGCATGAGCAAGGCCGCCGTGGTGCAGATGACCCGCGCCATGGCGCTGGAATGGGGGCGCTTCGGCATCAACGTGAACGCCATCTGCCCCGGCTATATCGACACCGAGATCAACCACCACCACTGGCAGACCGAACAGGGCCGCAAGCTGGTGGACATGCTGCCGCGCAAGCGCGTGGGCCAGCCGCAGGACCTGGACGCGCTCCTCGTCATGCTGGCCAGCGACCAGAGCCATTTCGTGAACGGCGCGGTGATCGCCGCGGACGACGGCTTTGGCGTGTGAGCGCCGCCGTAGCTTCCGTGGCGCGCCCGGCGGCATGAACGGCGCGGGCGCATGCTGACCGGCATTCTGGCCGGGCTGGCGGCAGGCGCACTCTGGGGGCTGGTGTTCGTGGCGCCGCACGTGGCGCATGGCTTCGCCTCGTCCGACCTGACGGCCGGGCGCTTCATCGCCTATGGCGCCATGGCCGTGGGCATGATGGTCTGGGGCCTGCGCGGCACCCCGCGCTGGCCCACCTGGCGACAGGCGGGCGCGGCGGCGGGGTTGTCCATCCTCGGCTTCACGGGCTACTACCTGCTGCTGGTGCTGGCCATCCGGGACGCCGGCGCCGAACTGCCGGCGCTCATCATCGGCACCATTCCGCTGTGGGTCGTCCTGCTGGGCAAGCCGCAAGGCGTGCGCTGGGCGGCGCTGTTGCCCGGCCTGGTGCTGACTATGGCCGGGCTGGTGCTCATGGCGGACGTGCCGCACGGCGCCAGCGAGGCGGCCGCAGGTGCCGGCGGCGCGGCCCGTGCTGCCGTCTACTGGCGCGGGATCGGCATCGCGCTGGTGGCCTTGGTGTTCTGGACGGCGTTTGCCCTGCTCAACTCGGCCTGGCTCAAGCGCCATCCGGAGGTGCGGGCCACGGACTGGGCCAACTGGCTGGGCATTGCCACCGGTCTGGGCGGGTTGGTGCTGTGGCTGGCGGCGGGCTCGGGCGTGGCCTCGCTGGCGGCGCAGCCCGGCGTGGGCCGCTTCGTGCTCGTATGCCTGGCGATCGGTGTGGGATCGAGCTGGGTGGCGACGATCCTGTGGAACGTGGCGAGCCAGCGCCTGTCCGCCAGCCTGTGCGGCCAGCTGATCGTGAGCGAGACGCTGTTCGCGCTGCTCTACACCTTCGCCTGGGACGGCCGCTGGCCCACGCCGGCGCAGTGGGCGGCGTGCGTGTTGTTCACTCTGGGCATCCTCGCCTCCATCAAGGCCCACCGCTGAACGACGCGCCCGCGCTGCGGCCCGGCACCCGCGGCCGGCCCACCGGCGCGGGCATCAGGAGGACTTCTTCCAGCTGCGGCCGTCCTTGGAGCGGTAGGTGCCGCCCGTGGCGCAGCAACCTCCCGCACCGAAGGCCATGCGCCCCAGTTCGACGATGAGTGTGCCCTTCTCAACGGCGATGGACTGGCGCACGCAGCTCGTCCAGAGCGGGTAGGGCTCGGGCGCCAGGATGCGCTGCCACTGCACGCCGCCGCCGGCCTGGCGCTCGAACTGGTAGAGCGTGCAGTCGTGGACCAGCAGCGCCACGCGCGACCCGCCGAGTTCTCCTTCGAAAACACGTGCCGCCGGGGCGTCCCGCAGCGCGACGGCCGCTTCGCTCTGGGCCGGATCGGGCGGAGCCGGCGCCGGGTCGTCGCAGCCCGCCAGCGCCGCGGCGCACAGCGCGGCCGTCAGTCCCCGCGCCAGGGCCGTGGTGCGCGGGTGCGCGGAGTGCCTGGCCTGGATGGAGCAGGGGGCAGAGGTGTCGCCAGGGCGTGCCATGCGGTGGGTTCCTCCCGTGCGGATGCAGGGTGGACAGATTATGGGATGGCGCACCCGGCGGGATGCCGGCCGCCGTTATGCGCGCGTGCCGGCCGGCCTTCGCGGCACAGCTCCCGTCAGCGCACGACCCGGAACTGCCCGGCGTTCGCCGCCAGCCAGTCGGCGGCCAGAGCGGTGGCGTCCGGCGTCTGCACGTGCCGCTCGGGATGGAAGTCGCTGCGCAGGTAGCGCAGCGCGGCCGGCACACAGCGCCACACCAGCCCGTCCGGCCCCCAGAACAGGCGCAGCCCGTTCCACCAGGTCGAGGGGCGCCACAGGGTGCCGTCACGCCACAGGTTGAGCACGGTCTGGCGCAGGGCGTCCCGGATGAACACCAGGCTGATGTAGACGAACCAGCGCTTGCGCCAGCGCTCGTCGCCGCCGATGGCGCGGTACAGGTCGAAGGCTACGCTGCGGTGCTCCGTCTCTTCGGCGGCGTGCCAGCGCCAGACCGTCTGCATCACCGGATCGGCGCCGTCCAGCCAGCGCGGGTAGCGCAGCGTGCCATCGGCCAGCAGGGCGGTGTAGTGCTCGTAGGCGGCGGTGATGGCCAGGGCGTGGCGCGGGTCCGGCGCCCTGCGCTGCAGCAGCGCGATGCGCGCGCGGGCCCAGTGCTGCCAACGGTTGTCCAGGCCCTGCTGCTCCAGGTGGGCGTTGTACTGCGCATGGATGTGGCGATGCGTGGCCTCCTGGCCGATGAAGCCGCGCAGCGCCTCGTCCAGCGCCGCGCGCAGGGGGGCGTGCTCGGGGCCCTGCGGCAGCAGCGGCACCGCCTGGCGCACCGCGTCCATGAAGAACTGCTCGCCCACGGGAAAGCTCATCGACAGCGCATTGAAGAACTGGGTGCGGAAGGCGTCGCCGCCGTGCCAGTGGCGTGCAAAGCCCTGGCGCAGGTCCACCCCGAGCTTGCGTATCGGCAGCGGGCGCGTGGCGGCCGGTGGCAGGGTCGGGCGGGATGGGGCGGATGCGGATGCGGATGCGGTCATGGGCGGTCTCCTGGCGGCGGCTTGCGGTGCCGCCTGTTTCTGAGCATTATTCAGATTTGGCCGCAGGGCGCTACTCGCCTCGTGCTCAGATTTTTCCGCCATGCCCATGAAGAAATCAGCCACCGCCCCAGCCCGCGCCAGCGCTCGCCGCCAACCTACGCAGGAGCGTGCGGTGCAGACCGTCGAGGCCATTTTCACGGCCACTGCTCAGATTGTGGACAAGGATGGCGAGACCGCCGTCACCACCAACCGCATTGCGCAGGTGGCGGGCTTTTCCATCGGTACGCTCTACCAGTACTTTCCGTCCAAGGAGTCCATCCTGCTGGCCATGGTGGAGCGCGAACGCGAACGCGTGCAGGGCCAGATCCAGCAGCTGCTGGACGAAGCCGTGGCCGCGCGGCGGGACGTGCGCGAGGTGCTGCGCGACATGGTGCGGCTCTTGGTGGGCGCGTTCGGCACCGGGGGCCGCTCGCGCGTGGGCAAGGCGATGGTGCGGCTGGGCTGGCGCATCGACCACCACGACCGCATCACCGCCGCGCTGCGCGAGGGGGCCGAACGCAATGCGCTGGCGCTCAGCCGGCTGGTGGACGAGGGCGACGCCACGGTGCGCGCGCCCACGCCGGCGATGATGTTCGTGGCGACGCGGGCGGTGATGGGTGCCATCCGCAGCGCCTCGCTGGAGGGCTCGCCGCTGCTGGGCACGCCGGTCTTCGAGGACGAACTGGTGCGCATGCTGTGGGGCCTGCTGCGCAGCGACAGCGCGCCCGCGGGCTTGTGAGGACGCAGGGGCTGGAGTGGGACGAAGGCCGGTCCTCCTGGGGGATATAGAAGAAAATGGGCTCTAGCCCTTATTTGATAAGCGCATCCAGCTATCAATTAAGGAGTGGTTGGTTACTCAGGCTCTGGCCGCCTGCGTCTTTCCCGTAGCGCAAGGCCCCCGTCACGCCCGCCCGTCAGGGCGCAGCCTGCAGCGTGAGGCAGGCTTCAAAGCCCTGCGCCTGCCCGGCCGGCGGCGATGCCAGCACCAGCGCCGCGCCGTGCTTTTGCGCGATGGTCGACACGATGGACAGGCCCAGCCCGTAGCCGACGCGCTGCGTGCTGTGGCGCACATGGCGCTGCTGCAGCGTCTGCAGGTCCTGCGCCGGTACGCCGGGGCCGTGGTCGCGCACGGCGATGCGGCAGCCGGGCCCCACGATGAGTTCCACCGGGCCTTCGGGCGCATAGCGCAGGGCGTTCTCGACCAGGTTGCGCACGGCGATGGCGAGGGCGTCGAAGTCGCCCAGCGCCACGGGGCTGCTGTCGCCCACGTCGTCGGGCCCGACCAGGTCGAGCCGGTCCACCGCGCGCTCTTCCTGCCAGAACTCCTGCGCCACCGTGGTGGCCAGCAGCACCAGGTCCACCCGGTCGCGCGTGAAGGGCATGCTGGACTCGGCACGCGAGAGCTGCAGGAGCTTTTCGGTGCGCTGCCCCAGCAGTTGCAGGGCCGACAGCGCCGCTTCGACCTCGCCGCGCGGCAGGCCATGGTCGAGTGCGGTCTGCAGGCGCACCCGGGCGGCGGCCAGGGGCGTGCGCAGTTCGTGCGCGGCGTTGGCCGCCAGCGCACGTTCCACGTCCAGGGCCTGCGCCAGGCGCTCGAGCAGGCGGTTGACGTGGTCGCTCACGGACTGCAGTTCGCGCGGCAGGTCGGGCATGCGGATGGGGTGCAGCAGCTGGCCGTCGCGCAGACCGATCTCCTGCGACAGGGCGTCCAGCACGCGCAGTTCGCTGCGCGCGATGCGCAGCAGCATGAAGGCGATCAGCGGCAGCAGGGCGGTGAGCGGCACGATCAGGCCGAGCAGCGTGCGGTTGACCGCGTCGCTGCGCTCTTCCAGCGGATCGGCCACCTGCAGGTACAGGCCGCGCGTGGGATGCTGCACGGTGTAGATGCGCCAGGCCTGCGTTTCGGCGAAACCGGCGGACACCGGCACGTCGAAGATGCCGGGCGGCGTGTCCGTGGCGCGGGCCAGTACCTTGCCCCGGGGCGACACGATCTGGAAGGGCACGAAGGCATCGTCGAAGGTGCTGGGCGCGGGAATCAGCACCGGCTCGGCAGCTGCACCCTGCGCCTGCACGGCGTCCATCTGGCCGAGCGCGATGTCGAAGAGCCGGTGCGACACCTCGACCAGCTCGTTGTCGAAGTTGTAGTCGATCTCGCGCCCCATGTACCAGCCCACGGCCAGGATGCCCGCGATCCAGATCCCGCCCACCCACAGGATGAGCGTGCGGGCCAGGTGCCCGGCCAGCGTCTGGCTGCGCAGGGCGCTCATTCCTCGGCCCCGGCGCCGTCGGCCAGGCGGTAGCCCAGGCCGCGCAGCGTCTGGATGTGGTTGCGGCCCAGCTTGCGGCGCAGGCGGCTGATGAACACTTCCAGCGTGTTGCTGTCGGCTTCGTCGTCGAAGCCGTAGAGCGCGTCCTGCAGGCTCTCGCGCGTGTGGATGCGGTCGGGCCGCGTGGCCATCACGCGCAGCAGCGCCCATTCTTTCTGCGTGAGGGCGATGGGCGCGCCGCTGCGGCGCACCAGCTCGCGGGACAGGTCGATCTGCAGATCGCCCAGTTCCACCAGCGGCACATGGGTGGCGCTGCGCCGGCGCTCCACGGCGCGCAGCCGCGCCAGCAGTTCGCCGGGGTCGTAGGGCTTGACCAGGTAGTCGTCGGCGCCGGCGTCCAGGCCGCGGATGCGGTCGCTGACCTGGTCGCGCGCGGTGAGCACGATGACGATGGGACGCTCCTTGAGCTGGCGCACCTGCGGCAGCAGGGCCAGGCCGTCGCCGTCGCTCAGGTGCAGGTCGAGCAGCACGGCGGCGTACTGCGCCGCGTGCAGCGCCGCGCCCGCGCGTGCCACGCTGTCGGCCGTGTCCACCACGAAGGCCTTGGCGCGCAGATAGCTGCAGACCGCATCGGCCAATGCCACATCGTCTTCCACCAGCAGGATCCGCATGCCACTCCCTTCGTCGATGGCGCGAAGTGTAGGGCAGGCGGTGCGGTCTTCGGGCCCTGGAAAGCGCGATCCGGCCCTGGCCGGGCGTTCATGCCGTGTTCAGGCTGCACCGCTAGTCTGCCGGTCTGCGCAGTCCTGCGCACCTGCCCGCCTTCTTCCGCGGTCGGCCGACCGACCGCCTCTACTGCCATGCCTGTCCGTTCTCTCTGGCGCCTGTGCGCCGTCACCGTGTGCCTTTTCCTCGCCACAGCCCTGTGGGATGCCACGGCGCTCGACCTGCCGCTGGCCCGCCTGTCGGGCGGCGGCGCGGGCTTCGCCTGGCGCAGCCATCCCGCGGTGGTGCGCTGGCTGCACGAAGTGCCGCGCCACCTCAGCACGCTGGGTGTGCTGGCGCTGATCGCCGGCGTGTGGTGGCCGTGGGGGTTCCTGCGCTCCATGGCCCGCGCGGACCGGCTGCAACTGGTCGGCTCGATCCTGGCGGCGATGGGGGCCGTGATTGTGGCCAAGCGGCTCAGCGCGACCAGCTGCCCATGGGACCTGGCCGAGTTCGGTGGCATGGCGCGCTACGTGTCCCACTGGTCCTGGGGCACCTATGACGGCGGCCCGGGCCACTGCTTTCCGGGCGGCCATGCGTCCGCGGCGTTTGCCTACCTGGCGGGCTGGTGCGTGGTGCGGCGCACGCAGCCCGGGCTCTCGGGGCGCTGGCTGGCCGGCGCGCTGGCGGCCGGCCTGGTGCTGGGCGTGGCGCAGCAGGTGCGCGGCGCCCACTATATGAGCCACACCTTCTGGAGCGCCTGGATCTGCTGGACCACGGGCCTGGCTGTGGAGGCTGCCGTGACCGCGTGGCGCAGGGGCCGGGCCGGCGGCGGGGCCCTGCTGCGCGATACGAAGCTGAACGAAGCCTGAGCGAGCCGTTCAGGGAGGTTTCAGATGGCCTGCAGATCATCGTGCCATGACCTCCACGTCCCTCCCGTCCCCGGCGCAGTCCGCGCCTTCCCTTGATCTGCCCTCTGCGGGGCGCACGGCGCTGCAGCGCGTGGCCGCCTGGCGTCCGCCGGTGCTGTCCGCCCGTCAGGTGGTGCTGGCGTTGACGGCCTACCTGGTCGCCGTGGCGAACTGGCCGCTGTGGATGGCGCTGGCCCACATGGGCGAGCCGCCTAGCATGTATTTGCGCAGCGCGGCGCTGCTCGCCCTGCTGATGGCCTGCGGCACGGTGGCGCTGCTGTCACTGACGGCCTGGACGCGGTTCATGAAGCCGCTGTGGCTGGCCGTGGTGGTGGTGGCGGCCCTGGCGCAGTACTACATGCTCACCTACCACGTGGTGATGGACCCGGGCATGGCGGCCAACGTGCTGCAGACCGATGTGCACGAGGTCTCCGACCTGCTGGGATGGCGCATGGTGTTCGGCGTGGTGGCCGTGGTGGCGCTGCCGGCCTGGTGGCTGGCGCGGATGCGCATCCCGGCCATGCCGGTGCGCCGGCAGGTCGGCCGCAACCTGCTGCTGCTGGTGGCTGCGCTGGTGGGCGCGGCCGCGCTGATCGCCGGCTTCTCGCGCGATCTGGCGCCGCTGATGCGCAACCATCCCACGCTGCGCTACATGATGAATCCACTGGCACCGCTGTATTCGGGCAGCGTGGCTGCCCTGCGGCCGCTGCGCAATGTCCAGCACGCGCTGGTGCCCATGGGGCAGGGCGCTGCCCTGGGCGCAACGCACACGGCCGGGGCCAAGCCCGTGCTGTACGTGGTGGTAGTGGGCGAGACGGCACGCTCCGACCATTTCGCGCTCAACGGCTATGACCGCGACACAACGCCCGAACTGGCGCGCCGCGGCGTGGTGAGCTGGTCGGACGTGCATTCCTGCGGTACCAGCACGGCGGCGTCGGTGCCGTGCATGTTCTCGCCGCTGGGCAAGAAGGGCTACGAGGCGCGCAAGGGCGAGACAGAAAACCTGCTGGACGTGGTGCAGGCCGCCGGGCTGGGCGTGCTGTGGATCGACAACCAGGCGGGCTGCAAGGGCGTGTGCGAGCGCGTTCCGCACATGAACGCGGGCGACGGCCTGCCGTCCGAGCAGCGGGCCGCCCTGTGCCCCGGTGGCGAATGCCGCGACGAAGCCATGCTGTATGCGCTGGAGCAGCGCCTGCAGGCGGTGCCGGCCGATCGCCGCCAGCGCGGGGTGCTGCTGGTGCTGCACCAGATGGGCAGCCACGGCCCGGCGTACTTCAAGCGCTCGTCTGCAGGCGCCAAGCGCTTCCAGCCCGAATGCCGCACCGAAGTGCTGGCCGATTGCGGCCACGGCGAGCTGATGAACGCCTACGACAACTCCATCGTGGAAACCGACGCCTTCCTGGCCCACACCATCGACTGGCTCCAGGCGCAGTCCGCGCGCTACGACACCGGCATGGTCTACATGAGCGACCACGGCGAGTCGCTGGGCGAATACGGGCTGTTCCTGCATGGCATGCCGTATTCGCTGGCGCCCGATGTGCAGAAGCATGTGCCCATGGTGGGCTGGTGGAGCCTGGGCATGCTGCAGCGCGCCCAGCTCGCCACGGCCTGCCTGCGCGGCGGTTCGGACGCCGCGCTGACGCACGACAACCTGTACCACACGGTGCTCGGCATGCTGGATGTGCAGTCGCCGACCTACCAGGGAGGGCTGGATGCGTTTGCGGGCTGCAAGGCCGACCTGGCTGCATCGCGCAAGCCGGCAGCGGGCGGCAGACCGGTGGCCGCCACGGCGGCGCCGCGGGCCGCCCAGGCCGGATGACCCTGCCACCGGGCGGGCGGGACCCCTTTCAGGTCACTGGCGCGGGATTGAACAGCACCAGCGCATTGGCCAGCTTCCAGTGCTCCGCCCAGGTCTTCTTGCGGCCGCTGGCGACATCGAGCATGAGCTGGAACATCTCGCGGCCCACGTCCTCGATGGTGGCCTCGCCGTCGGCGATGCGGCCGGCGTTCACGTCCATCAGGTCGTGCCAGCGGCGGGCCAGATCGGTGCGCGTGGCGACCTTGATCACCGGCACCTCGGCCAGGCCGTAGGGCGTGCCGCGGCCGGTGGTGAACACGTGCAGGTTCATGCCCGCGGCGACCTGCAGCGTGCCGCAGATGAAGTCGCTGGCCGGGGTGGCGGCGTAGGTCAGGCCCTTCTGCGTGAGCTTGTCGCCGGGCGAGAGCACGCCGGTGATGGGCGAGCTGCCGCTCTTGACGATGGAGCCCATGGCCTTCTCGACGATGTTTGACAGGCCGCCCTTCTTGTTGCCGGGCGTGGTGTTGGCGCTGCGGTCCACGCGGCCCTTGTTCAGGTAGGCGTCGTACCAGGCCATCTCGCGGATCATGGCCTCGGCCACTTCCGGGGTGGACGCGCGTGAGGTGAGCTGGTCGATGCCGTCGCGCACCTCGGTCACTTCACTGAACATCACCGTGGCGCCGGCACGCACCAGCAGGTCGGTGCAGTAGCCCACGGCCGGGTTGGCGGTGACGCCGCTGAAGGCATCGCTGCCGCCGCACTGCACGCCCACGACCAGTTCGCTGGCGGGCACGGTTTCGCGGCGCCGTGCGTTCAGGCGCTTGAGGTGCTGCTCGGCCTGGCGCATCACCGAGTCGACCATGGACATGAAACCCACGTGGGCTTCGTCCTGCAGGCAGACCACATCGAGCGGGGCCTCCTGCAGCGTGCGCTGGTCCACCAGCGGAATGGAGCCGGGCGGCAGCAGGCGCTCGGGCTGCAGCTTCTCGCAGCCCAGGCTCACCACCATCACCTCGCCGCCGAAGTTGGGGTTCAGGCTGATGTTGCGCAGCGTGCGGATGGGGATCACCGCGTCGGGTGCGTCGATCGCCACGCCGCAGCCGTAGGTATGGGCCAGGGCCACCACGTCGTCCACGTTCGGGTACTTCGGCAGCAGTTCGGCCTTGATGCGCTGCACGGCGAATTCGGTCACGCCGGCCACGCACTGCACGGTCTCGGTGATGGCGAGGATGTTGCGCGTGCCGACCGAGCCGTCCGCATTGCGGTAGCCCTCGAAGGTGTAGCCCTCCAGCGGCGGCTGGGCTGCGGGCTTGACGGTGGCGATCGGCAGGCCCTCCAGCGAGCGGGCCTCGGGCATGTTCAGCAGTTTCTCGTGCACCCAGCTGCCGGCCGGAATGGCCTTGATGGCATAGCCGATGGGCACGTTGTAGCGCCGCACCACGCCGCCTTCGGGGATGTCCTCCAGCGCCACCTTGTGGGCCTGGGGGACATGGTCCAGCAGCGTGAGCCCGGACGGGAATGTGGTGCCGGCCGGCAGGCCGCCGTCGTTGGCCACGATGGCGACGTTGTCGGCTTCGTGCATCTTGATGTGCAGCGGGGGGCGCACGGGGGTGGTTCTGGCGTTCATGGTGGGGGCTCCAAGGGCACGCTCAGGCGTGCTTCAGTTCGATGCGCTGGATGTCCTTGACGATCACGAGATAGGCGAAGACCGTGACCAGGGCGTTCAGCCCGACGAAGACCAGTGCTCCGCCGAAGGAATGGGTGGCTGCGAGGATATAGCCGATCACGATGGGCGTGACGATGCCGGCAATGGCGCCGAAGGTGTTGAAGATGCTGCCGGCCAGGCCGATGACTTCCTTGGGAGCCACGTCGGCCATCACGGCCCAGCCGAAGGCGCCGAAGCCCTTGCCGAAGAACGCCAGCGCCATCAAGCCCACGATCATCCAGTCCGCGCTCACGTAGTTGCACAGGATCATGCTGGCCGACATCAGCATGCCGATCACGATGGGTGTCTTGCGCGCCACCGTGAGCGACACGCCCCGGCGCAGCATCCAGTCGGACACCACACCGCCCAGCACGCCGCCGAGGAAGCCGCAGATGGCCGGCAGCGACACCATGAAGCCCGCCTTGAGGATGGACATGCCGCGCTCCTGCACCAGGTACACCGGGAACCAGGTGAGGAAGAAGTAGGTCAGCACGTTGATGGAGAACTGGCCGATGTAGATGCCCACCAGCATGCGGTTGGTCAGCAACTGCTTGACGTAGAACGCGGTCTGCCCCTTGGGCTTGTCGTGTGCCTGGGCTGCTGCGTCTTCGCCCATGTGGATGAGTCCGCCGCCGGCCGCGATGTGGTCCAGCTCCGCCCGGTTCACGCCGGGGTGGGTGGCCGGGCTGCGGATGAAGAACCACCACACGATGGCCAGCGCGATGCCCGTGGCGCCCATCGAGATGTAGACCCAATGCCAGCCCACCCACTGCGTGAGAGCCGCCATCAGCGGCGTGAAGACCACGGCCGCGAAGTACTGCGCCGAGTTGAAGATGGCTGACGCCGTGCCGCGTTCCTGCGTGGGGAACCAGCCGGCCACCACCTTGGCGTTGGCCGGGAACGCCGGCGCCTCGGCCATGCCGACCAGGAAGCGCATCACGAACAGCGTGGCCACGGCCGTGGCGGCCGAGGTGAAGATGCCGACCGTGGACTGCAGCAGCGTGAAGACGGACCAGAAGAAGATGCTGGCCGCGTACACCCGGCGGGCGCCGAAGCGGTCCAGGAGCCAGCCGCCGGGCAGTTGCGACAGCACATAGGCCCAGCTGAAGGCCGAGAAGATGTAGCCCATCTGGATGGTGTCGAATCCGAATTCCTTCTGCATCGTCGGTCCGGTGATCGACAACGTGGCCCGGTCGGCGTAGTTGAAGGTGGTGACGAGGAAGATCATCGCCAGCACCCAGTAGCGCACGTGGGTGCGCTGCTGCGTGGCCGCTGTGGCCGGGGTGGGCAGAGAGGTGGAATCCAGTACGTGGCTCATGCTGTCTCGGGCAGGTGGGCTGCCCGCGGTCGTGGGGACAAAGGGGGCGGGCGTCTTCGCGCCCTTGGGTTCAGGCGCGCTGGCCGATCTCGGCGGTTGAGCGCGTCCAGGTGCGGGCCTGCTCGCTCAGCGACAGGCCCAGGCCAGGGCGCGTGGGGACGAGCATGCGGCCGTCCTGGAGCTCCAGGCGCTCGTTGAACAGGGGCTCCAGCCAGTCGAAATGCTCGACCCAGGGCTCGCTCGGGTAGACGGCACCCAGGTGCACATGCAGTTCCATGGCGAAGTGGGGGGCCAGCATCACGTTGGCCGCCTCGGCCTGCGCCGCCACTTTCAGGAACGGCGTGATGCCGCCCAGGCGGGGACCGTCGGGCATGATGAAGTCGACGCTGCGGTGGCGGATCAACTCGGCATGCTCGGCAGCGCTGGTCAGCATCTCGCCGGTGGCGATGGGCGTGTCGAACTGCGCGGCCAGCGCGGCATGGCCTTCGTAGTCATAGGCGTCCAGCGGTTCCTCGATCCAGATCAGGTTGTACTGCTCGAAGATGCGGCACATGCGCTGCGCGGTGGGGCGGTCCCACTGCTGGTTGGCGTCCACCATGATGGGTGTGGCATCGCCCAGGTGCTTGCGCATGGCTTCCACGCGCTGGATGTCGAGTGCGCAGTCGGGCTGGCCCACCTTGAGCTTGATGCCGCCGATGCCGCGGTCCAGCGACGCGCGGGCGTTGACCTTGAGCTGGTCCAGCGGCGTGTGCAGGAAGCCGCCCGAGGTGTTGTAGCAGCGGACCGAATCGCGCTGCGAGCCGAGCAGCTTGGACAGCGACAGGTTCGCGCGGCGGGCCTTCAGGTCCCACAGCGCCACGTCGAAGGCACCGATGGCCTGCACCGCCATGCCGCTGCGGCCCACCGAGGCGCCGGCCCAGCACAGCTTGGTCCACAGGCGTGCGATGTCGCTGGGGTCTTCGCCGATCAGCGCCGGCGCGATCTCCTGGGCGTGGGCGAACTGGCCGGGGCCGCCGGCGCGCTTGGAATAGCTCAGGCCCAGGCCGCGGTGGCCGTCCCGGGTCTCGATCTCCGCGAACAGCATCGCGATCTCCGTCATCGGCTTCTGCCGGCCCGTCAGCACCTTGGCGTCGCTGATCGGGTTGGCAAGCGGCAGGTAGCACGAGGACAGACGGATCCAGGCAATGCGGTCCTGGCTGGCGATGGCGTCGGAGGAAATCGGTGCGGAAGTCATGGCGGAGTCAGCGGCATCGTGGCCGTCGTTGTTGGATGCAGATAGGGGGACTGGCTGGACAGGGCCGGTAGGCCTGGGAGCCCGCAAGGCCCGCCCACCGGCAGGGGCCGGCGGGCAGGGCGGCGGGTGGGGAGATCAGTCGATCGAGATCTTTCCGGTCTGGATCACGGTCTTCCAGCGGTCGTATTCCTTGCGCTGGAAGGCGGCGAATTCCTCAGGCGTGTTGGTCACCATCTCGAAGCCGATCGAGACGAATTGGTCCTTCACCTTCGGGTCGTTGAGCGCCTCCACAAACGCGGCATGGGCCTTCTGGCGCACGGCGGGCGGCAGGCCCTTGGGTGCGACGATGGCCTGCCAGGAGGCGACTTCGACGTTCTTCACGCCGGCTTCGGCGAGCGTGGGCACGTCGGGCAGCACAGGCGAGCGCTTGGGGCTGGTGATCGCCAGGGGGCGCATCTTGCCGGCCTTGATGTACTGGATGACCGAGTTGACGTTCTGAAACGACGCGTCCACCTGGTTGCCGATCAGGTCGGTATGGGCCGGTGCGCCGCCCTTGTAGGGGATGTGCACGCCCTGGGTGCCCGTCTGCTGCCAGAACAGTTCCGCCGTCAGGTGGTCGCTGGAGCCGTTGCCGGCCGAGGCGAAGCTCATCTTGTTGGGGTGTGCCTTCAGGTGCGCGACGACGTCGGCCACGCTCTTGTGCGGGGAACTGGCGGGGACTACCAGCACGTTGGGCGACTGCACGGCTACGGTGATGAAGTCGAAGTCCTTCGTCGGGTCGTAGGGCAGGCTCTTGAGCAGGTGCGGCACGATGACCAGCGGGCCCAGCGAGGTCACCAGGAAGGTGTAGCCGTCGGCCGGTGCGCGCTGCACGAAGGTGGCACCGATGGTGCCGGTGGCGCCGGGCTTGTTGTCCACCAGGAAGGATTGCTTGAACTTCTCGGTCAGGCGCGGGCCGATGGCGCGGGCGACCTGGTCGGTCGAGCCGCCGGGTGGGAACGGCACCACCAGGGTGACGGGCTTTTCGGGCCAGTTCTGGGCAGAGGCGCCCAATGCGGCCAGCGTGAGCGCTGCGGTCAGCAAAACTTTCTTCATGGTGTCTCCTCGGTCATCCCGGCAAGGGTGACATCGTTGTCATTTGCACAAAAGGTGGTGTGGCGGGGCTCTCTTTGTGGGCTGTTATGTGTGTTGGAAAACACCGCCGGGCAAATGATATCGTTGTCATTTGGCGTGAAAATCAGGGTTTCCCCGCACATGCGCCAGCCTGCTACCGGAGGGGCGGTGCCGATCTGATAACGTCCCGCCCGGGCGGTGCCGGCTGTTGGCTATCGACTCTTCGACGTATCTGACCGGGCCGCTGGGGCGCATCCATGACCGCATTTCTTCCTACCAAGCCCGCCACGCTGCATGACGTGGCCAAGGCCGCCGGCGTCTCGCTGATCACGGCCTCGCGCGCGCTGGGCAATCCGGGCATCGTGTCCGAGAAGACGCGCGTCCGCGTCGAGCAGGCGGTGGAGGCGACGGGCTACATCCCCAATCTGCTGGCGGGCGGGCTCAAGTCCAAGCGCAGCCGCATGGTGGCGGGCATCGTGCCCGCGCTGTCGGTCTCCCAGTTCCTGCCGACCGTGCAGACCTTGACCGCAGCCCTGCACGAAGAGGGCTACCAGCTGCTGCTGGGCCAGACCTTCTACGACGCCGAGCGCGAGGAAGAGGTGCTGGCGGCCATGGTCAGCCGCCAGCCCGACGGTATCGTGATGATGGGTCTGGTGCAGTCCGAGCGGGCGCGCGAGCGCCTGCGCCGCCTGCGCGTGCCGGTGGTCGAAACCTGGGACATGAGCGACCGGCCGGTGGACATGGTCATCGGCTTCTCGCACCTGAAGGTGGGCAGCGCGCTGGCGGGCTATTTCCTGACCCAGGGCTACGAGCGCATCGGCATCGCCACCGGCAGCGACCACCGGGCCATGCAGCGCCGGGAAGGCTTCCTGGCCGCCTGGGGGCGCGACGTGCCCACGGCCGTGGTGCCGGCACCCAGCACGTTGGAGCGGGGGCGTCTGGCGCTGGGCGAACTGATGGAGCGGCAGCCCGGGCTGCAGGCCGTGATGTGCAGCTCCGACATGCTGGCCCACGGCATCCTGGTGGAGGCGCGGGCCCGCGGCCTGCGCGTGCCGCAGGACCTGGCGGTGACGGGCTTCGGCAATGCCGAGTTCGGCGCGCACATGGTGCCTTCCATCACCACGGTGCATGTGGACGGGCCCGAGATCGGCCGGCTCGCGGCGCACCTGATCATGGACCGTTGCCGGGGTGTAGTGTCGGCACAGACCCGCCACGACCTCGGGTTCCACCTCATCGAACGCGGTTCGACGGCGCAGCCGTGAAGCACGGCTCCCGGAGGGGCGCGTTGTGACCGCCCTGCGCGCTGGCGGAAATAAGGTTAAAAGTGCCTCTAGCCCTTTCTGGGCAAGCGCAGACAGCTATGGTTTCGGGAGTTCAAGGCTGCTTCTTCTTCTCGCGCGGCACACGGCCCAGCAGGAAGAACTCGGGGTTGGGCTGCATGTCGGCAAAGCTGGCCATGCGGTTGGACAGGCCGAAGAAGGCCGTGATGGCGGCGATGTCCCAGATGTCCTCGTCGTCGAAGCCCTGGGCATGCAGGGGCGCGAAGTCGCTGTCGTCGATCTCGTGCGCCCGCTCGCACACCTTCATGGCGAAAGCGAGCATCGCGCGCTGGCGCGGCGTGATGTCGGCCTTGCGCCAGTTCACGGCCACCTGGTCGGCCACCAGCGGTTTCTTCTCGTAGATGCGCAGCAGCGCACCGTGCGCCACCACGCAGTACAGGCACCGGTTGGCGGCGCTGGTCGCGGTGATGATCATCTCGCGCTCGCCCTGGGTGAGCGAGCCTTCTTCCTTGAGCATCAGGGCGTCGTGGTACGCGAAGAAAGCCCGCCATTCGGCCGGGCGGCGGGCGAGGGCCAGGAACACGTTGGGAATGAATCCGGCCTTTTCCTGCACCTCCAGGATGCGGGCGCGGATGTCGTCGGGCAGGGCGTTCAGGTCGGGCAGTGGATAGCGGCTCAAGGGTTGTCTCCGTGGTGGTGAATGCTGCTGGCCGGCCAAGGTATCACGGGTGCCACTGCGTGGCGCGTACGCCGGACGGCGTGGGCGCGGCCGTATTGCCGGCCAGGGCGTACGACAGGCGGGTGGCGGCGGCGGTCACCGTCTGGGCCAGCGCCTCCAGTCGTTCCGGCGGCAGGCGCGACGCGGGGCCGGAGATGCACACCGAGCCCATGAGCCGCCAGTGCATGCCGAACACCGGCGCGGACACCGTGGCCACGCCCTGTTCGCGCTCGCTGATCGACCAGTGAAAGCCCCGCTGGCGGATGTCCTCGTATGCCTTGCCGGGCTCGCCCGAGAACGCCAGGATCACGCGGCCGGGCGAGCCCTTGTCCAGCGGCAGCCCTTCGCCCATGCGCGCATGGTGGCGCAGGGGCTGGGGCCCTTCCACGCGCACGAGGCAGGTGCGCACGTTGCCTTCGCGCACATAGAAGGCCGCGCTCTCGCCTGTCGCCTGCGTCAGTTCGCGCAGCGCGGGCTCCATCACGTTCTGTACATCGAATCCTGCCTGGTAGCGCGCCCCCAGCCAGCCCGCGGCCGGGCCTAGGCGCCAATCGCCATCCTCGCGCTGCACCAGATAGCCGGACTGCGCGAGCGTGCGTGCCAGCCGCAATACGGTGGTCTTGTGCAGCCCGCAGCGGCGGCTCAGTTCGGCCAGGGCCAGGTGGGATTCGCCCAGCGCGAAAGCCTCCAGCAGCTGCAGTGCGCGGGTGACGGCGGTGACGCCGCCGACTGCCGATTCGGGCGCAGCGGTGGGGCGTGGCGCAGGCTTGATGGCCGGGGGCGGAGCAGGAGCGGCCGGAACGGGAGCAGAACGGGATGGGTTGCTCATCGTGCAATTCGTTGCGTTGTACGAAACGGCATTGTATGGGTTGAAACGATTTCGTAGAGTCGCCGCCAATGCCTGGAACAAGGCTGGGCAGGTCCAACACAACGGAGACAACACCATGCAACAAGCTCTTTCGCTCACCCGCCGCGCGCTGCGCGTGCCCGTGTCCCGCGTTCTGCGCGTCGCCCTGCTGGGCCTGGCCGCAGGCGCGTTCGCCGCCGGCGCGGTGCACGCCCAGGCCGCGTACCCGAACAAGCCCATCCGACTCATCGTGCCGTTCCCGCCCGGCGGCGGCACCGACATGATCGCCCGCAACGTGGCGCAGAAGCTCACCGACCAGCACAAGTGGAACGTGGTGGTGGACAACCGCCCCGGCGCCGGCGGCAACCTGGGCGTGGACGCGGCCGCCAAGTCCGCCCCCGACGGCTATACGCTGGTGATGGGCCAGACCAGCAACCTGGCCATCAACCCGTCGCTGTACGCCAAGCTGCCGTATGACCCGCTCAAGGACCTGGTGCCGGTGGCGCTGGTGTCGTCGGCCCCCATCGTGATGGCCGCGCCCGCCAACTCGCCGTACAAGACCTTTGCCGATGTGGTGGCCGCCGCCAAGGCCAAGCCCGACGGCCTCACGCTGGGCTACTCGGGCAACGGCACCGTGGCCCACCTGGCCGGCGAGCTGGCCGAGAACGCCGCCGGCATCAAGCTGCGCCACGTGCCGTACAAGGGCGCCTCGCAGGCCATGACCGACCTGGTGGGCGGGCAGATCGACCTGTACATGTCGTCCGTGCCCACGCTGCTGGGCCAGGTGCGCAACGGCAAGCTGCGCGCGGTGGCGATCACCTCCCTCAAGCGCTCGGCCCAGTTGCCCGACACGCCCACGCTGGCCGAGTCCGGCTACAAGGATTTCGAGGCTGTATCGTGGTTCGGCGTGCTGGCGCCCGCGGGCACCCCCGCGCCCATCATCCAGACGCTCAACAAGGCCATCAACCAGGCGCTCGCCCAGCCGGACGTGGCCGAGAAGCTGAAGTCCGAGGGCGGCGACGTGCTGGGCGGCACGCCGGAGAAGTTCAGCGCGCTGCTCAAGGCCGAGGTGCCCCGCTGGGCCAAGATCGTCAAGGACTCCGGCGCCAGCCTGGACTGATCCCCGTCCGTCCCTCCGACGCCTCTCGACGCATGACGACGCTCGCCATGGCCCACGACGACCGGTCCGCCATGCCTGAGCACGGCTCTGTGCCTTTCTCGGCCGGCACCGCCTCGCCGCGCACCGCACTGCCGGCAGGCGCCTGCGACTGCCATGTGCACCTGTATGACAGCCGCTTCCCGGCCGACCCTGCCGCCCGCCTGCGGCCGGCGGACGCGGACGTGCAAGACCTGCGCGCCCTGCAGCGGCGCATCGGCACCCAGCGCGCGGTGCTGGTCACGCCGTCCACTTACGGCACCGACAACCGCTGCATGCTGGAAGGCCTGGCGGCGCTGGGCGCGGACGCGCGCGGCGTGGCGGTGATCAGCGGCCGGGAGAGCGATGCAGAGCTGCAGCGCCTGCACCAAGCGGGCGTGCGCGGCGTGCGGCTCAACCTGTCGCTGGGCGTGGCGGGCACGGTGGACTCGCTGCTGCCGCTGGCGCGCTGCATCGCGCCGCTGGGCTGGCATCTGCAACTGCTGATGGCGCCGGACCTGCTGGCGCAGCAGGCGAGCGTGCTGCGGCAGCTGCCCGTGCCGCTGGTGTTCGACCACTTCGGCCGCATCGCGCCCGCGCTGGCCGGGCGCCACGCGGCCCATGCGCTGCTGCTGGCGCTGCTGCAGGACGGGCGCGCGTGGATCAAGCTCTCGGGCGGCTACATCGTGAGCGAGCACCATGCGGTGGACGACCCGGCGCTCGATGCGCTGGCCGCCAGCTACCTGCGCGCGGCGCCGGAGCGCGTGGTCTGGGGCAGCGACTGGCCCCACGCCACGGCCGCGGCCGGCGTGCAGCCGCTGCCGGATGACGCACAGCAGGTGGACCGCCTGGCCGACTGGGTTCGGCAGACGGACGGCGCCGCCACGCTGCACCGCGTGCTGGTGGACAACCCGGCCGCGCTCTACGGCTTCCCGCCCGTGCCGGCTGCGCCCTGAATGCCTTTCAAAACAACCACACCGAGACAAACCATGACCGACTTCCTTTCTCCGCCGATGCGCCACCTTGGCGCCGCCGGCATTGGCCGCCGCAGCCTGGTCGCCTCCGCGGGCGCGCTGCTGCTGGGTTCACTGGGCGTGGCGCCCGCGCTGGCGCAATCCGACTGGCCCGCCGGCAAGGTCATCACCTGGGTCGTGCCGTACCCGCCGGGCGGCAGCACCGACGTGCTGGGCCGCAACGTGGCCCAGCGCGTGGGCACGGCGCTCGGTACCAACGTGATCGTGGACAACAAGGCGGGTGCCACCGGCACCATCGGCGCCGCCTATGTCGCCAAGGCCGCGCCGGACGGCTACACCGTGCTCGGCACTTCCATCGGCCCGCAAGCCATCGCGCCGCACCTGATGGGCAAGCTGCCCTACGACCCCATCGCCGGCTTCGAGCCGGTGGTGACCATCGGCACCATTCCGCACATCCTGGTGGTAGGCGCCGACCAGCCCTTCAAGACCGTGGCCGATCTCGTGGCCGCCGCCAAGGCCCAGCCCGGCCAGCTGGCGTTCGCCTCCGGCGGCAACGGCACCATCCTGCAGATGCAGGGCGAACTGCTGCAGCAGCAGACGGGCGCGCGCTTCATCCACGTGCCCTACAAGGGCGATACGCCGGCCCTGCAGGACACGCTGGCGGGCCAGGTGCAATTCCTATTCGCCCCGGTGGCCGCCGCGCTGCCGCACGTGCAGGCCGGCAAGCTGCGCGCGCTGGCCGTCACTTCGGGCCAGCGGCTCAAGGCGCTGCCCGCCGTGCCCACCATGGGCGAGGTTGGCATGAAGGACTTCGTGGTCGAGCAATGGCAGGCCGTGTTCGCGCCCGCCAAGACGCCAGCTGCCGTGGTGCAGCGCCTGAACCACGAAATCAACAGCGCCTTGAAGGACCCGGCCGTCATGTCCCTGGCCGACAAGCTCGGCGTCACGCTGGTGGGCGGCACGCCCAAACAGCTGGGCGACCTGCAGAAGGCCGACTCCGCCAAGTGGGCCAAGGTCATCAAGGACGGAAACATCAAAGCCGAATGAGGGCCGCGGGCTGCCGCTACCGAACTGCGGCGGCCGTGGGGCCAGCTATCTCCCATTTTTCTTTCATCTCACCCAACGAGCATCACCATGAGCCAACTTCCCGAAATGATCCGTGACATCGAGCGCGTGGGCGCCGACGTCGTTGCCAAGGCCGCGACCTTCCAGGCCGCCATCCTGGCCGACGTGGCCGGCCGCCGCGGCACCATGCACGCCCGCGTCGCCCCCGTGCACCAGAGCATGAAGGTGGCGGGCCCGGCCTTCACCGTCGAGGTGCGCCCCGGCGACAACCTCATGATCCACGCCGCCATCGCGCTGGCGAAACCCGGCGATGTGCTGGTGATCGACGGCAAGGGCGACCAGACCGCCGCACTGATGGGCACGCTGATGCTCAGCGCCTGCAAGAAGATCGGCCTCGCCGGCGTGATCGTGGATGGCGCCATCCGCGACAAGCTGGAGATCCTGGAACTCGACTTCCCCGTGTTCAGCGCAGGCTTCAACCCTGCGGGCCCGACCAAGTTCGTGCCCGGCCGCATCAACCACTCCATCTCGGCCGGCGGCACCGTCGTGAACCCGGGCGACCTGGTGGTGGGCGACGCCGACGGCGTGGTCGTGATCGAGCGCGCCAAGGCCCCCGCCATGATGGCCCTGGCCGACAAGAAGGTGGCCGACGAGGCCGCCCGCATCGAGGCGATCGCCCGGGGCGACACGGCGTCGAAGTGGCTGCCCGCCGCACTGCGCGCCGCCGGCATGCTGAAGGAAGGGGAATCGCTGTGAGCGCCGGCACCATCCTCATCACGGGCGCCGACCTGGCTCAGCAAGCGCTGGATCTGCTGCAGGGCTTCGACATCGTCTACGCGGGCAAGACGCCGACGGAGGACGATCTGGTCGCGTTGGCCAAGCAGCATGACCCGGTAGCCATGATCGTGCGCTACGGCAAGGTGGGCGCGTCCGTGATGGACGCGGCGCCTTCGCTGAAAGTCATCTCCAAGCACGGCAGCGGCACCGACACCATCGACAAGGTCGCGGCGAAGGCGCGCGGCATCGAGGTGGTGGCCGCCGTGGGCGCCAACGCCGCGGCGGTGGCCGAGCAAGCGCTGGCGCTGCTGCTGGCCTGCGCCAAATCGGTGGTGGCACTGGACGCGCGCATGCACGCCGGCCACTGGGATAAGGCCACGCATAAGAGCCTGGAGCTGGGCGGCCGCACCGTGGGCCTGGTGGGCTTGGGCGCCATCGGCCTGCGCTTCGCCAAGATGGCCGATGCGCTGGGCATGCGCGTGATCGGCTTCGACCCGTTCGCCAAGAACCTGCCCGACTACGTGCAGAGCGTGCCGCTCGAAACCATCTGGCGCGAGTCGGATGCCATTTCGCTGCACTGCCCGCTGACCGACGAGAACCGCGGCATGCTGAACGCCGCCACGCTGGCGCAGTGCAAGCGCGGCGTGATCGTGGTGAATACCGCGCGCGGCGGCCTGATCGACGAGGCCGCGCTGCTGGAGGCCGTGCGGTCGCGCCAGGTCATGGCGGCCGGGCTGGACAGCTTCGCCGTGGAGCCGATGACCGCCGGCCACCCGTTCCAGGGCGAGCAGCACTTCATCCTCTCGCCGCACATCGGCGGCGTGACCAGCGACGCCTACGTGAACATGGGCGTGGGCGCGGCCAAGAACCTGCTGCAGGTGCTGGGCCGCACCCCCGCCGTCGTGCCGGCGTGAGCTTGCGCGTGCGCAGGGAGTGAAGGGCAGGGCACGCCAGCGTTGCGTGCCTGCCCCTGGGGTGCCCGGCCTGGAGCCGGCCGCCTGATTGCACAAAGAAGCGGCGCGCAGCGTCGCCCGAGACCGGAGACAACACCATGAGAAAATTCGAGCCAAAACGGCCTGCAGCGCTTATCCATCAAGCGCTGGAAGCTATCACTTTTGCATGTCTGGCTGTGGCCGCGCTGCCCGTGCAGGCGCAGGGCGCCTGGCCGGACAAGCCTATTAAGCTCGTCGTGCCGTACCCGGCAGGCGGCAATGCCGACAACACAGCACGCCTGCTAGCCACGCAGCTGTCGGGCCGGCTCGGGCAGCAGGTGGTGGTGGACAACCGCCCGGGCGGCAGCGGGACGATCGGCGCAGCCGCCGTGGCCAAGGCCGCGCCGGACGGCTACACGCTGCTGCTCGACGCCACGGCCTTCACCGTCAACCCGAGCCTGTTCGCCAAGCTGCCGTACGACGCGGCGAAGGACTTCGCGCCCATCTCGCTCGTGCTGCAGGTGCCGCTGCTGATGGTGGTGCCGGCATCGTCGCCGCTGCAGTCGGTGGCCGACCTGGCCACGGCGGCGCGCGCCCAGCCGGGGCGAATCACCTATGCATCGGCCGGCAACGGCGGTGCGCAGCACCTGGCGGGCGAGCTGTACAAGCAGGGCGCCAAGGTTTCGATGACGCACATCCCCTACCGGGGCGGCGCCCCGGCGCTCACCGATCTGATCGGCGGGCAGGTGGATGTGATGTTCAGCGCCACCACGGCCAGCGGCCCCTTCGTCAAGAGCGGCAAGCTGCGCGCGTTGGCCATCACCTCGGCGCGGCGCACCGAGGGGTGGGAGCAGGTGCCCACGTTGGCCGAATCCGGCGTGCCCGGCTTCCAGGTGAACGAGTGGAACGGCCTGTTCGCGCCCGCAGGCACGCCCCAGCCCGTGCTGCAGCGGCTGGAGGCCGAGACCCGCGCCATCGTCGCCAGCCCGGAGGTGAAGAGGCGATTTGCCGAACTGGGCGTGCAGGGCGTGGGCTCCAGTGCGCAGGAGTTCGCGGCGTTCGTGCAGGCAGAAGCCGCCCAGTGGGCCCGCGTGATCCGCACCAGCGGCATCCGCATGGATTGAAGGAGACGACGAAATGATGAAGAACAAATGGCTCGTGGCGCTTATTCCCAAAGCGCTGGTAGCTACCGTATCGATAGCATCCGCCGCCTGCTTCGCGCAGGCGGGCGGCTACCCTGCTAAGCCGGTGAAGCTGGTGGTGGGCTTTGCGGCCGGCGGCCCCACCGATGTGGTCGCCCGCGCTTTCGCCGACCACGCCAGCCGCGCGCTGGGCCAGCCCTTCATCATCGACAACAAGCCCGGCGCCAACACCATCCTGGCCGCGCAGGCCGTGGCCAGCGCGCCGGCCGATGGCTACACGCTGCTGTTCGGCGCCACCAACCACACGATGATTCCGGGGCTCTACAGCGGCCGGGTGAAGTTCGACGCGGTCAAGTCGTTCAAGCCGCTGTGCACCGTGGCCACCAGCCCGACGGTGCTGGTGGTGGGGCAGGGCCTGCCGGTGAAGACGCTGGCCGACTACATGGCCCGTGCCCGGCAGGAGCCGGGCCGCGTCACCGCCGGTACGGCCGGCGTGGGCAGCTCGGGCCACTTCGCCACCGAGATGTTCGCCCGCGCCAACGGCCTGAAGCTCAACCACGTGCCCTACAAAGGCGCGGCACCCGTGGTCACCGACCTGATGGGCGGCCAGCTCGACAGCTCGTTCGCCACCCTGGGCTCCGTGCTGCCGCAGCTCCAGAGCGGCAAGCTGGCGGCGCTGGCCGTGGCCTCGCCCAAGCGCTCGTCGCTGCTGCCTCAGGTACCCACTTTCGCCGAGTCCGGCGGCGGCAACTATTCGGCCGACGCCTGGTACGGCGTGCTGGCGCCTGCCGGCCTGCCCGAACCCATCGCCCGGCAGTTGGAGACGGCGGCCCGCGATTTCGCCCAAAGCAAAGACGCCGCCGCCAAGCTGCGCGGCCTGGGACTGGACGCCGATTCCACCTGCGGCCAGACCTTCGCCGCGCAGGTGGAGCGCGAAGTCGCCACCTACACGCAGATCGCCAAGGATCTGGATCTGAAGGCCGAGTGACGGCGGCAGCACCACCCTTTGCACATTTCTTCATCAACAGGAGACTTCCACAATGTCCTTCTCCTCCGCACCGTCTTTCCGTCGCACCGTCGTCGCCGCCTTGCTTGCAACGTTTGCCGTGTCCCTGAGCGGCGTGGCCGCCGCGCAGACCGAGTGGCCGGCCCGGCCTGTAAAGATCGTTGTTCCCTATGCAGCCGGTGGTGCCGTCGACGTGGTGACGCGCAAGATCGCCCAGAAGCTGGGTGAACAAACCGGGCAGAGCTTCATTGTCGAGAACAAGCCGGGAGCCAGCAGCACCATCGGCAGCACGCAAGTGGCGCGCTCGGAAGCCGATGGCTACACGCTGCTCGCCAATGACACCAGCTATGCACTGCTGCCGCACATCTTCAAGAGGCTGCCTTTCGACTACAACGCCGATCTGGTGCCGGTGAGCGCCTTTGTCTTCGCACCCATGTCCATGGTCGTCAGCGCCAGCTCTCCCTACAAGACATTGCCCGAACTGCTGGCATTCGCCAAGGCCAACCCGGGGCGTGTGACCTACGGCAGCGGCGGCGCAGGCACGCTGCCGCACTTTGCGGCCGAGGCGCTGGGCTTGGCAACCAACGTCAAGCTGCTGCACGTGCCCTTCAAGGGTGCCGCAGAGGCTACGCAGGCCGTACTGGGCAACACCATCGACATGCAGTTCGCCTCGCCGTCCGGCGTGGTCAGCAATGTGCAGGGCGGCAAGCTGCGCATGCTGGGTATCAGCGGTGACCAGCGTATTGCTCTGCTGCCCCAGGTGCCCACGTTTGCCGAATCCGGCGTGAAGGATTTCGGCGTGATCAACTGGACGGGCCTGTGGGCGCCCAAGGGCACGCCATCGGCGGTGCTGCAGCGTCTGCAAAAAGAGATTGCCACGGCCATGGCATCGCCCGACATGAAGGCGTTTTCCGCTAGCGTTGCGGCGCAGCCGCGCCATGTGGATGCCGCCGCTTTCTCTGCGCTGCTCTCGGAGAGCTCGGCGCTCTGGGGCCAGGTGGCGGCGCGTTCGGGTTTCGACAAACAGTGAGGGCGGCAATGCCCGGCACGCAGGACATCAGCGTTCACGCACGGGTTCCCCACTCTGTGGGCACCAACCGGCCGTCGCGCGTGCTGCCGGTGCTGGCCTGCGACAGCCACATGCACATCTTCGATGCGCGTTTTGCGCCGTCGCCGCACTGGGCGCGCACGCCGCCTCATGCGCCGGTGGCGGCCTACCAGCAGCTGCAGCAGCGTCTGGGCACGGCGCGCACGGTGGTGGTCACGCCATCGACCTACGGCACCGACAACGCCTGCACGCTGGATGCGCTGGACCAGTTCGGCGACAGCGCACGCGGCGTGGCGGTGGTGGACGCTGCCGTGAGCGACGACGCGCTGGCCCAGTTGGCCGCGCGCAGGGTGCGCGGGCTGCGGGTGAACTTCGTCTCGCCGCAGTCCTGGGGCACGACCACGCCGGAGATGCTGGCCACGCTCGCAAGCAAGGTCGCGCGCCATGCCGACTGCGGCGGCTGGCATATCCAGGTGTTCGCCCAGCCGGAGCAGATCGTGGCGCTCGCGGCCCGGCTGAAGGCCCTGCCGGTGCCTTTGGTCATCGATCACATGGGGCGCATCGACCCGGCCGAGGGCCCGGGCGGCGGCGCCTACCGCGTGCTGCGGGAGCTGCTGGACGCGGGCGACACCTGGGTCAAGCTCTCGGGCGCCTACATGCGCTCCACGGCGCACGGCCCGGGCTACGCCGACACGCTGCCGCTGGGCCACGCCCTGGTGCAGGCCGCGCCCGATCGGCTGGTGTGGGGCAGCGACTGGCCGCACACCACCGAGGCGCCCGGCACGGTGAACGACGCCGACCTGGTGGATCTGCTGCAGGCCTGGGCGGGCTCCCCTGCGGTCATGGACCGCATCCTGGTGGACAACCCGGCGCGGCTGTACGGCTTTGCCCCAGCCCCTTGAAGACAGAAGAAGGAAGATCGCTGTCATGTATTTGCTGCAAGCCCCGCTGGTCCGTGAACTGGACGTCTTTTCCACCATGCCCGATGCGCTGCGCCGCCCCCAGCGCAGCGACTGGGCCGACGCTAACCGCGGCGGCACGGTCACCGATTCGTTCCTCGAAGGCCCGGTGTTCGACGGCGCCGGCAACCTCTATGTGAGCGACATCCCCTGGGGCCGCATCTTCCGCATCGACCCGCAGGGCGCCTGGAGCCTCGTGGCCGAATACGACGGCGAGCCCAACGGCATGAAGTTCCTGGATGCCGGCACGCTGCTCATCACCGACTACAAGAACGGGCTGATGCGGCTCGACGTGGCCACCGGCCAGGTCTCGCCCTATCTGCAGCGCCGCAACAGCGAACGCTTCAAGGGCGTGAACGACCTGGTCTTCGACGCCGAAGGCAACCTGTACTTCACTGACCAGGGGCAGAGCGGCCTGCACGACCCGTCCGGGCGCCTGTACCGCCTGCGCCCCAACGGCCAGCTCGACCTACTGCTGCACAACGTGCCCAGCCCCAACGGCGTGGCGCTGTCGCCCGATGGCCGCGTGCTGTACCTGGCCGTCACGCGCGGCAACTGCGTGTGGCGCGTGCCGCTGCTGCCCGACGGCAGCGTGGCCAAGGTGAGCCAGTTCTTCACCTCGTACGGCCCCAGCGGCCCGGACGGCCTGGCGGTGGATGCGCAGGGCCGGGTGCTGGTCGCCAACCCCGGCCTGGGCGTGGTCTGGGTCCTCAACGGCCGGGCCGAGCCGGAACGGGTGCTGCGCGGCATGCCCGGCAGCTCCACGACCAATCTGGCCTTCGGCGGTGCCGACCGGCGCACGCTCCATGTGACGGACTCCACGCATGGCCGCGTGCTGCGCACGGTGCTGGAGACGCCGGGCCTGCCTCTGCACCAGGGCGCGGCCGGCTGATGGCCCGGATGCGGCGCCTCCGCAGGGGGGCGCCGCCGTGCCCTGCGGGCCCGCCTGCTTTTAGAAAATAACTATTCCCGGCATCTAATGAATTGGCTTTGCGGCCGGTGGCGCAATCTCTACGATGCGGGCATCCCAACAGCCAGAGGAGTGCCCCATGACGCAAGAAGCAGCTAGCAAGTGCCCGTTCCACGCCGCAGCCACCACCGGCGGCACCATCAACAAGGACTGGTGGCCCAACCAGCTGCGCCTGGACCTGCTCAACCAGCACTCGGCCAAGTCCGATCCGCTGGGCGGCAGCTTCAACTACGCCGAGGAATTCAAGAAGCTCGACTACGAGGCGCTCAAGAAGGATCTGCGCGCGCTGATGACCGATTCGCAGGACTGGTGGCCGGCCGACTTCGGCCATTACGGCCCGCAGTTCGTGCGCATGGCCTGGCATGCCGCCGGCACCTACCGCACGGGTGACGGCCGTGGCGGCGCAGGCCGCGGACAGCAGCGCTTCGCCCCGCTCAACAGCTGGCCCGACAACGTCAACATCGACAAATCCCGCCGCCTGCTCTGGCCGATCAAGCAGAAGTACGGCCAGAAAATCTCCTGGGCCGACCTGCTGGTGCTGACCGGCAACGTGGCGCTGGAAACCATGGGCTTCCGCACCTTCGGCTTCGCCGGTGGCCGCGAGGACACCTGGGAACCTGACCAGGACGTGTACTGGGGCAGCGAAAAGACCTGGCTGGGCGGCGATGCGCGCTACGGAAAGGGCACGCCTGGCGACGGCACCCTGGTGGCCGAGCCCGCCATGCACGGGCACGAGAAGGAGCGCGTGCTCGAGAACCCCCTCGCCGCCGTGCAGATGGGCCTGATCTACGTGAACCCCGAAGGCCCCGAGGGCAACCCCGATCCGGTCGCCGCTGCGCACGACATCCGCGAAACCTTCGCCCGCATGGCCATGGACGACGAGGAAACCGTCGCACTGATCGCCGGCGGCCACACCTTTGGCAAGACCCACGGCGCCGGTGCGGCCGACCATGGCGGCCCCGAACCCGAGGCCGCAGGCCTGGAGCACCAGGGCCTGGGCTGGGCCAGCAGCTTCGGCTCCGGCAAGGCCGGCGACGCCATCACCAGCGGCCTGGAAGTGACCTGGACGAGCACGCCCGCCCAGTGGGGCAACGAGTTCTTCGAGAACCTGTTCAAGTTCGAGTGGGAGCTGACCAAGAGCCCTGCCGGTGCCCACCAGTGGCAGGCCAAGAACGCGCCGGCCACCATCCCGGATGCGCATGACCCGTCCAAGAAGCGCGTGCCGACCATGCTCACGACCGACCTGTCGCTGCGCTTCGATCCGGCCTACGAGAAGATCTCGCGCCGCTTCCTGGACAACCCGCAGGCCTTCGCCGAAGCCTTCGCCCGCGCCTGGTTCAAGCTCACCCACCGTGACATGGGCCCGCGTGCCCGCTACCTGGGCCCCGAAGTGCCGAAGGAAGAGCTGCTCTGGCAGGACCCGATCCCGGCCGTGACGCACGACCTGATCGATGCCGCCGACGTGGCCGCCATCAAGCAGCGCGTGTTGGCGTCGGGCCTCACGGTGCAGGACCTGGTGGGCACGGCCTGGGCCTCGGCCTCCACCTTCCGCGGCTCCGACAAGCGCGGTGGCGCCAACGGGGCGCGCATCCGCCTGGCTCCGCAGAAGGACTGGGCCGTGAACCAGCCCGAGCAGCTGGCCCGCGTGCTGCCGGTGCTGGAAGGCATCCAGCGCGACTTCAACAAGGGTGCCGACGGGGACAGGCGCATCTCGCTGGCCGACCTGATCGTGCTGGCGGGCGCCGCCGGGGTGGAGCAGGCTGCCAGGGCGGCGGGCGTGGAGGTGACCGTCCCGTTCACCCCCGGCCGCGCCGATGCCCGCCAGGACCAGACCGATGTGGAATCCTTCGCCGTGCTGGAACCGGTGGCCGATGGCTTCCGCAACTACACCAAGGCCCGCTACAGCGTGCCGGCCGAGGTGCTGCTGCTGGACAAGGCCCAGCTGCTGACCCTGACGGCGCCCGAGATGACCGTGCTGGTGGGCGGCCTGCGCGCCATCAACATCAACGTGGGCGGTAGCGCGCACGGCGTGCTCACCGCCACGCCCGGCGCCCTGACGAACGACTTCTTCGCCAACCTGCTGGACATGTCCACCGAGTGGAAGGCCGCTGGCGACGGGTTCGAGGGCCGCGACCGCAAGACCGGCGAGAAGAAGTGGACCGGCACGCGCGTCGATCTGGTTTTCGGCTCCAACGCCGTGCTGCGCGCGGTGGCCGAGGTGTACGCCAGCGCCGATGCCAAGGCGAAGTTCGTGCAGGACTTCGTGGCGGCCTGGGCCAAGGTCATGGAGCTGGACCGCTTCGACCTGCGCTGATCGGCACGCCTTCCGTGTTCCGCAAGGCCCGCAGCTTTTCGGCTGCGGGCCTTTTCTCTTTGGAAGAGGGCCTTTGTAGGAAGACGGCGTCTTCTTTGGGGCAAATTGCTGCAGGCGCACTGTCAAGGGGGTGCGCGCAATAAACTGGCCCATTGCCCTAGGAGAACCAATTCATGCATTCGGACATCGTGATCGTGGGCGGCGGCGCCGGCGGCCTGGAGCTGGCCGCCCGTCTGGGCCGCAGCCTGGGCGCCCGGCAGGGCCGCGAGCGCGTACTGCTGGTGGACCGCTCTCCCTTCCACATCTGGAAGCCCACGCTGCACGAAGTGGCCGCCGGCACGCTGGATGCCCACCAGGAAGGCCTGTCCTACCCCGTGCTGGCGCGGCGCAACCATTTCGGCTTTGCCATCGGCGACTTGATCGGGCTGGACGCCGCCCGCAAGACCATCGAGCTGGGCGAGATCCGCAATGCCGAGGGCGACCTGCTCGTGCCGCGCCGCACGGTGAGCTTCACCCGGCTGGTGCTGGCCATCGGCAGCGGCTCCAACGCGTTCGGCACGCCGGGCATCGAGCACGCCTATCTGCTGGAGAACGTGCGCGATGCGCAGCGTTTCCATGCGGACTGGCTGGGCGCCTGCGCCCGTGCTTCGTTTGCCGACAACCGCGCGCTGTCGATCGCCATCGTCGGCGCGGGTGCCACGGGCGTGGAGCTGTCGGCCGAATTGCTGGAGGCCCACGCCGAGCTGCTGGAGAGCCTGGGCAGCAGCCAGCGGTTCCGCCTGGACATCACCCTGGTCGAGGGCGGCAGCCGCATCCTGGGCGGGCTGCCCGAGAAAATTTCGGGCCAGGCCGAAGTGGCCCTGCGCCGCAAGCAGGTGAACGTGCTGACGGGCACCCGCGTGACCGAGATCCGCCCCGGCGCCCTGGTGACGGCCGGCGGGGAGATTCCGGCCGACCTGGTCGTCTGGGCGGCCGGCATCAAGGCGGCGGATGCCAATGCGGCCATGGGACTGGAGGTGAACCGCCTCAACCAGTTCATCGTGGACGACCGCCTGCGCACCTCGGCCCCGGACATCCTGGCGTTCGGCGACTGCGCCGCCTGCCCGTGGGTGGACGGCAAGACCGTGCCGGCCCGCGCGCAGGCCGCGCACCAGCAGGCCGACTACCTGGCCCGCGTGCTGGGTGCCTTGCTGCGCGAGCAGGAAGTGACGGAGCCCTTCGTCTACAAGGACTTCGGCTCGCTGGTCTCGCTGGGCGACAACAAGGGCGTGGGCAACCTCATGGGCGGCCTGGGCGGGCGCAACTTCTTCGTCGAAGGCCTGATCGCCAAGTGGATGTACATGTCCCTGCACCTGAACCACCACCGCGCCATCCTGGGCGTGGGCAAGACGGTGGTGCTGGCGCTGGCGCGGCTGCTGCAGCAGCGGGTGTCCGGCCGGCTCAAGCTGCACTGAGCTTCTGAGCGGGCGCTGCTGCAGCGCGCGCGGCGCTCAGATCGCTCCAGTCAGGCGGCGGTGGGCAGGTAGTGCAGATGCAGCGCGCGCCAGCCGGCGCCGGTACGGTGCCACCGCTCGGTGAACTGCACGGCGGGCAGCGCGCCGCGCGGGGTGACGATGCGGCCGGTGCCGCGCACCTCCACCACGCCGTCGCTGACCGGGTGCAAGGCCCGCTCCAGATCTTCCGTGCGGCTTCCGGCCGGGAACCAGCGCCGCTCGCGGACGGCCGCCGCAATGCCGCCGAGCTGCTGCGCGCGGGTTTCGGTGCCCGCCTCGCTCACGACGAAGAAGGCCGGGTCCTGCAACTGCGCGAGGACGTCCGTGTCGCCGCGCACATAGGCCGCGTACCACGCGGCGCGGGTGGCTTGCAGATCATTCCAGTCCTGGGTCATGGTCGTGTCTATCCTGCCGTGATTTCGTCCAGAAAGCCGTCGTAGAAGTCGCGCAGCCGCTGTTGCCGGACGGCGGCCAGCCGGGCGCCCTCGGCGGTCTGGAAGCCCGTGGCCAGGTGGAACAGCTTGGTCTGGAAGTGGTCGAGCGTGAAGCGGCCGTCGTCCAGCGGGCGCCGCTCGGCGCGGGCGTCCACCGGATCGTAGAGCGCACGGCCCATGCGCCCGCCCACGGCGAAGCAGCGCGCCGCGCCCACCAGGCCGATGGCGTCCAGCCGGTCCGCGTCCTGCAGGATGCGCGCCTCCAGGCTTTGCGGCGCGATGCCGGCGCTGAAGCTGTGCGCGGCGATGGCGTGGCCCACGGCCGCGATGCGTGCTTCCGTCCAGCCCAGCCCGGCCAGCACACCGGCGGCCTTGTCGGCCGACAGGCGCGAGGCCTGGGCGCGGTGGGGCGCGTTCTTCTCCACATGCACGCAGTCGTGCAGCAGCGTGGCGGCCAGCAGCAGTTCGGTATCGCCGCCTTCCACGGCGGCAATGCGCTGCACGTTGCGCCACACGCGCTGCAGGTGGGCCAGGTCGTGCGCGCCGTCGCCGGCGGTGGCGGCGTCCAGCGCATGGGGCAACAGCGCGCGGGCCAGCGCGGCGTGGGGCGCGAAGGCGAGGGCGGAGTCCGTGTCGGCGGGCGCAGGGGGCGTCGTCATGGGGCAGGCAGGGGGGGGGCGGATCGGCCGGCCGCCATGCGCCGGGTGCTTGTCAAATTTGATAGCTGCTTGCGCTTATCCATCAACGGATTCAGATATGAATCTATCTGAATCGCTTGTCTGACAAGCGCAAGCTGCTCACTTTTTTATACGGTTCAACCGGCCAGCAGCTTCTGCACCAGATCGCCCGCCGTGGAGGCGCCGTACTTGCGCATCAGCCGCGCGCGGTAGATCTCGACCGTGCGGTGGCTGATGTCGAGCGCGCGGCCGATCTCCTTGGAGGTCATGCCGTCCAGCAGCCGTGCGGCCACCTCGCGCTCGCGGCCGGTGAGTTCGGCCTTCACCGGGCGCTGCGAGCTGAGGTCCTCGAAGCTCCAGATGCCCGATTCATGCGGCGCCTCGCGGTTGAGCGCGCGGCCGGAGACGTGGCACCAGAAGACCTCGCCGCTGGCGCGCTTCATGATGCGGTTGTCGGCGTAGTGCCCCTTGGCGTTCAGGATGGGCTCCATGCGCTTGCCCAGGCGCTCGTACTCGTCGGCGGACGGGTAGAGGATGCGGAACGACTGGCCGATCAGCAGCTCGCGCGAGGCGCCGAACATCTCGCAGACGTGCCGGTTGCAGTCCACCATGGTGCGGTTGCGCGAGATGACCAGCCCGACGGGCGCCATGTCGAAAGCCAGGCGGTAGTCGGCAACGTCCATGGTGGTGAAAATATTTAGGGGGAACTACTTAAGATGGTACGTAGTATCGTAGCGCATCCATCTTGATGAGGAGACTCCAGTGAACAAGGTTTTCCCTTCCGCGGACGAGGCGCTTAAGGGCGTCGTGGCCGATGGCCAGCTGCTGGCCGTGGGCGGCTTCGGGCTGTGCGGCATCCCCGAGGCGCTGATCGATGCGCTGCGCGATTCCGGCGCCAAGCAGCTCACCGTCATTTCCAACAATGCGGGCGTGGACGGCTTCGGCCTGGGCAAGCTGCTGGAGACGCGCCAGATCAAGAAGATGATCTCGTCCTATGTGGGCGAGAACAAGGAGTTCGAGCGCCAGTACCTGGCCGGCGAGCTGGAGCTGGAGTTCACGCCCCAGGGCACGCTGGCCGAGAAGCTGCGCGCCGGCGGCGCGGGCATTCCGGCCTTCTTCACCAAGACCGGCGTGGGCACCATCGTCGCCGAGGGCAAGGAACTGCGCGAGTTCGACGGCGAAACCTACGTGATGGAGCGCGCGCTGGTGCCCGACGTGGCGCTGGTCAAGGCACACCGCGCCGACAAGTCGGGCAACCTGCAATTCCGCCTCACGGCGCGCAATTTCAACCCCGCGGCCGCCACGGCCGGCAAGGTCTGCATCGTCGAGGTCGAGGAGATCGTCGAGACCGGCCAGATCGCGCCCGACGACGTGCACCTGCCCGGCATCTACGTGCACCGCATCGTGCACAACCCGAACCCCGAAAAGCGCATCGAGAAACGCACCGTGAGCGCCGCTGCGCCCGTCGATCCCGTGGCCGCCAAGGTCGAAGCCCAGGCCGTGATCGCCCAGGCCGCCGCCGGCAGCGAACTGCCTGTGCCGACCGTGCCCGCCAACAAGAAAGAAGGAGCCTGACATGCCCTGGACCCAAGACCAGATGGCCGCACGCGCGGCGCAGGAGCTGGAAGACGGCTTCTACGTGAACCTCGGCATCGGCATTCCCACGCTGGTGGCCAACCACACGGGCACCAAGGAAGTGTGGCTGCAGTCCGAGAACGGCATGCTCGGCATCGGCGCCTTTCCGACAGAGGACGCGGTGGACGCCGACCTCATCAACGCCGGCAAGCAGACGGTGACGACCATTCCCGGCTCGTCCATCTTCGGCAGCGATCAGTCGTTCGCCATGATCCGCGGCGGCAAGATCAACCTGTCCATCCTCGGCGCCATGCAGGTGAGCGCCAAGGGCGACCTCGCCAACTGGATGATCCCCGGCAAGATGGTCAAGGGCATGGGCGGCGCCATGGACCTGGTGGCCGGCGTGAAGCGCGTGATCGTGCTGATGGAGCACGTCGCCAAGAAGAAGGACGGCACCGAAGACCTGAAGATCCTGCCCGAGTGCACGCTGCCCCTGACGGGCGTGGGCGTGGTGGACCGCATCATCACCGACCTGGCCGTGCTGGACGTGACGCCCGAGGGTCTCAAGGTGGTGGAACTGGCGCCCGAAGTGAGCTTCGACGCGCTGCAGGCCAAGACCGGCGTGACGCTGATCCGCTGACCCTTCGTTTTCGCTTTGCCAAGAAAAAGGCCCGGTTCTGCCGGGCCTTTTTCTTGTTGCTGTCCGCCGCTCAGGGCTTGGCGGCCGGGGCGGCCGGCGGCTGCGCCGGCGGGTTCGGCGGGATCTGGTAGCTCCAGGTCTCGCTGATGGCCTTGTCGCCCTGCATCAGCGCGGCGCGCATTTCCACCGGCTGGGCCGGGTTCTTCACCTTCACGCGCACCGTCAGACGCCAGCCCTGGATGGCCGGGTTGCGCTGGATGTTCACGCCCAGCAGTTCGGCGTTGTTGTCCACGCTGACCTGCGGGTTGATGGCCGCCCCGCTGGGCAGCTGCGCGACGGCCGGGCCCTCGAAGTCGATCATGAAGGCGCTGGCGCCGTCCAGCTTGCGGATCAGGTTGGCCTGCAGTTCCTCGCTTTCGGTGTGCAGGGTCTGCTTCACCCAGGCGTTGTCGGCGCCGTGCAGCGCGGGCTCGTCGGTCGTCCAGTGCATGCGGTAGGCAAATTCCAGCATCTCGCCCTTGCGGTTGGTGCCCTCGGGCGTCCAGAAGGCCACGATGTTGTCGTTGGTCTCGTCCGGCGTGGGGATCTCCATCAGCGTGACATGGCCCTTGCCCCAGTTGCCCTGCGGCTCGATCCAGGCGCTGGGGCGCAGGTCGTAGCGGTCCTTGAGGTCTTCGTAGCGGCCGAACTCGCGCCCGCGCTGCAGCAGGCCGAAGCCCTTGGGGTTCTCGACCGCGAAGGAGCTGATGGCCAGTTGGCGCGGGTTGTTCAGCGGGCGCCACAGCCATTCGTCCTTGCCGGTGTGGATCGCCAGGCCGTTGGAGTCGTGGATGGCCGGGCGGAAGTTGCCGTTCTTGAGGGCCGACTGCTGGTTGGGTCCGAACAGGAACATGCTCGTCAGCGGCGCGATGCCCAGGGTCTTGATGTCGCCGCGCACGAAGATGCGCGACTGCACATCGACCACCGCGTCCTTGCCGCCCGGGGTCACGATGAACTGGTAGGCGCCGGTGGCGCGCGGCGAGTCGAGCAGCGCATAGATCACGACCTGCTTGTCGTTGGCGGCGGGGCGCTGGATCCAGAACTCGCGGAAGTTGGGAAACTCCTCGCCGCCCGGTGGCGCCGTGTCGATGGCCAGCCCGCGGCTGGACAGCCCATAGACCTGGCCCTTGCCGATCACGCGGAAGTAGCTGGCGCCCAGGAAGCTCACGATCTCATCGAGCTTGTCCGGCTGGTTGATGGGATAGAGCACCCGAAAGCCGGCGTAGCCGAGCTGGCTGGTGGCGCCCTTGTCGAAGTTGAGGTTGCCGAAGTCGAAGCGCTCCGGGTCGTACTTGATCTCTTGTACGCCCTGGTCGGTGATCTCGTTGATACGCACCGGGGCATTGAAGTGCATGCCCTGGTGGTAGAAGTTCAGCCGGAAGGGCGTGGGCTGGTCGCGCCACTCGAAGCGGTCAGTCCGGGGCTGCATCTTCTGGTAATCGGCGAACTGCATGCCGCTGAACACGGGCGGCAGGTTGCTGACCGGGGCCGCATAGGGCTTGTCCACCAGGGCGCGCGCCTGCTGGGTCACGTCGTCGAGCGAGAACGCGCTGGCTCCGGCCGACCAGAGCATGGACGCGGTGCAGGCCAGGGCCAGAAAGGTGGAGCGAACGCGCGGGGCGGAGCGGACGGACATCGGCATGATGGTCGGTGGAAGAGAGGATGAGGCAAGGCAAGCAAGCCGGGTGCCTGCGGCGGCGGCCCCGCGATGTGGCTGGAGGGTGGGGCGGGAAAAAAGAGCCGGGAGAGCCGGTGGCGCCTGTAGCCCAGGGGCAGGCGACGCAGTCACCGTGGAGGGCGAACCCCGCAGAGAGCGGGGCGGTTGTGCGCGATGGGGCTGGGCAAGATGCATTCCGAAACGAAGCGCACCCCTCAGGTGCGGCGAACGAACATGGGCTTAGCTTAGCATCCGTGCCTTGGCGATCCCGTCTGAGATGCAGGGGATTCGTGCAGAAATCGGCGCACGTTGCAGTCCATTTATGAAAGTTACGGAATGAAGAAATCGTGGGTGTTCGTCCTGGTGGCCGGCTGGGGCGCTTTGGCGGCCTCTGCCCAGCAGGCTCCGGCAACGAATCTGTTGAGCGACAAGAAGGCTTTCGTGGCGGACCTGGTAGGCCGCATGACCTTGCAGGAAAAGATCGGCCAGCTGCGCCTGATCAGCATCGGCCCCGAGATGCCGATCGCCCAGTTGGCGGATGAGATCACGGCCGGCCGCGTGGGCGGCACCTTCAATTCGGTGAACCGTCCGGACAACCGCCGGCTGCAGGACGCGGCCATGAAGGGGCGTTTGAAGATTCCCATGTTCTTCGCCTACGACGTGATCCATGGCCACCGCACCACGTTCCCCATCGGGCTGGGCCTGGCGTCGAGCTGGGACATGGCCGCGGTGGAAACCATGGCCCGCACCGCCGCGCGCGAGGCGGCGGCGGATTCCATTGACATGACCTTCGCGCCCATGGTGGACATTGCGCGCGACCCGCGCTGGGGCCGCACCTCGGAAGGCTTCGGCGAAGACCCGCACCTGGTGTCCCAGATCGCCAGGGCGACCGTGAAAGGCTTCCAGGGCACGCTGCCGGTGCCGGCCGATCGCATCATGGCCAGCGTGAAGCACTTCGCGATGTACGGCGCCGTGGAGGGCGGACGCGACTACAACACGGTGGACATGAGCCCGATGCGCATGTACCAGGACTACCTGCCGCCCTACAAGGCCGCGATCGATGCCGGCGCGGGCGGCGTGATGGTGGCGCTGAACTCCATCAACGGCGTGCCGGCCACGTCCAACACCTGGCTCATGCAGGACCTGCTGCGCAAGGACTGGGGCTTCAAGGGCGTGACGGTGAGCGACCACGGCGCCATCGTCGAACTCACGCGCCACGGCGTGGCCCATGACGAGCGCGAGGCCGCCAAGCTGGCCATCCAGACCGGCATCGACATGAGCATGGCTGACTCGGTCTACCTGAAGGAGCTGCCGGGCCTGGTGCAGTCCGGCGAGGTGCGCATGCAGGAGATCGACAACGCCGTGACCGAAGTGCTGGGCGCCAAGTACGACATGGGCCTGTTCCACAACCCTTATCTGCGCATCGGCGAGGCCAAGGACGATCCGGCGGACCTCAAGGCCGACAGCCGCCTCGACCGCCCCGCAGCGCGCGACGTGGCACGCAAGTCCATCGTGCTGCTGGAGAACCGCAACCGCACGCTGCCGCTGGCCAAGAACGCCTCCATCGCGCTGGTCGGACCGCTGGCCGATGCGCCCATCGACATGCTGGGCAGCTGGTCCGCGGCGGGCTACGACAAGCTGGCCGTGACCCTGCGGGCAGGGCTGAACGCGGCCGTCGGCCAGAGCGGCGGGCGCGTGGTCTATGCCCGCGGGGCCAACATCACCAACGACGAGAAGATCGTCGAGTACCTGAACTTCCTAAACTGGGATGCGCCCGAGGTCACGCAGGACAAGCGCACGCCGGCCGAGATGATCCAGGAAGCCGTCAAGGTGGCGCAGCGGTCCGACGTGATCGTGGCCGCCGTGGGCGAGGCGCGCGGCATGTCGCACGAATCGTCGAGCCGCACCAGCCTGGACCTGCCGCAGAGCCAGCGCGACCTGATCACCGCGCTCAAGGCCACGGGCAAGCCGCTGGTGCTGGTGCTGATGAACGGCCGCCCGCTGGCGCTGCAGCGGGAGCAGAAGGAGGCCGACGCCATCCTGGAGACCTGGTACACGGGCACCGAAGGCGGCAACGCGATCAGCGACGTGCTCTTCGGCGACTACAACCCTTCGGGCAAGCTGCCGATCTCGTTCCCGCGCTCGGTCGGGCAGATCCCCACTTATTACAACCACGCCCGCCTGGGCCGGCCCTTCACCGAAGGCAAGCCGGGCAACTACACCTCGCAGTACTTCGAGGAAGTCACCGGCCCGCTGTACCCGTTCGGCTATGGCCTGAGCTATACCGATTTCGCGCTGTCCGAGGTGGTGCTGTCGAGCCGTACCATGGCGCGCGGCGGCCAGATCGAGGCGGCGGTGACGGTGAAGAACACCGGCCAGCGCGCGGGCGAGACCGTGGTGCAGCTCTACATCCAGGACGTGGCCGCTTCGGTGGTGCGCCCGGTCAAGGAACTGAAGGACTTCCGCAAGGTGATGCTGCAGCCCGGCGAAGAGCGCGTGCTGCGCTTCCCGGTCACGGAGGAACAGCTCAAGTTCTTCAATGCCCGCCTGCAGCATGTGGCAGAGCCGGGCCGCTTCAACGTGCAGATCGGCCTGGACTCGCAGGCCGTGCGCGAGCAGGGCTTCGAGCTGCAATAAAAGAAGGGGAGTGCGCGATGGCCGTTGCTTCGGAGGTGCTGCGCGACCTGTGGACTCAGGCGGCCTTGCCGCCCGAGGCGCTGGCTTGCGCGACGTTGACGGGCGCAGACCCCGTGCTGCCGTCGTCGTTCGCCGTGGGCACGGCGGCGCAGGCCAGCATCGCAGCCGCCGCCCTGGCGGCTTGCGAACTGGGCCACCAGCGCGGGGCACCGCGCCAGCAGGTGGGCGTGGACATGGCGCATGCCAGCACCGAATGCACGGGCTGGTTCAGCCTGGATGGCGAAGTGCCCGATCTGTGGGATGCGTTCTCGGGCCTGTACCGCTGCGCGGACGGGCACGTGCGCATCCATGCCAACTTTGCGCACCACCGCGACGGCGCCCTGCGGCTGCTGGGGCTGGACCCGGCGCAGGCCACGCGTGCCGATGCCGAGGCGGCGCTGATGGCCTGGAAGGCGCTGGATTTCGAATCCGCCGCAGCGGCGGCCGGCCTGGTGGCTACCGCGCTGCGCAGCTTTGCGCAGTGGGACGCCACGCCCCAGGGCCAGGCCGTGGCGGCACAGCCGCTGTTCACCATCGAGAGCATCGGCGATGCACCGCCGCGGGCCTTGCCGCCCCTGTCGGCCGGGCAGCGGCCTCTGGAGGGCGTGCGCGTGCTGGACCTGACGCGCATCCTGGCCGGCCCGGTGGGCGGCAAGGCGCTGGCGGCCTACGGGGCGGATGTGATGCTGGTGAATGCGCCGCACCTGCCCAACATCGCCGCCATCGCAGAAACCAGCCGGGGCAAGCGCTCCGTGCATGTCGATTTGCGGAGCGCTGGCGGCCGGGCCGCCATGCAGCGGCTGCTGGCCGAGGCGCATGTCTGGGTACAGGGCTACCGGCCCGGAGGCCTGCAGGCGCTGGGTTACGGGCCCGAGGCCGTGGCGCAGCAGCGCCCGGGCATCGTCTATGTGTCGCTCACGGCGTATGGCACGCAGGGGCCGTGGGCCACGCGGCGCGGCTTCGATTCGCTGGTGCAGACGGCCATGGGCTTCAACCACGCCGAAGGGGAGGCGGTGGGCGACGGCCGGCCCAAGCCCTTGCCGCTGCAGATCCTGGACGAGGCCACGGGCTACCTCATCGCCTTCGGTGCGGCCGCGGCCCTGCGCCGCCAGCAGCGCGAGGGCGGCAGCTGGCATGTGCAGGTCTCGCTGGCGCAGACCGGCCATTGGCTGCGCACCTTGGGGCGCGTGCCCCACGGCCTGCGTGCACAGGCACCAGACCGCACGCCCTGGCTGGAGACCTCGGCTTCGGGTTTCGGCGTGCTGCGGTCGGTGCGCCACAGTGCCGTACTGGAGCGCACGCCCGCGGGTTGGACGCGGCCTGCGGTCCCGCCGGACACGGATGCGCCGGCGTGGACGTGACCGGTACGCCACCCTGAGATCGTCAACACGTTCTCAGTCCGGCCTTGGATTCGGGGCCCTGAAAGCGGCTTATATTCTTGGCAGCAGCGGCTTGCCGAAGCCGCCTTTCTTGCCTGCATGAACGCATCCCTCCCGCCCGCCGATCGCCTGACTGCCGAGGGCGAGGTCGACGACTCCCACTACCTGCGCGCCGTGACCGACATGGCCGAACGCTGCCATGTGGTGGCGCAGGATGCCATCTACACCGACAGCGGCATCAAGCTGCTGGACAAGGGCGCCCGCGTGGACAGCCGGCTCTACGAGCGGCTGGTGCAGCACAAGCTGCGCGGCTCCATCGACCAGCAACTGAGCGTTCAGGAGGCGATCACCCTGCCGGATCTGGTGGAGATGGCGCAGGCGCAATGCCACAGCGATCCGCTCGTCCGCATGCTGCTGCCCGCCGTGGGCGGGGCAGGGCGGCTGCTGGCGCCGGTGCGTGCCATGCCGTTGCCCCGGCCCATGGCCTTCAAGCTGACGGTGATGCGGGAGCAGCGGGGCGACCTGCTCGCGCACAGCGTGCGCATGATGCTGGTGGCGCTGTTCCTGGGGGTGCAGAGCGGCTGGAGCGAGCGCGATTGCACGCCGCTGGCCGCCGCGTCCCTGCTGCATGACATCGGCGTGCTGCACATGGACCCGGTCTGGCGCAATCCGGAGCACAAGATCACGGGCGTGGGCCGCAAGCACCTGGTGGCGCACCCGGTGACGGCCATGGTCGTCATCCGCGCGCTGGCGGCCTACCCGAAGTCGGTGGAAACCGCGGTGCTGGAGCACCACGAGCGCATGGACGGCACGGGTTATCCGCGCAGCCTGCCGGGCGCGCAGATCTCGCCCATGGGGCAGATCCTGCTCCTGGCGGAAGTGGTGTCCGCCTTCTTCGAGAAATACAGCGATGCGCCCGCCCAGCGCCTGTCGCTATCGCTGCGGCTCAACCACCGCAAGTTTCCCGCCGCGCTGACGGCGCTGCTGCTGCCGCTGCTGCAGCAAGGCTCCATGGATGCCGATCCAGCGGCGGTTCGCCAGGACGTGGATCGGTGCATCGACGTGCTGTCGACCGCTTTCCGCACCTGGGAGGGCTTGCGCGGCGGGTTGTCCGGCGACGGGCTGGCGCTGTCGTCCGGCAAGGCCAGCGCCTTCATCGACATGCGAATCGCGGCGCTGCAGAAGGCGCTCTACGAGGCCGGATCGCACCCGCGCCAGCAGGCCGAGATGCTCCCGCACCTGGAGGGCGATGCCCAGGGCATGGCCGAACTGGCCCTGCTGGGTCGCGAAGCGCTGTGGCAGCTGCAGAGCATCCTCAACGCCAGCCACAGCCGCTGGCCGCATCTGGCCCAGCGCGCGGACGAGGGCGATGCCACCGTCGCCGACTGGCGCGACGCCTGCGCACAGGGGCTTGCCACCCTCTGACTGCCGGGCGCATGCGGCAAGGGCAGGGTTGTTGAGGACCCCGTCAGCCATCAAATACTGTATATTTGAACAGTATTTGATGGCTGACCATGTCTGCGCTGCCCCACTTTTCCCTCACCACTGCGACCCCGGCCGGGGCGCAGCGGAGGGCGTGCGAGGTGCCCGGCGTCTGGCAGGGCAGCGATTGGGCCGCGGCGGGCCTGCAGCGCACGCGGCCAACGGGCCATGCCGCGCTTGACGCCCAGCTGCCGGGCGGTGGCTGGCCCCTGGGCGCCATGGCCGAGGTGCTGCAGCCCCCGCAGGCGGTGCGCGAATGGCCGCTGGTGCTGCCGGGCCTGGCGCAGGCCATCGCCGAGGGCGCGGCAGGCCGGGTGGTGCTGGTCGCGCCGCCCCACGAACCCTTCGCGCCGGCATTGCAGGCGGGCGGCCTGCTGTCG
>JAEWPH010000203.1 GCA_023460715.1 Pseudomonadota bacterium | reverse complement strand
CTCGTGGGCTCGGAGATGTTTATAACACACAGCTGCCGGGCAGGCCGGACTGCCGGCTGGGGCGCAGTCGGCTTGGTGGCCGGCTTGCGGGACAGCAGTGCCGGTGCCACGGCCGGCGCGGTGCGGGCCAGCGGTGCCGCGGCGGGTTGTGCCGGCGCCGGCGCGGCGGCCGTGAAACCCGGGCCACGCGGCTGCGCGGGGTTCTGGTCCACGCGGAACACGCTCACCAGCTGCACGAGATGGGCCGCCTGCGTGCTGAGGCTGTTGGCCGCGGCGGCGGACTCTTCCACCAGCGCCGCGTTCTGCTGCGTCATCTGGTCGAGCTGGGTGACGGCGTCGTTGACCTGCGAAATGCCCTGGCCCTGCTCTCGCGTGGCCGAGCCGATCTCGCCGATCAGGTCGGCCACCTGGCGCACCTGCTGCACGATCTCGTCCATGGTGGTGCCGGCTTCGGTCACCAGCTGCGAGCCGGCCTCGACCTTGCCCACGCTCTCGCCGATCAGCTCCTTGATCTCCTTGGCGGCGCTGGCGGACCGCTGGGCCAGCGATCGCACCTCGCTGGCGACCACCGCGAAGCCACGGCCCTGCTCGCCGGCCCGGGCGGCTTCCACGGCCGCGTTGAGCGCCAGGATGTTGGTCTGGAAGGCGATGGAGTCGATCACGCCGATGATGTCGCCGATCTTGCGCGAGCTGGTCGTGATCCCCTCCATGGTGCTCACCACGTTGCGCACCACGTCGCCCCCGCGGGTGGCCGTGGCGCTGGCCGACGTGGCCAGGCGGGAGGCGGTCTGCATGGTGTCCACGCTCTGCTTCACGGAAGAGTTCATCTCTTCCATCGACGCGGCGGTCTCTTGCAGGTTGGAGGCCTGCGACTCGGTGCGCTGGCTCAGGTCGGTGTTGCCCATGGCGATCTGGCTGGCGCCGGTGGCGATCGATTCGCTGCTGTGGCGCACGTCGTTCACCAGGCGCGCCAGGTTGGAGCGCATGGCCTCCATCGCGGCCAGCACGCTCGCCTCGTCGCCGGCGCGCAGTTGCACAGGCACCGCCAGGTTGCCCTGGGCCACTTCCTGCGCGATGGCAGCGGCGTAGGTGGGCTCGCCGCCCAGCTGGCGCATGATGGTGCGCACCAGCCACAGGCCGAACAGGCTGCCGATCACCATGGCGAGCACGATGAGGGTGGACAGCGTCCAGAAGGTGCGCTCGACGGCGGCCGCGGCCTGTTCCGTGTCCAGGCGCGCCAGTTCTTCTTGCCGCTTGGCGAACTCCAGCAGGATGTTGCGCACGGCGACATGCAGCGCGGCCGGGTCTTTGTGAAGCTCTTCCATCGCAGCCGGGTCGGCGCGGTCGGCCATCTCCTGGATCTTGCCCACGGCGGTTTTGTAGCGGGCCCAGGTATCGGCCAGCTTGGCGCCCTGCTCACGCAGCGCGGCGTCCTTGGAGTCGTCGCGCAGCAGCTTCACGGCGTCCAGCACCGACTGCTCGGACTGCTCGTTGAACTTCAGCTCCGACGCGCGCTGCGCAGGGTTGGCGAAGTAGATGTAGGCGTACAGGCGCCGGAAATGCGTGGCGCCCTGGCGCGCGGCGTCCACCACCACGCGCAGCGGCACCACCGTGTCGGTGTACATGGCGCGCTGCTTCTGGCTCACGCTCCACAGCTGCTGCATGCCGATCGCCCCCACGCCCAGCAGCGTGACGACGAAGAAAACCACCAGCCCGATGAGCTTGGTTCTCAGAGAAATGGAAGAGGAGTGCGTCATGGTGTACGAAGAGCCGTCAAAAAATGGCAGGAATCCGAATGCCGGGATGTTTCCGGGCCCGCGAGTACATCACAAATCTGTAACCACGCGTTGCATGGCGCAAGGCCCACCCGCTCCGCGGCAAAGGATCGCTCGGCCCCTCGCGCCGCCGCGCTACGCGCCTTCCTGCCGCTGTTCGTGGTCCAGCAGCAGGTCTTCCAGCGCCTGGCGGTAGCCGCCCGGTGCCTGCCACAGGCCACGCTGCATGGCTTCGATCAGGCGCTCCAGCATGTCCTGCAGCGCGGTGGGGTTGTGGCGCTCGACAAAGGCGCGTGTCTCGGCATCCAGCACGTAGGCGTCGGCCACCAGCGCGTAGTGGTGGTCGCTCACCTGCTGCGTGGTGGCGCTGAAGCCGAAGAGGTAGTCCACCGTGGCGGCCATCTCGAACGCGCCCTTGTAGCCGTGGCGCTTGGCGCCATCGATCCACTTGGGGTTGGTGACGCGGGCCCGCACCACGCGGCCGATCTCTTCCTTGAGCGAGCGCACGCGCGGCGCCTGCGGGTTGGCGTGGTCGCCGTGGTACAGCGCGGGCTGGCGCCCCGCCAGATGGCGCACGGCCGTGGCCATGCCGCCCTGGAACTGGTAGTAGTCGTTGGAGTCGAGCAGGTCGTGCTCGCGGCTGTCCTGGTTCTGCGCCACCACGTCCAGGCCCGCCAGGCGGCGGGCGAGCGCAGGGCCGGCCGGCTCGCCGTCGGCATCCTGCCCGTAGGCGTGCGCGCTCCAGCCGATGTACGCACGGGCCAGGTCGGCATCGCCCTCCCAGGTGCCGCTGCGCATCAGTGGGTTCAGGCCCGAGCCGTAGTGCCCCGGCGGCGCGCCGAAGACGCGAAAGCCCGCCTGCCGGCGCGCGGCCTCGGGCGCCACGCCCTGCTGCTCCAGCAGCGCCGTCTCTTGAAGGATGCGCGCGCGGATGGGGTTCTCCTGTGCGTCCTCGGCCTCCTGCGCGGCGACGGCCTGCACGGCGGCGTCGAACATCTGCACGGTGGCCGGGAAGGCGTCCCGAAAAAAGCCCGAGATGCGCAGCGTGACGTCGATGCGCGGCCGCCCCAGCCCCACGCGCGGCACAACCTCGAAATCGACCACGCGCTGGCTGCCCGCGGCCCACTTGGGGCGCACGCCGATGAGCGCGAAGGCCTGGGCGATGTCGTCGCCGCCCGTGCGCATGGTGGCCGTACCCCAGACCGACAGGCCCAGGGTGCGCGGGTAGTCGCCGTGCTCCTGCAGGTAGCGCTCGACGATGCGCCGCGCGGATTGCTGGCCCAGCTCCCACGCCGTGCGCGTGGGAATGGCGCGCGTGTCCAGCGTGTAGAAGTTGCGCCCGGTCGGCAGCACATCCGGCCGGCCGCGCGAGGGCGAGCCGCTCGGGCCGGGCGGCACGAAGCAGCCGCGCAGGCCGCGCAGCAGCTGCGTGAGCTCCTGGCCGCCGCAGGCGTCCAGCGCGGGCGCCAGCGTGTGCCGCACGCGGCCCAGCACGGCCTGCGTCTGCGGCCAGCCGGCGGCCTCCTCTGCGTGTTCCAGCACGTGCAGGGCGAGCAGCTCCAGCCGCTCGCGCGTGTCGCCCTGGTGGCGCCAGGGATCGGCGCTCACGGCCTGCAGCGCTGCGGGGCGCAGGCCGTCCCAGGGCCTGGCGGCATCGTCGATCTGCAGCGGGTCGAAACCGGTGCCCGGCAGCAGATCGGCCGCCAGGGCCTGCAGCAGGCCCGCCTGCGCGCCCTGGCCGTCGCCGGCAGGGTAGCGGGCCAGCGCCAGCAGCGTGTCGCGCCGCTGGCGGCCCGTGGGCGACGCGCCGAAGATGTGCAGCCCGTCGCGGATCTGCGTCTCCTTCAGCTCGCACAGATAGGCGTCGATGCGCGCCAGGATGGCATCGTCGTCCGGCGGCGGCGAGGCCGGCCCGGCCGCTTCTGCTGCGCTGCCGCCCTGCTTGGCGGCCGGGGCGGCCAGGTCCAGTTCTTCCAGCAGGTGCTGCTGGCGCACGGCATCCAGGATCTGCCGGCGCAGCAGCCCGGCGCGGCGCGCGTCGACCAGCAGCGCGTCGTAGTACTCGTCCACTAGCCGCTCCAGGTCCTGCATGGGGCCGTGGTTCTCGGCGCGCGTCAGCGGCGGCATCAGGTGGTCGATGATCACGGCCTGGCTGCGGCGCTTGGCCTGCGCGCCCTCGCCCGGGTCGTTGACGATGAACGGGTACAGGTGCGGCAGCGGGCCCAGGATGGCGTCGGGCCAGCACACCTGCGACAGCGCCAGGCTCTTGCCCGGCAGCCATTCGAGGTTGCCGTGCTTGCCCACGTGCACGACGGCGTCGATGGCGAACACATCGCGCAGCCAGAAGTAGAACGCCAGGTAGCTGTGCGGCGGCACCAGTTCGGCGTCGTGGTAGCTGGCGTAGTCCTGCGCCCCGGCCGTGGCCAGCGCCCGTGCGGGCTGGATGCCGACGAACACCTGGCCCAGCCGCAGCCCGGCGATCATGAAGCGCCCCTGGCGCACGGCCGGGTCGTCCTCCGGCGCCCCCCAGCGGGCGGCGATGGCGTCGGCCATGCCGGCCGGCAGCTGCGCCAGCCGTGCGCGGTAGTCCGCCAACGCGTAGCTCTGCCAGGCCGGACGCAGCGGCCACTGGCGCGGATCGTTGGCGATGCCCTGCTGCAGCGTCTGCATGAGGGCGTCGCCATCGGCCGGCAGCGCGGCGTCGGGCCCCAGCGCGTAGCCCTCCGCGCGCAGGCGCTGCAGGATGCCGACCACCGAGGCCGGCGTGTCCAGCCCCACGCCGCTGCCGATGCGCCCTTCGCTGCCCGGGTAGTTGGCCAGGACCAGCGCCAGGCGCTTTTCGGCGGCCGGCAGGCTGCGCAGCCGGCACCAGCGGCGTGCCAGCTCGGCCACGAAGGCGACGCGGTCCGGCTCGGGTTGGTAGGCCACCACGTCCGCCTGCGTCACCGCGCTGCGGTGCGACAGGCCCTTGAAGCTGATGGCCCGCGTGACGATGCGGCCGTCCATCTCGGGCAGCACGATCTGCATGGCGATGTCGCGCGGGCGCAGGCCCTGGCTGTCGGCCCACCAGTCCTCGCGGTTGCCGCCGCTGGCGATCACCTGCAGCACCGGCGCGTCGCCGGCCAGGGCGGCGCCTTCGTGCTCCAGCGCGGCGAAGGACGTGGTGTTGAGCACCAGCTGTACGGCATGGTCGGCGCACAGTGCCTGGAAGGTGGCCAGGCACAACGGGTCCTTGAGCGAATCGAGCGCCACGGGCAGTGGGTTGAGGCCCTGCGCGCGCAGCGCCACGGCCAGCGCGTCGAACGCGGCGGTGTTGGCCGCCATGAGGTGCGAGCGGTAGAACACCAGCGCCACCACCGCAGCGCCCGGCGCCCAGGCCGCGCGCAGGTCGTCGATGCCCGGCACCGCATGCGTGGGTGCGAAGGCGGCCGGCACATGCACGGCGGCCTGCGGCAGGCTGCGCGGCGGCTGCGGCGCGCCACCATGGCCGAGCCCATGGAACGCCACGGCCCGCACGAACTGCAGCGCATTGGCCGCCCCGCCCGCGCGCAGGTACTGCCACAGTAGGTGGCAGACCGAGGGCGCGAGCGTGCTGCGCTCCACCAGGGACAGGTCCTCCTGCAGATCGCCCGAGAACATGGCCAGCCGCTGGCCGTTCTTGCGCGCCAGTGCACCGATCTGCTGAAAGCCGTAGGGCCAGACGGATTCGGAGCCGAGGTGGTCCACGATCACCACGCGGGCGTGCTGCAGCACCTCGTCGATGTAGAGGTCGAGCGAGGCTGGCTGGCGCAGGTACTGCAGGTTGACCAGGCGCACGGAGGGAAAGCCGGCCTCCTCCGTGCGCGCCAGCTCCTCGCACGCGCCGGAGAGCAGGGCGAGGGTGGTGTCGGCGGAGCTGAGGATGACGATGTCGCCCGGCGTCTGGTCGAGCCGGGTGACGATGGAGTCGTCTTCTACGAAGCCGCCGGGGCGGGTGGAGAGGAGGTGCATTCGGAGTGTTTTTGGTCTCTAGCGCTTATGGGATAAGCGCATACAGCTATCATTTTTGATTTCCCGGGACGTTTGCTTCCCGGGGCCGGGGTGTGCGCCCGGCGGCGCACTCACTTTCTTTCGCTTCGCCGAAAGAAAGTAAGCAAAGAAAGGGCGACCCTGCTGTCTGCGTCCCCGCTCGCCTGCGGCGAACGGGGCAACCTGCGGTGCGCGGTCACGGGGCGGCGCCGTGG
>JAEWPH010000202.1 GCA_023460715.1 Pseudomonadota bacterium | reverse complement strand
GCCCTGGCGCGCGCGGGCCGCAGCCCGCAGGCGTGGGCGCAGTTGCCCAAGGCGGTGTCGCGCGGCGACGTCTCGGCCCTGGCCGACATGGCGCCCGCCGAGGCGGTCGATGCGTTGCAGAAGCTCTGCCACGATCTGCTGGCCCGCCGCGTGGGGGCGCAGCCACGCTACTTTGCCGAGGCCGACCTGCCCGAGCCGCCCGGCGTCGCCCCGCTCACGCGCTGGGCCCGCGCGCTGGCCAAGGAAGCCCGCACCGCGGAGCATCCGTTCAATGCCGGCCTCATGCTGGAGTCGCTTGTGGCCCAGGCGCGAAACGCCCTACACTCGCGCCATTAGCCCTTTCGCAGACCCATGAGCAGTCCCTCCACAGCGCCCCGTCCCAGCGTCATGCAGCTGGCCATCAAGGAAAAGGCGGCCCTGTATGCGGCATACATTCCGTTCTTTGCCGAAGGCGGCATCTTCGTGCCCACGCCGCGCGAGTACAAACTGGGCGACGACGTCTACGTGCTGCTGACCTTGCCCGAAGACCCGCAGCGCTACCCGGTGGCCGGCCGTGTGGCCTGGGTCACCCCGGCCCGCGCGGCCGGCAACCGTACGCAGGGCGTGGGCATCCAGTTCCCCAAGGACGAGAAGTCCCGCCTGCTCAAGCACAAGATCGAAGAGATCCTGGGCGCTGCGCTGGCTTCCGAACGCCCCACCCAGACCATCTGACCGATCCCCGGTATTCTTGGGGGCTGGCCGATTTGCTGCCGAACGGTGATTCCGGTCGGCTTTTTCGTTTCTGAGAGGCCCTGGCGATACGGCTCGGGCGTTATCCAGCGCAGCTGGCCCTGGCCTGGGTCTGCAGCCCGTTGGCCGCCGATGTTTTTGTTGTCTTCCGAATACTTTCGCGCATGTTCACCGATTCCCACTGCCACCTTAACGATCCCAGCCTGCTGCCCCGACTGTCCGAGATCCGGGATGCGATGGCGGCCGCGCAGGTGGACCGGGCGCTGTGCATCTGCACGACGATGGAAGAGTTCGGCGCCGTGCAGGGTCTGGCCACGGCCCATGACAACTTCTGGGCCACGGTCGGCGTGCACCCGGACAACGAGGGGGTGACCGAGCCCTCCGTGCAGGATCTGCTGGACGGCGCAGCGCTGCCGCGCGTGGTGGCCATCGGCGAGACGGGGCTGGACTACTACGGCATGGAAGACCGCAAGGGGGGCCGCAGCATCGCCGACCTGGAGTGGCAGCGCGAGCGCTTCCGCACGCACATCCGCGCAGCGCGCATGGCCCGCAAGCCGCTGGTGATCCACACCCGCAGCGCCTCGGACGACACCTTGGCCATCCTGCGCGAAGAGGGCGAGGACGGCGCGGGCAACCGCGCCGGCGGCGTGTTCCATTGCTTCACCGAAACGGCCGAGGTGGCGCGGGCGGCACTCGACCTGGGCTACTACATCTCGTTCTCCGGCATTCTCACCTTCAAGAATGCGCAGGATCTGCGTGACGTCGCCGCCTTCGTGCCGCTGGACCGCATGCTCATCGAGACCGACAGCCCCTATCTTGCGCCGGTGCCCTACAGGGGCAAGACCAACACGCCGGCATACGTGCCGTTCGTGGCGCAGCAAATTGCCACGGTGCGCGGCATGACCGTGGAGGCGATCGCCTCGGCCACCAGCCGCAACTTCGACGATCTGTTCCTGCAGGAAGGCAAGACGCCATGACGATGCAACGACGCCGGGCCCTGGCCTGGCTCGCCCTGGCGGGCGTGGGAGCCAGCACCACTGGCTGCGCCCACGCCGGCGCTTACGAGGATTACTTCACGGCCATCGTGCGCGACCAGGGCGATGCCATCACGGCGCTGCTGCGCCGCGGTTTCGATCCCAACACCCGGGACGCCAAGGGCCAGGTGGGCCTGACGCTGGCGCTCAGCCTGGAGTCCATGTCGGCCTTCCAGGCCATCCTGCAGGCGCGCGGCGTGCAGGTGGAAGCGCGCAATGCGCAGGACGAGAGTCCGCTGATGATGGCCGCCATCAAGGGCAACCTGCCTGCGGCGCGCGCGCTCATCGCCAAGGACGCCGACGTCAACAAGACCGGCTGGACGCCGCTGCACTACGCGGCATCGTGCACCACCGACAACGCCCCGGCCATGATCACGCTGCTGCTGGAGCACTACGCCTTCATCGACGCCGGCTCGCCCAACGGCACCACGCCGCTGATGATGGCGGTGCGCTACGGCACGGGCGAATCGGCCCGCCTGCTGGTGCGCGAAGGGGCCGACCCGACGCTCAAGAACCAGCTGGGCCTGACGGCAGCCGACTTCGCGCGCCAGGCGCAGCGGCAGGATATGGTGGATCTGGTGACCGCGGCTGCCCGGCAGCGCCAGCCTGCCGCCCGCAGTACGTGGTGAGGGAAGGGCGCGCACCGCCTGCGCGCCTCAATTGTAAGAAATTGATAGCAGCTTGCGCTTGCCAGAACCGCGTTTGAGGCTTCCGTAAGCCGCAAAAGCAGCCTGGGCAAGCGCCAGCTGCTATGTTTTTAGTGAACGTTCGAGCGTGCCTGCAGTCGGGCGTACAGGCCGCCGCTGGCCATCAGCTCGGCGTGGGAGCCCTGTTCGGCGATGCGGCCGCGCTCCATCACCACCACCCGGTCGGCATGCTCGATGGTGGACAGCCGGTGGGCGATCACCAGCGTCGTGCGCCCGCGCATCAGCCGCTGCAGGGCCTCCTGCACCAGCCGCTCGGACTCGGTATCCAGCGCCGACGTGGCCTCGTCGAGGATGAGGATGGGCGCGTCCTTGTACAGCGCGCGGGCGATGGCCAGGCGCTGGCGCTGGCCGCCCGACAACTGCGTCGCGTTGTGCCCCACCACCGTGAGCATGCCCTGCGGCAGCGACGCCACGTGCGCCGCCAGATTGGCCGCGTCCAGGCAGGCCTGGACCCGCGCCTCGTCGACGGGGGCGCCCAGCGCCACGTTGGCGGCGATGGTGTCGTTGAACATCACCACATCCTGGCTGACCATGGCGAACTGCGCGCGCAGGCAGCCCAGGTCCCATTGCTCGATGGCGACACCGTCGAGCAGGATCTCGCCCGACGTCGGCTTGAGGAAGCGGGGCAGCAGATTGACCAGCGTGGTCTTGCCGGCGCCTGACGGCCCGACCAGCGCCACGATCTCGCCGGGGCGGATGTCCAGCGCAATGGCGTCCAGCGCAGGCGCCTGGTCGGCCTCGAAGGCCACCGTCACGCCGCGCAGGCTCAGGGCGCCCTCGGCCCGCGCCACGCGGTGGCTGCCGCTGTCTTCCGGGCGCGTGTCGCCCAGCAGCGCCAGGCCGCGCTCCAGCGCCGCCACGCCGCGCGTGATGGGGTTGGCCACGTCGGCCAGGCGGCGGATGGGCGCCACCAGCATCAGCATGGCGGCGATGAAAGAGGCAAAGCCGCCGACCGTCACGTCCTTGGTGCCCGCGCCCTGGCTCTGCCACAGCGCGATGCAGATCACCGCCGACAGGGCGCCGGCCGCCAGCAGCTGCGTGAGCGGCGTCATCGCGGCGGACGCAATGGTCGACTTGATGGCCAGGCGGCGCAGGCTGTGGCTCAGCTGGGCGAAGCGGTGGGCCTGGCCCTCCTGCGCGCCGTGCAGGCGCACCATGCGGTGGGCCAGCACGTTCTCTTCCACCACGTAGGCGAGGTCGTCGGTGGCCTGCTGGCTGCTCTTCGTCAGCCCGTACAGCCGCCGCGACAGCGTCTTCATGATCCAGCCCACGCCGGGCACCATCACGGCCACGATCAGCGTCAGCTGCCAGTTCAGGTACAGCAGGTAGCCCAGCAGCGCGATCAGCGTGAACCCGTCGCGCGAGAGCCCGAGCAGGGCCTGCACCAGCGACTGGAACCCGGTCTGCACCTCGTACACCACGGTGTTCGACAGCGCACTCGCAGACTGCTTGCCGAACAGGTTCATCTCGGCCGCCAGCAGCCTCTGGAACAGCGCCTCGCGCAGCTTCAGCATGCCCTCGTTGGCGATGCGTGCGAGCGCGTACTGGCCGGAGAACTGCGCCAGCCCGCGCACGATGAACACGCCGACGATGGCGAGCGGGACCATCCACAGCTTGAGCGAACCCTCGGTGAACCCCTGGTCGAGCAGGGGCTTTAGCAGGGCAGGGATCAGCGGTTCGGTGATCGCCGCGACCAGCGTGGCGCACACGGCAATGGTCCAGGCCAGCCGCTGGTGCCCGAAGTAGACGTGCAGGCGGCGAATGCGCTGCAGAAGGGAAAGAGATGCGGTGGAACCCGCCTGGGGCTGCTGCGCAGCGCTATGATTCGGGAATTGCATGAGAGGCGGATTCTACGTTTCGGCTATTGCAGCTCAGCACAGTTTGTCACAGGCCGGCCTAGGCTATGTGTAACATGCAGGGCTCCTGTTACCGGCCTTTGTACGGTTATTCGATGGTTACCAATGACTATTGACCGAACTCCCTCATTTCCCTCTCTCTCCACCGTGCTTCCGCACCTGTCCCGACGGCACGCCGTCACGGCCCTCGCCGCCAGCTCCGCACTGCCTGCCTTGGCGCAGTTCCGCGTCGAGATCAAGGGCGTCGGCCTGACGCAGCTGCCGATCGCCATCGCGCCGTTCCGCGGCGAGGCGCAATCCCCGCAGAAGATCTCCGCCATCGTGCAGGCCGACCTGGAGCGCAGCGGCCAGTTCGTCGGCGTGGACGCATCGGATGCGCAGCTCGACGAATCCTCCCGCCCCGACGTCGCCCTGTGGCGGCAGAAGAAGGCTGATTCGCTGGCCTCCGGCAGCGTCAGCCGCTTGGCTGACGGGCGCTACGACGTTCGCTTTCGCCTGTGGGACGTCGTCAAGGGCCAGGACCTGGGAGGGCAGAGCTTCGTGGTCACCCAGGCCGACCTGCGCCTGGTGGCCCACCGCATCGCCGACTTCATCTACGAAAAGCTCACCGGCGAGCGCGGTGTGTTCTCCACCCGCATCGCCTACGTGACCAAGGCCGGCAGCCGCTACAGCCTGTGGGTGGCAGATGCCGACGGCGAGAACGCGCAGTCCGCGCTGTCCAGCCCCGAGCCCATCATCTCGCCCGCCTGGTCGCCTACGGGCGGCCAGCTGGCCTACGTGTCGTTCGAGTCCCGCAAGCCGGTCGTGTACGTGCACGACGTGTCCACGGGACGGCGCCGCCTGATCGCCAACTTCCGCGGCTCCAACAGCGCACCCGCCTGGTCGCCCGACGGGCGCACGCTGGCGGTCACGCTCAGCCGTGATGGTGGCTCGCAGCTCTACACCATCGACGCCAATGGCGGCGAGCCCCGCCGCCTGATGCAGAGCGGAGGCATCGACACCGAGCCGGTGTTCTCCAGCGATGGCCGCAGCATCTACTTCGTCAGCGACCGCGGCGGCGCGCCCCAGATCTACAAGGTCGGCACCAGCGGCGGCGGTGCCGAGCGCGTGACCTTCACCGGTTCCTACAACATCTCGCCCAGTATCAGCCCCGACGGCCAGTGGTTGGCCTACATCTCCCGGGTGGGCGGTGCCTTCAAGCTCCACGTGATGGACCTGAAGTCCGGCACGGTGACCGCCGTGACGGACACGACGCGTGATGAAAACCCCAGCTTCGCACCCAACAGCCGGCTGATCGTCTATGCCACCCAGCAGCAAGGCCGTGAGGCCCTCATGACCACCACGCTGGACGGCAAGATCAAGGCACGGCTGGCCGGTCAGAGTGGAGACATCCGGGAACCCGACTGGGGCCCGTTCCAGAAACAGCAGTGAGCCCAGAAACCTTTTTTGCTTTTTGAATACCAAATCGACAGGAGAATTTAAATGATGAATTCGAAGTTCAAGCGCGCGTCCCTCGCCCTTACCATGGTCGCCCTGATGGCCGGCTGCAGCTCCGGCGTCAAGCTGGAAGACACGCCCGTCGAGGACAAGGGTGCAACGTCCACCAATGCGGGCGCGAATGCCGGCGGCACCAGCCAAAGCGGCGTGGCTCCCGTGGACCTGAGCCAGTCTGCACGCGACGGCCAGGGCCCCGTGGGCGTGGCGCGCATCGTGTACTTCGACTACGACAGCTACGTCATCAAGCCTGAAGCCCAGTCGGTCATTGACGCCCACGCCCGTTTCATCAAGGCCGTGCCCAGCCGCAAGGTCATGATCGAAGGCCACACCGATGATCGCGGCGGCCGTGAGTACAACCTGGCCCTGGGCCAAAAGCGTGCCGAGGCCGTGCGCCGCGCACTGGGCCTACTGGGCGTGCAGGACAGCCAGATGGAAGCCGTGAGCTTCGGCAAGGAAAAGCCGGCCGTGCAAGGCAGCTCGGAAGATGCCTACGCGCAAAACCGCCGCGCTGAACTGTCCTACCGTTGATGAGCGCTCGCATCCTCTCTCGCCACCATGCGATTGCCGCCCTGGCAGTCGCCGTGTTCGCCTGCTGGGCGCCTGCGAGCCAGGCCGCCCTGTTCGAGGATGACGAGGCACGCCGCGCCATCCTCGAACTGCGCCAGCGCGTCGATGCGTTGCAGCAGTCGGGCCAGCGTTCCGGAGATGAGACCTCCCAGCTGCGCCGCAGCCTCCTCGACCTGCAAACGCAGATCGAGGCGCTGCGCGTGGAGCAGGCCAATCTCCGCGGACAGAACGAACAGCTGCGCAAGGATGTGAGCGACCTGCAGAGCCGCCAGAAGGACATCGCACAGGGTATGGACGAGCGCCTGCGCCGGTTCGAACCCTTGAAGGTGAACGTGGATGGGCGCGAGTTCCAGGCGGACCCGGCCGAGAAGCGCGACTTCGAAGCCGCGTTGGCAGTCTTCCGCACGGGTGCTTTCGGCGACTCCGTGCCGCTGTTCACCAACTTCGTGCGGCAGTATCCGTCCAGCGGCTACGTGCCCTCGGCGCGGTTCTGGCTGGGCAACGCGCAGTACGCGACCCGCGACTACAAGGAAGCCATCAATAACTTCCGTTCCTTGCTGTCCGCGGCGCCCGACCACGCACGCGCTCCCGAAGCGGCACTGTCGATCGCCAATTGCCAGATCGAGCTGAAGGACACCCGCGGCGCCCGCAAGACGCTGGAGGATCTTCTGAAGGCCTATCCCCAGTCCGAGGCCGCTGCCGCTGCCAAGGAGCGCCTGTCGCGTCTGAAGTGACAAGCACCTTACCCCCGGCCGATGCCCAAGCCAGCGAATCCGCTGGCTTTTTCGATCCGGAGCGCCGCTTCGGTGGTCTGGCGCGCCTGTATGGCGTGGAAGGTGCCGCGCGCATCCGTAGGGCCCATGTGGCGGTCGTCGGAATCGGCGGCGTGGGCTCGTGGGCTGTGGAAGCGCTAGCCCGCAGTGGCGTGGGGCGCCTCACGCTCATCGACATGGACCATGTCGCCGAGTCCAACGTCAATCGCCAGATCCACGCGACCACCGACACGCTCGGCCAAGCCAAGATCGACGCCATGCGCGACCGCATCCGCCTCATCAACCCGGATTGCGTGGTGCACTGCGTCGACGATTTCGTCACCGAGTCCAACTGGCCGGCCGTGCTGCCCGCGCCCGTGGATGCCGTCATCGACGCCTGCGACCAGGTGCGCGCCAAGGTCGCGATGGCAGCGTGGAGCCTCCGTACCAAGACGCCGTTCATCGCCGTAGGCGCCGCCGGCGGCAAGCGCTGGGCCCACAAGGTGGACATCGACGACCTGTCGCAGACCACGCATGACCCGCTGCTCGCTCAAGTTCGCTACCGGCTGCGCAAACAGCACGGTGCGCCCAAGGAAGGCAAGGCGATCAAAGTCGCTTGCGTTTTCAGCCGCGAGGCCGTCGCGGCGCCGCATGCCTCCTGCCAGATTGACGCGGGGGATGGCACGCTGAACTGTCATGGTTACGGCTCCGTCGTTTCGGTGACCGCCACTTTCGGCCAGTGTGCAGCGGGCTGGGTGTTCGATCGCTTGGCCGGAGCGCGGTAAAAGCACGCTATACTCACAGGCTTTGCTGCAGCACGAAAGTGCTGATGCAGTGGGACGTTAGCTCAGTTGGTAGAGCAGCGGACTTTTAATCCGTTGGTCACTGGTTCGACCCCAGTACGTCCTACCACCCTCTTCAAAAAGCCGCTTCTTCAAGCGGCTTTTTTCTTTTCCGCTGAGAAGGTGTGTCCTGGGCCTGAAGCGGATGGGTTCGCCGGCAGCGACTCGGTGCGGGCGATGAGGTGTTTGCGGTACAGGTGCGCAACCGCGCCTTTTTGCCCGATCATGCAGCCGTCGAGATAACGGAGGAGTGCAATGGACGAGGCGATTTATCTCAAGCTCAAAGGCATTGTGATCCGGGATTTGGTGGCGGACCCCCGTCGCGAGCACTTTCACGAAAAGGAACTGGCTACGGATGGGCTGACACCCGAGTACCGGCGGGCGGTGGAGGAGGTGCTGGAAGAGCTTGCCGCCGCGCGGCGCGCGCGAAGTTGACGGCCTGAGGTATGGTGACGGTGTGGGGGACCACGCGGCTTGTGCTCGACCCGTCTGCCATGCGCAGATGCTTGCGGTCTGCTCCTTCCTATGGTGGGAAAGGGTGACCCGCATTGTTCGCAGGCTGCTTCCTATGGGTGGAGTTTCAGGCGGAAGCGGCTTCGGCAGTCGTCCCGCTGCTCTCGATGGCCAGTCCGGCCTGGCGCCAAGCCTCCAGCCCTCCCTGCAGGGGTTGGACGACCTGGAAACCCGCGCGTTTCAGCTGGCTGGAAACAATCACGGCGGACGCTTCTGCTGGGCAGTCGCAGTAGACGATGATCTGCGTCGTGCGGTGGGGACTGTTCGTCGCGGACGCCCACTGCGAGGCGTCGAATCGCTGTGCGCCTGGGATGCGTTCGCGCTCCCAGAGCGCTGGCTTGCGAACGTCCAGAACGATGTGGGGTTTCTTGGAGTCCAGCAGGTTTTGCAGTTCGCCCACCGCAATGCGGGGCACCAGCATCTGCCGCCTGATTGTCAGTCGCGACCAGAATTTGCGTGCGATGTAGACTGCCAAGCCTGCCAGGAGAAGTGCCACGCCCCACTTTCCGAGCGCTTGCAGCGTGTCCAGCGCGGATTCCATCGCGGAGGAGAAGATCCAACCCAGGGCCAGACCAACGCCTGCCCACAGTGCCGCACCGGCTGCGTCATAAGCCAGAAACGCTGCAGTGCGTACCCGCACCGTGCCCGCCATGGCGGTGGCGATCGATGCAAACCCGGGAATGAACTTCGCGACCAAAAGCGACTTCGCCCCCCAGCGGTCAAACAGGTTCTCGGTCTGGGCGACACAGGTATCCGGCGTCAGGGAGAGCTTGCACATCAGCCGCAGCACGCGGCCGCCGTACCGGCTGCCGGCCAGATACCACGCGTAGTCTGCGATGAGGCATGCGCCCACCGTCGATGCCAGAAGCAGGGGCGCAGACAGTTCACCCTTGGCAGCCAGTGAACCGGCCACCATCAGGACCGGGAAGGCAGGAATCGGTACGCCCAACTGTTCCACCAGCACCCAACCAAAAATGAGCAGAACGCCATAGCTGGCGAGCAGGGTGAGTAGGTAGTCCAAGATGTCTTCTCTTTCGGCCTGGCCTCATGGGTCGGCCGCTGTCGGTGAATTGGGGGGCAGTGCTCCGCTAGAAGCCAGCGCTGTGCAGCGTTCGCGCAGGGCTTTTGATAAAAAACTGCGCCGGATCATAAGTCGCCGTGGAAACCCTGGTGCGGCATGGCAATAGTCCGTGCACAGCTGCTGGGACGCTCTGCTCGGGCTTTCTGGCCTATCGCGGTCTTCTCCATTCGTCCCGGGTTCTGTCGAGAAGAGGGGGGCGGAAGAGTGCATCTTGAGGTCCGCGCCATGACGCCGATGGATGGCCGCTGCTGAGCCCGGGCGGCGGGTTCACCGGGGGCTCGCTGGGAGCCTCGCCATGGACTACAGGCGGGCAAAGAAAAAGCCACCAGCGAAATCGCGGTGGCTTTGCTCTATGGGTCTGTTGGATCAACAATTCTCTTGTAAATCGTTGATCCTATGAAATTCTTGGCGGAGAGGGCGGGATTCGAACCCGCGGTGGGGATTAGCCCACACACGCTTTCCAGGCGTGCGACTTAAACCGCTCATCCACCTCTCCGGAAGCCCGCAATTGTAGCAGCGCTTTGGGGCGTTTTCTTGCTCCGACGCGCCGGGTCCGCAATTTAGTTCGCGCCGGGCCGTGCGGCGGCGCCACTGGTTTGCACCATCTTCATGGCGGAGCCGATGAGCGCGGAGACCTCGGTCATGTTGCTCGGCACGATCAGCGTCGTGGTCGCGTCGGAGGCAACTTGGCTATAAGCCTCGACGGCCTTCTCCGCCACCTTGAGTTGCACGGCCTGCTCGCCGCCGGGCTGGCGGATGGCAGCGGCCACGCGCTCGATGGCCTGAGCCGTCGCTTCTGCCACGGCAGTGATGGAGGCGGCCTCACCCTGTGCGTTGTTGATCTGGGCCTGCTTTTCGCCTTCAGAGCGGGCGATGAAGGCTTCGCGTTCGCCGGTGGCGATATTGATCTGTTCCTGGCGGCGGCCTTCGGAGGCGGCGATCAGGGCGCGCTTCTCGCGCTCGGCGGTGATCTGTGCCTGCATGGCGCGCAGGATCTCGTTGGGCGGTGTCAGGTCCTTGATCTCGTAGCGCAGCACCTTCACGCCCCAGTTCAGCGCGGCCTCGTCGATGGCGGACACCACCTGCGCGTTGATCATGTCGCGTTCTTCGAAGGTCTTGTCCAGTTCGAGCTTGCCGATCACGCTGCGCAGCGAGGTCTGCGCCAGCTGCGTGACGGCCATGATGTAGTTGCTGGAGCCGTAGCTGGCGCGCATGGGATCGGTGACCTGGAAGTACAGGATGCCGTCCACCTGCAGTTGCGTGTTGTCGCGTGTGATGCAGACCTGGCTGGGCACATCCAGCGGGATTTCCTTGAGGCTGTGCTTGTACGCCACGCGGTCCACGAAGGGCACCAGGAAGTTCAGGCCGGGCGTCAGCGTGCCGGCGTACTTGCCCAGGCGCTCCTTCACCCAGGCGTTCTGCTGGGGCACGACCTTCACCGACCGGGCGATGAAGATGGCGGCGATCACGAAAAGAATGATGGCGATTTCCATGGTGTGTCTCGTCAATGGTTGAAGAACCGGGGAGGGCCGCCGCGCAGATGCAGACGGCCTGGAGTGAGTGGCTTGCGAGAGTCCCGATGCGCTCCGCAGAGCGCGCGGGCCGTTCGCGCCCTCTCAGAGTTTGTCGACCAGCAACCGGTTGCCGATGACTTCCGCCACCCGGTGCAGGCCGGGCGATGGCGCATTGCCGGGGCGGTGGACCACGGTCCATTGCGCACCCCGGTAGCGCACCTGGGCCGTGCCGTCTGCGTTCCACGCGTCCACCTGCACGGACTCGCCCACGTCCAGGTTCACGTCGCGGTTGCTGGAAGCCGGCTGCGCGGCCGAACGGCGCCTGCGCAGCAGGTGCAGTCCGATGACCCCTGCGGAGCCCAGTACCGCTGCGGAGATCAATTGGACTGTGAGCTGCGCACCGGCATGTGCCGCCAGCGCGCCCGCTGCCAGGCCGATGGCCAGCATGAGCAGGTAGAACGTGCCCGTCAGCAGCTCTGCCACCACGATGCCCCCAGCCAGCAGCCACCAGATGGTGGATTCCTCCATAGCGCGACGCTCCTTTTTGTTGTGTGTAGTGCACCACATTCTGGGACAAAAAGGTGGGGGTTCAAAGGCGTGACAACGTTATTCCTTACACTTCGCGGCTGTTTGTTTTTTTGGCCGGTTTGCTCGGAGGCTGCGCATGAAATTTCGCTTTCCCATCGTCATCATCGACGAGGACTATCGTTCCGAGAACACTTCGGGCCTGGGCATCCGCGCTCTGGCGCAGGCTATCGAGTCGGAAGGCTTCGAAGTGCTCGGCGTCACCAGCTATGGCGACCTGACGCAGTTCGCGCAGCAGCAAAGCCGTGCCAGTGCCTTCATCCTGTCGATCGACGATGAGGAGTTCACGCTGGGTTCGGGCCTGGACCCGGTGGTGCTGAGCCTGCGCAAGTTCATTGCCGAGGTGCGCCGCAAGAACACCGATGTGCCGATCTACGTGCACGGCGAGACCAAGACCGCGCGCCACCTGCCCAACGACATCCTGCGCGAGCTGCACGGCTTCATCCACATGTTCGAGGACACGCCGGAGTTCGTGGCCAAGCACATCATCCGCGAGGCCAAGAGCTATCTGGAGGGTGTGCAGCCGCCGTTCTTCAAGGCGCTGCTGGACTACGCCGAAGACGGCTCCTACAGCTGGCACTGCCCGGGCCACTCCGGTGGGGTCGCCTTCCTCAAAAGCCCTGTGGGGCAGATGTTCCACCAGTTCTTCGGCGAGAACATGCTGCGCGCCGACGTGTGCAACGCCGTGGAGGAACTGGGCCAGCTGCTGGATCACAACGGCGCTATCGGCGAAAGCGAGCGCAACGCGGCGCGCATCTTCAATGCCGACCATTGCTTCTTCGTGACCAACGGCACCAGCACATCCAACAAGATGGTGTGGCACCACACGGTAGCGCCAGGCGATGTGGTGGTGGTGGACCGCAACTGCCACAAGTCCATCCTGCACTCGATCATCATGACCGGGGCGATTCCGGTGTTCCTGAAGCCGACGCGCAACCACTTCGGCATCATCGGGCCCATCCCGAAGAGCGAATTCGAGCGCGACGCCATCGAGGCCAAGATCCGCGCCAACCCGCTGCTCAAGGGGGTGGATGCCGCCACCGTGAAGCCGCGCGTGCTCACGATCACCCAGTCCACGTACGACGGCGTGCTCTACAACACCGAGACCATCAAGGGCATGCTCGACGGCTACGTCGACAACCTGCATTTCGACGAGGCTTGGCTGCCGCACGCGGCCTTCCACCCGTTCTATGGCAGCTACCATGCCATGGGCAAGAAGCGCGCGCGGCCGCAGCATTCGGTGGTGTACGCGACCCAGTCCATCCACAAGCTGTTGGCGGGCATCAGCCAGGCGAGCCACGTGCTGGTGCAGGACTCGCAGACCGTGAAGCTCGACCGCCCGCTGTTCAACGAGGCGTACCTGATGCACACCTCGACCAGCCCGCAGTACAGCATCATCGCCAGCTGCGACGTGGCCGCTGCCATGATGGAGCCGCCCGGCGGCACCGCGCTGGTGGAAGAGAGCCTGCTGGAAGCCCTGGACTTCCGCCGCGCCATGCGCAAGGTGGAGGAAGAGTTCGGCAAGGACGACTGGTGGTTCAAGGTCTGGGGCCCGGACAAGCTGGCCGACGAGGGCGTGGGCCGCGCGGAGGACTGGATCATCCGCGGCGACGGCAAGGGCAAGAAGAACGCGCCCAGCAAGTGGCACGGCTTCGGCGCGCTGGCCGACGGCTTCAACATGCTGGATCCGATCAAGTCGACCATCGTCACGCCGGGCCTGAATCTGGACGGCAAGTTCGACAAGACCGGCATTCCCGCGTCCATCGTGACCAAGTACCTGGCCGAGCATGGCGTGGTGGTGGAGAAGACGGGGCTCTACAGCTTCTTCATCATGTTCACCATCGGCATCACCAAGGGCCGCTGGAACACGCTGCTGGCGGCGCTGCAGCAGTTCAAGGACGACTACGAGCGCAACCAGCCCATGTGGCGCATCCTTCCCGAGTTCTGCCAGCAGCACAAGCGCTACGAGCGCATGGGCCTGAAGGACCTGTGCCAGCACGTGCACGAGCTGTACGCCAAGTACGACATCGCGCGCCTGACGACCGAGATGTACCTCTCGGACCTGACGCCCGCGATGAAGCCGAGCGACGCCTATGCCCACATCGCGCACCGCAAGACCGAACGCGTGGAGATCGACCAGCTGGAAGGCCGCATCACCACCAGCCTGATCACGCCGTACCCACCGGGCATCCCGCTGCTGATTCCGGGCGAGGTCTTCAATAAGAAGATCGTCGACTACCTGAAGTTCGCACGCGAGTTCGCCAAGCTGTGCCCGGGCTTCGAGACCGACATCCACGGTCTGGTGGAGATCGAGGACGACAACGGCCACGTGCGCTACTACGCCGACTGCGTGGCGAACACCGTGCAGTCCAAGGCCGTGGCCGCCGGCAAGGGCCGCAAGAACGCGCCCAAGGCCGAAGACATCGTGCAGGTGGGCAGCGACGGCCCGTTTGGCCGCAAGGTGTGATCTGAGCGGCTGAGGAGAGGGCGAGCGAGCCCTCTGCGCAACCCATCCCGCCGCAAAGCCCGGCATGCCCACAGGTGTGCCGGGCTTTGCTTTTGCTGGCCGCTCAGCGACCGTTCGGCGGCATGTCTTCGCGCACGCGCAGGTAGCTGGCGAAGCGCGGTAGGCCGCTGCCTTCATGGACGCCGCGGTAGCGGTAGGTGACCCAGGCGCCCACGGGAGGCGGGTTGCGCCGATCGGCATCGCTGAAACCGGTGCCCAGCCGGAAGCGCTGGCCCTGCGGCGTTTCCACCAGCAGTGCGCCCATCTGGCCGGCGTGGCGGCCCTGGCCGGGGAGGTGGTCGATGACGCGGGCCTCGGCGTCATCGTGCGTCTTGACCTTGAGGAGATCGTCGCTGCGCCCGCTGCGGTACGGCGCGCTGCCTCGGTGCAGCATCAGGCCTTCGCCGCCGGCCCGCACCGTGCGGCGCAGCAGCGCCTGCAGTTCGGCTTCGGTGGCTACGCGGCGCTGCTCTACGGCCTGCACCCAGGGCTGACCGATGCGCTGGACGGTGGCCTGCAAGGCCGGCAGGCGCTCGTCGAAGGTGCCGCCGTGCCCTGGCAGGTCGAACACCATGAAGCGCATCTGGCGCCAGGCGGCGTCATCCGGCTGCTGCTGGCGTGCCGTGGACTGCGCGTGGCCGAAGCGGTTGCGGCCGGCCCAGAGTTCGCCGTCGAGCGGGATGCCGGGCCAGCCCTGTGTGAACCATGCCGGGGCCTGGATGGCTTCGCCGCCGCGGGTGCGCAGTTCTCGGCCATTCCAGAAGCCGCGCACGCCGTCGTATTTCTCGCTCACCCAGTAGTCGGCCAGCGGCACGCCGGGGCGGTAGACATTGGCCAACCACACTGCAGGGGGCAGCGCGGGCGCCGTCGCCGGTGAAACGGCCGGCTGTGCGCTGGCCGGCCCGGACGCAAGAACGGCGCACGCTGCCTGGATCAGGAGGGTGCGCCGCTGCATGGTGATCATCTATTGATAGCTGTATGCGCTTGCTGGATAAGCGCTAGAGTCCAATTCGACTCATATCTTTGTGAGGCGCCCAGGGATGGTAGCGCAGGTGCCGCCTCGCCGCATCGTCGATCAGGCCAGGTTGGCGCTGTCGCGGCTGATGCCGCCGGTCTGGCTGAAGCCGCCGTCCACATACATGATCTCGGCCGTCACGCCGCTGGCCAGGTCGGACAGCAGGAAGGCGGCGGCATTGCCCACGTCTTCGATCGTCACGTTGCGGCGCAGGGGCGAGGCGTCGGCCACGGTGCCCAGCAGCTTGCCGAAGTCCTTGATGCCGCTGGCGGCGAGGGTCTTGATGGGGCCGGCGCTGATGCCGTTGGCGCGCATGCCCTTGGGGCCGAGCGACTCGGCCAGGTAGCGTACGCTGGCTTCCAGGCTGGCCTTGGCCAGGCCCATGGTGTTGTAGTTGGGCACCGTGCGCAGGGCGCCCAGGTAGCTCAGCGTCAGCACGGCGGCCTTGTCGTTCAGGTAGGGCAGGGCCGCCTTGGCCATGGCCGGGAAGCTGTAGGCGCTGATGTCGTGGGCGATGCGGAACGACTCGCGCGACAGGCCTTCCAGGAAGTCGCCGGCGATGGCCTCGCGCGGCGCGAAGCCGATGCTGTGCACGAAACCGTCGAACTTCGGCCAGGTCTGGGACAGGTCGGCGAACATGCGTTCGATCTGCTCGTCGCTCGCCACATCGCAGTCGAAGACCAGCTTGGAGTCGAATTCGGCGGCGAAGTCGGTGATGCGGTCCTTGAAGCGCTCACCCACGTAGCTGAAGGCCAGATCGGCCCCTTGTGCGTGGCAGGCCTTGGCGATGCCGTAGGCGATGGAGCGATTGGACAGCACGCCCGTGATGAGCAGCTTCTTGCCGGTCAGGAAACCCATTTGTTGTTCTCCAGTGAAATGCGGTAGGGATGGCGCCGGGCGCGGTGGCGGGAAATTCCCTGCCAGCGCTGGCATGCCGCCGCCGTGGTGCAGAATTGTCGCATGCGGTTCTGGACGATCTGTCTGCTGTGGGGAGGCTTGCTGGGCGCGGCGTCGGCATGGGCCGCCCATGGCTATGCGCTCTGGGGGGACCTGAAGTACCCGCCCGGTTTTGCGCACTTCGATTACGTGAAGCCCGACGCGCCCAAGGGCGGCGAACTGCGCATGGTGAGCAACCTGCGCTACTCGACCTTCGACAAGTACAACCCCTTCACGATGAAGGGCTCGCCGCCGGCCTACCTGTCCGACCTGCTGTTCGAGAGCCTGCTGGCCGGCTCCATGGACGAGACCGCCTCCGGCTACGGCCTGCTCGCCGAGGATGTGGAGGTGCCCGCCGACCGGCTCAGCGCCACCTTCCGGCTGCGGGCCGAGGCGCGCTTTCATGACGGCAGCCCGGTCGAGGCCGCCGATGTGAAGTACGCCTACGAGACGCTGGTCGGACCCTACGCCGCGCCCGGCTACGCCACGCTGCTGCAGGAAGTGGCCGGCGTCGATGTGATCGACCGGCGGACCGTGCGCTTTCGCTTCAAGCAGGCCAACCGCGAGCTGCCGCTCACGGTGGGCGGCCTGCCCATCTTCAGCCGCGCCTGGGGCCGGCAGGCGGACGGCAAGGCCAAGCGCTTCGACGAGATCGTGACCGATGTGCCCATCGGCAGCGGGCCGTACCGGATCGGCCCGGTGGCCTTCGGACGCGACATCACCTATGTGCGCGACCCGAACTACTGGGGCCGCGACCTGAACGTGAACCGCGGTGCGTACAACTTCGACCGCATCACCGTCAAGCTGTACAAGGACAACACCGCCCGGCTGGAAGCCGTCAAGGCCGGCGAGTTCGATTTCATGACCGTGTATTCGGCCGGCGACTGGGCGCGCCGCATCGACGGCAAGCTGTTCAAGCAGGGCGTGCTGGTCAAGAAGGAACTGGCCCACCGCCTGCCCGCAGGGTTCCAGAGCTACGTCCTCAACACCCGCCGGCCCATGCTCCAGGACCCGCGGGTGCGCGAGGCGCTGGGGCTGGCCATCGACTATGAGTGGATGAACCGCCAGATGTTCTATGGCGGCTATCCGCGCGTCACGGACCTCTTCGGCAACACCGATTGCCAGGCCACGGGCACGCCCAGCCCGCAAGAGATGGCGCTGCTGGAGCCGTGGCGCGGCAAGGTGCCCGATGCGGTCTTCGGTCCCATGTACCAGCCGCCGGTCACCGAAGGCGAGGGGCATTCCCTGCGCGACAACCTGCGCCGCGCGCGCCAGCTGCTCGCCGACGCGGGCTGGACCTACCGCGAAGGCGCCTTGCGCAACCCCCAGGGCCAGCCCATGGTGCTGGAGTATCTGGACAGCAAGGAGGGCGGCACCCGCACCATCACACCGTGGATGCGCAACCTGGAGAAGCTGGGCATCACGCTGCGCTTCGCCGCCGTGGACTTCGCGCTGTACATGCAGCGCATGGACAAGTTCGACTTCGACATGATCACCCTCAACTACCCGGGGACGTACAACCCCGGCCAGGACATGCAGGAGCTGTTCGGCAGCAAGCGGGTCGACGTGGAAGGCAGCAGCAACCATGCCGGGGTGAAGAGCCCGGCCGTGGATGCGTTGGTGAACGCGCTCACCCGCGCGAACTCCAAGGACGAGCTGGTCCCCGCCTGCCGCGCCCTGGACCGCGTGATCATGCACAGCCACTACCTCATTCCCCAGTGGCGGCTGTCGGCGCATCGCATCGTCTACAACCAGCAGCGCCTGGCCTACCATGCGCCCATGCCGCCGTATGCCAAGGCCGAGGAATGGACCATGGCCTATTGGTGGAGCCTGAAGTGAGACACCCGCCTGAAGCGCTGCGCGCTCTTCCCCCGCTCTCGCCGTGCTGTGCACGGCGGGCAGGGAGACGCCGCCGGTGGCCTGGCGAAGCCCGTTCCACGGCGTCTGCTGGCATGGCTTGCTCCGCAGCCATAGAACGGGTGATGCCGCGCCGGTTTCAGCGGGCATGGGAGGCGCACGCCGCCGTGGGGTATCGCAGCCTGAAAGCTCCTGACTGACCCATGCTCGCCTACATCGCCAAACGCCTGCTGCTCATGCTGCCCACCCTGCTGGGCGTGCTGCTGCTGACCTTCGTGGTGATCCAGTTCGTGCCCGGCGGCCCGGTGGAGCAGTACTTGGCCGAGGCGCGTACCGCGGCGGGCAAGGGGGGCGGAGGCGGGCTGGAGTCCGGCGGCATGAGCTACCGGGGCGACCAGGGCGTGGACCCGAAGCGGCTCGCGCAGATCAAGGCGCTGTACGGCTTCGACAAACCGGCGCACGAGCGCTTCTTCCAGATGCTGGCGCAGTTCGCGCGCTTCGACCTGGGCCAGAGCTTCTTCCAGAACAAGGCCGTGTGGGACCTGGTCAAGGAGAAGCTGCCGGTGTCCATCAGCCTGGGGCTGTGGACCTTCTTCATCAGCTATCTGGTGGCCGTGCCGCTGGGCGTGGCGAAGGCGGTGCGCGCCGGCACACGCTTCGACCTGGTGACCACGCTGATCATTCTGGTGGGCTATGCCATCCCGGGCTTCGTGCTGGGCGTGGCGCTGCTGGTGGTCTTCGGCGGGCAACTGCAGTGGTTCCCGCTGCGCGGGCTGGTCTCGTCCAACTGGGAGCAGCTCAGCTGGGGCGCGCGCATCGTCGACTACCTCTGGCACATCACGCTGCCGGTGACGGCGATGGTGGCGGGCAGCTTCGCCGTGACGGCCATGCTGACCAAGAACGCCTTCCTGGAAGAGATCCGCAAGCAGTACGTGCTGACGGCGCGGGCCAAGGGCCTGTCGGAGCGGCAGGTGCTGTGGAAGCATGTGTTCCGCAATGCGCTGATCCCCATCATCACGGGCTTTCCGGCGGCCTTCATCGGCGCGTTCTTCACGGGCTCGCTGCTGATCGAGACGCTGTTCTCGCTCGACGGCCTGGGCCTGCTCAGCTACGAGAGCGTGATCCGCCGCGACTATCCCGTGGTGTTGGGCACGCTCTACCTGTTCACGCTGATCGGCCTGGTCACCAAGCTCATCAGCGACCTCTGCTATGTGTGGGTCGATCCCCGCGTGAAGTTCGACTGAACGCATGAGTACCTCCTCCATCGAACTGTCCTCGCCAGCGGCCGTGCCTGCGCCCGCAGGCCCTGCAGCCGCAGGGGCACCCGTGTCGCTCTCGCCTTCGCGCCGCGCCTGGCTGCGCTTCAAGCGCAACCGCCTCGGCTTCTGGAGCCTGGTGATCTTCTGCGTGCTGGTGGTCATCAGCCTGGGGGCCGAGCTGGTGAGTAACGACCGGCCGCTCATCGTGCGCTACGAGGGGCAGACCTACTTTCCGCTGCTCAAGACCTACCCCGAGACGACCTTCGGCGGCGACTTCGATACGCCCACCGACTATCTGGACCCGTTCATCCAGGAGCGTCTGCGTGCGGGCAGCAACTGGGCGCTGTACACGTTCAACACGTACGGCCCCAATACGCTGAACTACTTCGCCAAGTCGCCCAACCCGTCCGCGCCCACGACCGAGAACTGGCTGGGCACGGACGACCGGGGCCGCGACATGGTGGCGCAGCTGCTCTACGGCTTCCGCGTGAGCGTGCTGTTCGGGTTGGCGCTGACCTTCACCGGCGTGCTGCTGGGGGTGGTCACCGGCGCCATCCAGGGCTTCTTCGGCGGAAGGACCGACCTGGCTTTCCAGCGTTTCATCGAGATCTGGGGCTCCATGCCCGAGCTGTACCTGCTCATCATCTTCAGCGCGCTGTTCTCGCCCAGCCTCGCGCTGCTCCTCATCCTGCTGAGCCTGTTCGGCTGGATGGGGCTGTCGGACTACGTGCGGGCCGAGTTCCTGCGCAACCGGCAGCTCGACTATGTGAAGGCCGCACGCGCCCTGGGCGTGTCCAACGGGCAGATCATCTGGCGCCACATCCTGCCCAACAGCATGACGCCGGTGGTCACCTTCCTGCCGTTCCGCATGAGCGCGGCCATCCTGTCGCTCACCTCGCTGGATTTCCTGGGCCTGGGCGTGCCGCCCGGAACGCCCAGCCTGGGCGAACTGCTCAGCCAGGGCAAGAACAACATCGATGCGTGGTGGATCTCGCTGAGCACGTTTGCCGTGCTGGTCACCACGCTGCTGCTGCTCACCTTCATGGGTGACGCGCTGCGCGACGCGCTGGATCCGAGGAAGCAATGAACGCCACTTTGCGTCGCCGTGCGCTCTCCCGTCTCTCTGGGGTTCGCCGGGAGGCGCCGCACCGCCGGCGCTGCGGGGCGGCCTTTGTGCCGTGGTGGCTGGCTGGTGCCGCGCCTTGCCGGTACGCAACGGGCCCCGCTTGCCCGCAGAAAACCATCCAGCCATGAGCATCGCACCTTCCTCTTCGCCCTCCGCTGCGCCGCTGCTGCGCGTCGAGGACCTGCGCGTGCGCTTTGGCAGCAAGGAGGTCGTGCACGGCGTGGGCTTCGAGATCGCCGCTGGCGAGAAGCTGGCGCTGGTCGGCGAGTCCGGCTCCGGCAAGACCATCACCGCACTGTCGCTGCTGCGGCTGGCGGGCGATGCCGAGCTGTCCGGCCGCGCCCTGATGGGGGGGCAGGACCTGCTGCAGCTGTCCGAGCGCGAGCTGCGCGGCGTGCGCGGGGGCGACATCGCCATGGTCTTCCAGGAGCCCATGACGGCGCTCAATCCGCTGATGCCCGTGGGCAACCAGATTGCCGAGGTGTTGCAGCTAAAACAGGCGCTGACGCGCTCCCAGTCTGTGCAAGCAGCTATTGAATTGTTAGCAAAGACGGGCATTCCCGAGCCGGCGCGCCGGGCCCGCGCGTTTCCGCACCAGCTGTCGGGCGGACAGCGCCAGCGCGCCGTGATCGCCATGGCCCTGGCCAGCCGGCCGCGCCTGCTGCTGGCCGACGAACCCACGACGGCACTGGACGTGACCCTGCGCGGCCAGATCCTGGACCTGCTGTCTGACCTGCAGCGTGAAACGGGCATGGCCGTGCTGTTGATCACCCACGACCTGAACCTGGTGCGCCGCTTCGCCGACCGCGTGGCCGTGATGGAGCAGGGCGTGCTGGTGGAGCAGGGGCCCGTGGCGCAGGTGTTCGGTGCACCGCGCCATGCCTACACCCGGCGCCTGATCGGCAGCGTGCCGCGGCGCGACGTGGTCGAGGCGGATGCTGCGGCGTCGGGCGCGGTCGCCGAGCCCGTGGCCCGGGCGCAGAACCTGCGGGTGGCCTATGCCACGCCGCTGCCGGGCCTGCGCGGCTGGTTCCAGAAGGGCGAGTTCGTGGCGGTCAAGGGCGCGGACCTGTCCATTGCGCCTGCGCGCACGCTCGGCGTGGTGGGCGAGTCCGGCTCGGGCAAGTCCACGCTGGCGCAGGCGCTGCTGGGCTTGCTGCCGTCCACGGGCGGGCTGCAGATCGCGGGCCAGGCCTGGCAGACGCCGGCCACCCGCAACACTGCCGCCAACCAGGCGCTGCGCCGCCGCGTGCAGGTGGTGTTCCAGGACCCGTTCTCGTCGCTGTCGCCCCGGCTCACCGTGGAAGAGATCGTGGGCGAGGGCCTGCGGGTGCACGACCGCGGACTCGACGCCGCGCAGCGCCGCCAGCGCGTGGAAGCCGCGCTGGCCGACGTAGGGCTGGCCGAGGCGCAGTTCCCCGGTCTGCTGTCGCGGTATCCGCATGAGTTCTCGGGCGGGCAACGCCAGCGCCTGGCCATCGCGCGGGCCCTCATCGTCGAGCCCCAGCTGCTGGTGCTGGACGAGCCCACCAGCGCGCTGGACGTCACCATCCAGCAGCAGGTGCTGGCATTGCTGCAGCGGCTGCAGAAAGAGCGCGCACTCTCGTACCTGCTGATCACCCACGACGTGGCCGTGATCCGCGCCATGGCGCACGATGTCATCGTGATGAAGGATGGCGAGGTGCTGGAGGCTGGCACCATGGTTCAGGTACTGGAGGCGCCGCAGCATCCCTACACCCAGCGGCTGGTGGCTGCCGCCGGGCTGCCCGAAGACGCCGCGGTCTGATCCGCTGGCGGGGGCGGCGGGTGACTCGCCCGGTCAGGCGTAGGTGTCGAGCCGCTGGCCCAATCCGGCGCCGTCGCGGCCCTCTGCCGCAGGGACGGCGCTGGCAGCGATTCCTGGCGCCTGCTGCTCCTGTGCCTTCGCCGCGCGCTCCGCTGCTTGCTGTTCGCGGACCTCCTGCGCCTGGCGCTGCCGATCCACCTGCTCCTGCTGCTTTTGCTGCTGAATGGCCTGGATCTGCTGCTGGACCGCCTGGATCTGCTGCTGCAGCATCTTCGTCTTCTGCTCGCGCACTTTGGCGTCGAGGCTCTGGTCGGTCACCGTCTGCTTGAGCTCATCGGTCAGCTCGCGCAGGCGCTTTTGCAACGCGGCGGTGTCGCTGCTGCCGGCGGCACTGCCGCCCCCGAGGACCGAGGATGTAGAGGACGAAGAGGATGCGCGAGAGACTTGCATGCCTGCGTTATCGGCATCCGGCAGAAAAAATGAAGCGCCACGAATCCTGACCGCGTGCAGCGCCCGCGACCGGGTTCGCCCGAGGCCGCGCAGATCGCCATCCAGGCTTCTTATGATCGGTGTATGACGCACGCAACCTCTTCCGCCGCCGGCGCGGCGCCCCTGTTCCCCGGTTTTGTCTCCCACCGCATTCCTGCGGCCGAAGGCGTGCACCTGCACGCGGTGGTGGGCGGTGAGGGGCCGCCGCTGCTGCTGGTCCACGGCCACCCGCAGACCCACGCCATTTGGCACAAGGTGGCCCCGGTGCTGGCCCGCCATTTCACCCTGGTGCTGGTCGATCTGCGCGGCTATGGCGATTCCGCCAAGCCGGCGGGCGAGGCCGACCATGCCAACTACAGCAAGCGCACGATGGCGGCGGACCTGGTCGCGGTGATGCGCCATCTGGGCCATGAGCGCTTTTCAGTGCTGGCGCATGACCGCGGGGCGCGGGTGGCGCACCGGCTGGGGCTGGACCACGCCGATGCCGTCGAGCGCATGGTGCTGCTGGACATCGCCCCGACCTTGGCGATGTACGAGCAGACCAGCGACGCCTTCGCCCGCGCCTACTGGCACTGGTTCTTCCTGATCCAGCCGGCTCCGCTGCCCGAGCGATTGATCGAGGCCGACCCCGCCGGTTATGTGCGCGATGTGATGGGGCGGCGCAGTGCGGGGCTTGCGCCCTTCGATCCGCGCGCGCTGGCCGAGTACCAGCGCTGCCTGGCGCTGCCCGGCACGGCCCACGGCATCTGCGAGGACTACCGTGCCGCCGCCGGCATCGATCTGGTGCACGACCGGGCCGACCGCGACGCGGCCCGCCATCTGCGCGTGCCCCTGCTGGTGCTGTGGGGGGCGCAGGGCGTGGTGCACCAGTGCTTTGTGCCGCTGGCCGAGTGGCAGCGCGTGGCGACCGACGTACGCGGCCATCCGCTGCCCTGCGGCCATTACGTGGCCGAAGAAGCGCCGCAGGCGCTGCTGGATGCGGCGCTGCCGTTTCTGCGGGGGCAGGCCACCGCGCAGGGGTGAGCGCCGCGGCAGCGGCACGCCGCGCCGCCGGTGCGCCGCACGCCACAGTCCAATTCGAGTGAAATGAGGCTCTAGCGCTTATCCTGTCAGCGCAGGCAGCTATCTTATTGGTAGCGAGCGTCGCGCTTTTCAAGGAAGGCCGCAATGCCTTCGCCCGCATTCGGATGCTGCAGATTGCGCACGAACTGGTCGCGCTCCGCGGCCAACTGCTCGGTCAGCGTGCGGTAGGGCGCATCGCTCAGCAGTTCCTTGATGCTTGCCAGGGCGTTCGGCGCGCGGTCGTTGAGCCGCTGGGCCAGGGCCAGCGCATCGCTCAGCGCGTGGCCGGGGTCGGCGACGCGGTTGACGATGCCGAGCGCGTGCAAGCGGGCCGGCTCCAGCCGCTCGCCGAACAGCAGGATCTCCGACGCCAGCTGCCGCGGCAGCGTGCGGCCCAGGTGCCAGGAGGCGCCGCCATCGGGCGACAGGCCGATGTTGCTGTACGCCATCACGAAGACGGCATTGCGCGCCGCTACCACCAGGTCGCATGCCAGTGCGAGGGAGAAACCGGCCCCGGCCGCTGCGCCTTCCACCGCGGCGATCACGGGCTTGGGGTAGGTGCGGATGGTTTCGATCCAGTTGTGCAGCGCTTCCACGCCCTGGGCCTGTGCCTCGGCGTCGTCCTGCCGGCGCGCCAGCAGGCTCTGCAGGTTGCCGCCCGCGCTGAAGGCGCCGTCCGCGCCGGTGATGACCACGCTGCGCACTTCGTCGCTGCGCTCGGCCACGCTCAGCGCCTCGATGCCGGCCGCATAGATCGCCGGGTCGAAGGCGTTGCGCGCCTCCGGGTGGCGGATGGTCAGGATCAGGGTCTTGCCCTGGCTGGTGCTCAAGAGTTCGGCAGGCATGGCGGCAAGAAGATGAAGAGGTGGGGCAAGGAAAAGAAGGGGAAGGGTGCTGCGCCCGGCAGACGGGGCGTGGGCGTGCGGCGCAATCGCGCGCCAGGCGCTGGCTTCAGTCTTCCACGTGCGTCAGGCTGAGGCCGATGGCTCCGCGGCGGCGCAGCCAGGGGCTGGGCCGGTAGCGCGTGTCGCCGTAGACGGTCTGCATGTTGAACAGCACTTCGAGGATGTTGGTCGGGCCCCAGCGGTCGCCCATGGCCAGGGGTCCCAGCGGGTAGCCCAGGCCCAGGGTGACGGCGGTTTCCAAGTCCTTCGGGCTGCAGATGCCCTGCTGGCAGATATCGCTGGCGATGTTGACGATGGTCGCCACCACGCGCTGGGTGACGAAGCCGCCGCTGTCGCGCACCACGCTCACCGCCTTGCCGTCGCGGGCGAAGAGGGCATGGGCCGCGTCGCGGATGTCGCGGCGCGTGGCCGGGTTGGTCGCCAGCACGCGGCGTTTGGTGGCCGCGTCGTCGATCAGCATGTCGATGCCGATGGTGCGCGCCGGGTCCAGCCGCTCGACCACGGCCACCGTGGTCACATCGAAACCCAGCGGCGCCACCAGCGTGATGGCGTGCGGGGAGGGCGATTGCCCGGTTTCGATGGTGGCGCCCAGGTCCTTGAGCAACTGGTACAGCTCCGCCCGGCGGGAAGCGCGCGGCGACACCCAGACCGGCGGCATCTCGCTGACCTGCGGCACCGGCGGTTCCGGAGCTACCTGCGCAGCGCCGTCCACATAGCGGTAGAAGCCCTCGCCGACCTTCTTGCCGAGCATGCCGCCCGCCAGCCGCTGGGCCGTGATCACGCTGGGCCGGAAGCGCGGCTCCTCGTAGTACTGGTGGTAGATCGACTCCATGACGGGGTGCGACACGTCCAGCGCCGTCAGATCCATCAGCTCGAAGGGGCCGAGCTTGAAGCCGACCTGGTCGCGCAGGATGCGGTCGATGGTGGCGAAATCCGCGACGCCTTCGCCCGCGATGCGCAGCGCCTCGGTGTTGTAGCCGCGGCCCGCGTGGTTGACGATGAAGCCGGGCGTGTCCTGCGCCTGCACCGGGGTGTGGCCCATCTGGCGCGCATAGGCCGTGAGGCCTTCGCACACGGCGGGGTCGGTGCGCAGGCCGGCGATCACCTCCACCAC
>JAEWPH010000201.1 GCA_023460715.1 Pseudomonadota bacterium | reverse complement strand
GCGCAAACGCGGTGCCGGGGCGCGACGCAGGCCGAACCTGCGGGGCGCGCTCGCCGTGCGCGGCATGCACGGACGTGGAGCGGGACGGCCGCGGGCCGCCCTCCTCCGCGATCCGCAGAAACGACGACGACGGATCTGCCGGAGCCAGCGCTGCGACCGGCGCGCTCCACCCGGCACCCGCCGGCAGCGCCGCCAACTGGCTCTGCAACTGCCACCACGCGCCGCCCGTACCGGCAACCAGCAGCGCCGCCGCGCCGGCAAACATCCACGGTGCCACGGCCCCGCGGCGGCGATGGGCCTGCGCTCTGCGCCCGCGCGGGACCAGGGTTTGCGGCGGGATGGCGAGCATGGGCTCCGCACCGGTGGACGGACGGCCCACCAGCGTTGGCCACGCCGCCCGCAGCGAGCCGGGGTGATGCCTGCCGCCAGGGGCGCCGCCGATGTCGTCAGAGACCCAGGACGGAACCGCCTCCTGCCGGGGCACCTGCGGCGCCGAAAGGCGGGCCGGTAGCGCTGTCGATGGGTCGGCCAGCGGCGAAGGGACCGGGAAGGTCGCCCCGGCCAAAGGTGGCGGCGCCTCAGACGTGGAAGCTTCCCGCATCCCTCCCTCCGCCGGACCGGCGGCGTGCCCGCTCCAGGCCGCGCCCAGCGCAGCACGGAAATCGAACGGCTCCGCGCGCTCCGGCGGCTCGGTCATCTCCATGGCTCTCAGAAAGGCTTCGATGGACTCCGGCCGCTCTTCGGGGCGCAGCGCCAGTGCCTGCGAGACCGCCGCGACGAAGGCAGGCGAGTAGCCGGTCCCGAATTCGCGCCGCACCGCGCGGGCGACCTGCGGGAACGGGGCCAGCCGATCGCGGACGGCGCGCAGCGTGGCCGGCAGCGGCGAGGCATTGCTCAAGCAGCCGTGCACCACGGCGCCCAGCGCATAGAGGTCGGTCCACGGGCCCTGCGCCAGTTCGCCGTCCGAACTGGGGTACTGCTCGATGGGCGCGTAGCTGGCCGTCAGCACCGTGGCGGGGGCGTGGCGGCGGTGGATGCTGCTGTCCATCGCCTTGCGGGCGGCGCCCAGGTCGAGCAGCACCGGCGGCCCGCAGTCCTGCAGGAAGATGTTGTCGGGCGAGATGTCGCGGTGGAGGGTGTGCGCGCCATGCAGCTCCCGGAGGGCGCTCAGCACCGCCCACAGGACCTGGCGCAGCCAGGCCTCGGGCGGCGGGGCCACCATGCGGGCGCGGGCCTGCTTGAGCGTCATGCCCTCGTACAGCGGCATGACCATGTAGGCGGTCTGGTGGGCCTCCCAGAAGCGGAACACTTTCACCAGCGAGGGATGGTCGAACTGGGCCAGCAGCCGCGCCTCTTCCACGAACGACGCCAGCCCGGCCTGGAAGGAAGGCTCGTCCGACGAGGACCGCACCCACAGCGACTGGTCGCCCGTGCGGTGCGCTAGGGCGGCGGGCAGGTACTCCTTGATGGCCACCGGGCGCAGCAGCGAATGGTCGAAGGCCCGGTAGACCATGCCGAAGCCCCCGGCGCCCAGCACCGACAGGATCTCGAACTCGCCCAGCCGCGTGCCGGGCGGCAGGGCATCGGCGCTGCGATCGGCGGCGCTGGCGGGGGAAGGAGGTGGCGTTCCGGGCATGGGTGGGGGATCGCCGGGCGGCAGGGGGCAGCCCAGCTTCCGTATCGGGACCATCATGCGGCGGCCTGACCGGGCACCGGTAACCAAGCGCACCCGGTGTGCGCAGGTGCGCTGCCCCGTTCGCCGACCCAGCGAACCGGCGCCACAGGGGCGCCGTCTGCCGTCGGGCGCACGGAAAGCACTGCGCGCTGGTTACCATTGGCCCATGTTCAGTTATCGCCACGCCTTCCACGCCGGCAACCACGCCGACGTGCTCAAACACACGGTGCTGATTGCCACCTTGCAGCACCTGATACAGAAAGACGCGGCTCTGGCCGTGCTGGACACGCACGCCGGCGCGGGCCTGTACCGCCTGGACGGCGACTACGCCAGCACCAGCGGCGAGGCCGGCGACGGCATTCTGCGGCTGCTGTCCGCCCCCGCGCTGACGCCTGCTCTGCAAGACTACGTGGACATGGTGCGCGCCTTCAACCAGGGCAGCAGCACCAAGGTCTACCCCGGCTCGCCCTTCATCGCACAGCGCCTGCTGCGCGACCACGACAAGCTCAAGGTGTTCGAGCTGCACCCCACCGACATGCGGGCCCTGGCCGGCAACGTGGCGCAGTTGGAGGCCGGCCGCCAGGTGGCGGTGCTGCACGAGGACGGATTCGAAGGCGTCAAGAAATTTCTGCCTCCGCCGTCCCGCCGGGCGCTCGTGCTCTGCGATCCCAGCTATGAAATCAAGAGCGACTACGGACGCGTGCTGGACATGGTGGCCGACAGCCTCAAGCGCTTTGCCACCGGCACCTACGCCGTGTGGTATCCGATCATTCCGCGCCCCGAGGCGCACGACCTGCCCCGCCGCCTCAAGACCCTGGCCGTCAAGGCCGGCAAGTCGTGGCTGCATGCCACGCTCACGGTGAAGAACAGCAAGCTGGTGGAGTCCGCCGACGGCGAGAAGCGCCGCCCGGGCCTGCCGGCCAGCGGCATGTTCCTCATCAACCCGCCCTTCACGCTCAAGGCCGCGCTGAAGGACGCGCTGCCGCAGATGGCCGAACTGCTGCAGCAGGACCGCCACGCCGCGCACAGCCTGGAATCGGGCGGCGGCTGAGCGCCCGCCCGCCAGCGGCTGACTGCACGGCGGCCCTTGCGCGCTTCAGCGGCGGGCATTGCGCGAGCGCAGGGCCTTGCGCACTGCCGGCTTGCGGGCGGCTGCGGCCTCGGCCCTGGCGGCCGCATCTTCGGCCGCATCGGCCTCCTTGGCCAGCACGGGGTTCTCCAGCACGCCGTCGGGGCAGGTGTCCTCGTCCTCGCCCAGCAGCCACAGCTGTACCGGCTTGATGCCCAGGCCGGTCATGCCCAGCTCCTGCGCTGCAGCCTGGCTCAGGTCAATCACGCGGCCGCCCGAGAACGGGCCGCGGTCGTTGATGCGCACCACCACGGTCTTCCCGGTGACGGCGCTGCGCACGCACACGCGCGACCCGAAGGGCAGCGTGCGGTGTGCCGCGGTGAGTTCGTAGCGGTCGAACCGCTCGCCGCTCGCCGTGCGGCGGCCGTGCAGGCCCGGGCCGTACCACGAGGCCAGCCCCTGCTGGTCGCTTTCGCGCGCCGGCTCGGATGGCGCTTCTGCGGCGGGCACGTCCGGAGCGGGCGGCGGCGGGGCCACGATGGCAGGTGCCGCGC
>JAEWPH010000200.1 GCA_023460715.1 Pseudomonadota bacterium | reverse complement strand
CAACAGCGGCTGGCCCATGGCGGCCATGGCGCTGGCGCTCGACATCCGCCTGCGCAAGCCCGGCGTCTACACGCTGCATGGCCGCGGGCGCCAGGCCGCGCCGCTGGACACCCGCCGCGCCGCCACGCTGGCCGCCGAAGCCGTGCTGTTGGCAGTGCCCGCCACCGCGCTGGGCGTGCTGCTGCGCGAAGGGTGGCGGCTCGGGACGGGAGGCTGACGATGGCTGGCTGGAGTCTTGCCGAAGGCGTGCCCGTGCACGGCGGCGCGGACGCGGCCGGCGTGCCGCTGCATGACTTTTCCACCAACAGCAACGCCTGCGGGCCGTGTCCCCCCGCGCTGCAGGCGCTGCAGCAGGCCGATGCATCGCACTATCCCGACCCGGCCTACGCCGCGCTGCGCGAGCGGCTGGGCGGTTTCCACGGCGTGGAGGCGGGGCGCATCGTCATTGCCGGCAGTGCCAGCGAATTCATTCACCGCATCACCGCCCTGGCCGTGCGCCGGGGGGCGCGGGCAGTCTCCCTGCCAGAGCACGCCTATGGCGACTACGCCCGTGCCGCGCGCGCCTGGGATCTGGCGCTGGTGCAGGGCGCCGCCCCTCCCGCTGCGCCGGGCCTGCAGTGGGCATGCGAGCCTTCCAGCCCCCTCGGCCGGGCCGACGACGCGTTGGCCGGCTGGGCGCAGGCCGGCCCGGCAGCGCCGGGGCTGCGGGTGGTGGATTGCGCGTATGTGCCGCTGCGGCTCGATGGCCAGGCGCCGGCATGGCCCGCCGCGGCGTGGCAGCTGTGGACCCCCAACAAAGCCCTGGGGCTGACTGGTGTGCGTGCGGCCTATGCCATCGCCCCGGCCGGCGGGCCAGCGGCCGATATCGCTGCGCTGCAGGTGCTGGCCCCGTCCTGGCCGGTGGGCGCCCACGGCGTGGCTCTGCTGCAGGCCTGGACGGAGCCGGCCACGCAGCGCTGGCTGGCCCAGTGTCTGCCCACGCTGCAGGCCTGGAAGGCGCGCCAGCAGGCGTTGTGCGCATCGCTGGGCTGGGCCGTGCTGCCGGGCAGCCTCGCCAACTATTTCGTCGCTCGTGTGGACGCGGTGGGCGTGGCCGCCGATCTGCCTGCGGCCCTGTCGCGCCTGCGCGCGCAGGGCATCAAGCTGCGCGACTGTGCCTTCTTTGGTTTGCCCGGGCATGTCCGGCTGGGGGTGCTGCCGCCTGCCGCGCAGGACGCACTTGCGCGCGCCTGGTCCGCGTGAATTGCCGCGGTGTCCGCACGCCCCCGCAGCCTTTCGCATCCCGCTACGATGCCGGACTTGCCGCCAGGAGGACTGCGCACCGTGCGAACCATTACCGTCAACCGCTATGTCACGCCGCTGCGCGAAGGCGGTTCCATGCCCGCTGTCGTCGAAGGTGACGACCTGGGCCTGTACGTGCTCAAGTTCCGCGGCGCGGGGCAGGGCGTGCGGGCACTGCTGGCCGAGATCATCGCCGGTGGCATCGCCCGCGCGCTGGGCCTGCCGGTGCCGGAGATCGTGCTCGCCGAGCTGGACCCGGCGCTGGCGCAGACCGAGCCGGACCCCGAGATCCAGGACCTGATCCGCGCAAGCGGCGGGCTCAACGTGGCGCTCGACTATCTCTCCGGCGCCGTCAATTTCGATCCGGCGGTGGATCGGGTGCCGGCCGGGTTCGCGTCTTCCCTCGTCTGGTTCGACGCATTCGTCGGCAATGTGGACCGCACGGCGCGCAACACCAACCTGCTGATGTGGCACCGCCAGCCCTGGCTGATCGACCATGGCGCGGCACTGACCTTCCACCATGCCTGGAATGGCACCGTGGCCGTGCCCGCCAAGCCCTTCGCGCCCATCACCGACCATGTGCTGCTGCCGCAGGCGGACGACTTGGCGGCGGTGGACGCCGGCCTGGCCGCGCAGCTGCCCGCCGCGGTGCTGCAGGCCATCCTGGCCGAGGTGCCCGATGCCTTCCTGGCGAAGGCCGGAGCCGACGCGACAGAGGGGCCGCTGGCCGATCCGGCGTGCCACCGCCAGGCCTATGTGGACTACCTCACCGCGCGGCTCGCCGGGCGGCAGGGCGGCTGGCTGCAAGGAGCGATCGATGCACGCGGCTGATGTGTACGACTACGCCATCGTGCGTGTGGTGCCGCGCGTGGAGCGCGAGGAATTCATCAACGCCGGCGTGATCCTGTCGTGCCAGCGCACCGGCTTCCTGCAAGCCGCCGTGGCGCTGGACGAGGCGCGCCTGCTGGCTCTGCACCCGCAAGTGGATCTGGAGACCGTGCGCCGCCACCTGGACGCCATCGTCGCCATCTGCGCGGGCGAGCCCGGCTGCGGCCCCATTGCCCAGTTGCCGTACCGCGCACGCTTCCACTGGCTGACGGCGCGGCGCAGCAGCATCATCCAGACCTCGCCCGTGCACACCGGGCGTTGCACGGATGCGGCTTTGGCGCTGCAGCACATCATGCGACGCATGGTCCTGTGCGGCCCTGGCTGACAGCCGTATCGGCCCTGGCAGACACCCCACGGCGCGTTCCGCGCGGAGCATGGACGGCACCCCATCGCGGGGTGCGCTCGTCCACCCCTCTCCGAAAGGTTCTGCCATGGCCCCCACGCCGCCCGCTCCCATCCCTGATCGCTTCAAGGACAAGGTCGTCATCGTTACCGGCGCCGGCTCCGGCATCGGTGCCGCCACGGCCCGCCGGTTCGCCGCCGAGGGCGCGCGCGTGGTGATCGCCGACCTGACGGCCGACAAGCTGCAGGCCACGGCGAAGGACCTGCCCGCCGAGCGCACCCTGGTGCAGCCCACGGACGTGAGCCGCTATGAAGAGGTTGAGCGGCTGGTGTCCGCGGCCGTGGAACGGTTCGGCGGCGTGGACGTGCTGGTCAACAACGCCGGCATCGCCGTGCAGGGCAAGGTCACCGAGGCCAGCCTGGACGACTGGACCAAGATCCTGGCCACCAACGTGTCCGGCGTGTTCCATGGCGTGCGCGCGGCCATGCCGCATCTGCTCAAGACGCGCGGCTGCGTGGTCAACACCTCGTCGGTGTCGGGCCTGGGCGGGGACTGGGACATGAGCTTCTACAACACCTCCAAGGGCGCCGTCTCCAACTTCACGCGGGCGCTGGCGCTGGACTACGGCAAGCAGGGCGTGCGCGTGAATGCCGTGGCCCCGAGCCTCACCTTCACCGGCATGACGCAGGACATCAAGGAGGACGAGGCGCTGCTGGCCAAGTTCGCCGAGCGCATCCCGCTGGGACGCGGCGCGGAGCCGGAAGAGATCGCCTCGGTCATCGCCTTCCTGGCCAGCGACGATGCCCGCTTCGTCACCGGCGTGGTGCTGCCGGTGGATGGCGGCGTCTCCGCCTCCAACGGCCAGCCACCGCAGGCGTGACCGGACACGCGCGGCAGGCGCTCAGATCGTCAACACGGTCCAGTGACTCGGGGACAATAGCGGCATGCGCATGTTCCCCCCTCCAGCCGCCGCGGCCGTAGCCGATACCGGCGCCATTGCACACGCGCTGGGCCGCGTCGGCGCGCGATGACCGCGCGCTGCGTGATGGTGCTGGGCACCTCCAGCGGGGCCGGCAAGAGCTGGCTGACCACCGCGCTGTGCCGGTGGTTCAGCAACCAGGGCCTGCGCGTGGCGCCATTCAAGGCGCAGAACATGAGCAACAACGCCAGGGTCGTGGCGGGGCTGCAAGGGCGCTATGGCGAGATCGGCAGCGCGCAGTACTTCCAGGCCCTGGCCGCGCGCGCCGAGCCCGATGTACGCATGAACCCGCTGCTGCTCAAGCCGGAGGCCGACACCCGCAGCCAGGTGGTGCTGCTGGGCCAGGTGGATGCCGCGCTGTCCGCGCTGCCCTGGCGGGGCCGCAGCGCCCGTGTGTGGCCGCAGATCGCTGCGTCGCTGGATGCGCTGCGGGCCGAAAACGACGTGGTGGTGATCGAAGGCGCGGGCTCCCCGGCCGAGATCAACCTGCATGCCAGCGACGTGGTGAACATGCGCGTCGCCCGGCATGCGCAGGCCCGCTGCCTGCTGGTGTCCGACATCGACCGGGGCGGCGCCTTCGCCCACCTCTACGGCACCTGGGCGCTGCTGCCCGAAGACGAGCGCGCATGGATCGACGGTTTCGTGCTCAACAAATTCCGTGGCGACCCGGCGCTGCTGGCCCCGGCGCCGGAGATGCTGCGCGAGCGCACCGGCGTGCCGGTGGTGGCGACCGTGCCCATGCTGTGGCACCACGGCCTGCCCGAGGAAGACGGCGTGTTCGACGACCGCAGCCACACGTCGGGTGCCGTGCACACCACGGTGGCGGTGGTGGCCTATCCGCGCATCAGCAACCTGGATGAGTTCCAGCCGCTCAAGAGCGTGCCGGGCGTGCGCTTGGTGTGGGCGCGGAGCCCGGCCGCACTGGGTGGCGCCGACTGGGTGGTGCTGCCCGGCTCCAAGGCGACCGCGGCCGACTTGGCCTGGCTGCGCGCGCAGGGGCTGGATGCCGCCATCGCCGCACATGCAGCGCGCGGCGGCCGTGTGCTGGGCATCTGCGGCGGCCTGCAGATGCTGGGCGAGGCGCTGATCGACAGCCACGGTGTGGACGGCAATGCGCCCGGCCTGGGCCTGCTGCCGCTGGTGACCCAATTCGCGCCTGAGAAGACCGTGCGCCGCGCAGAGGCCACCTGGGGCGCCGTGCGCGGGCCCTGGCAGGCGCTGGCGGGCACGGCCGTGGAGGGCTATGAGATCCACCACGGACAGACGGCCCAGCACCCCGCGATGGCCGCTGGCGGCGACCTGGCGCACGAGGTGATTCCCGGCCTGGCCTGGCAGAACGCCACGGGGCAGGTGCTGGGCCTGTACCTGCACGGGTTGTTCGAGGATCCGCAGGCGCTGCAGGCGCTATTCGGCGCGGGCGTGCCCACGCTGGACGATGTGTTCGAGCGGCTGGCCGCCGGCGTGGACCGCTGGTTCGACAGCGGGTGGCTGCAGTCGCTGCGCCCTTGAGGCGCGGGATAGCCTGCACCTGCCACCACCGCATCCTGATTTCTTTTGATGGTTGACATGACGAAAGACCGCATGACCGCGTCCCTGGCCCTTCCCGAGATCGCTTCGCTGCACGACGGCGCGCTGGCGACCCGTCTGCAACACGTGCTGGACCACAAGACCAAGCCCCTTGGTGCGCTGGGCCGGCTGGAGGCGCTGGCACTGCGCATCGGACTCATCCTGGGCCGCGAGGCGCCGGCCCTGGTGCAACCACAGATGCTGGTGTGCGCGGCGGACCATGGCCTGGCGGCGCGGGGCGTTTCGGCCTACCCGAGCGACGTGACCTGGCAGATGGTCGAGAACTTCCTGGCGGGCGGCGCGGCGGTGAGCGTGCTGGCGCGCCAGCACGGCCTGGCGCTGACGGTGGTGGATTGCGGCGTGGCCGGCGAAATCGCGCCGCGTGCATCCGCCCCCGGCCAGCCGCGCCTGCTCAC
>JAEWPH010000199.1 GCA_023460715.1 Pseudomonadota bacterium | reverse complement strand
CGCGTGGACTACGGCCGGCCCCAGCCCGCGCTGCCCTTGCGCGGCCCGCGCGAGGCACGCGAACTCACGCGCCAGTTCAACGCCATGCAGCAGCGCATCGCCCGGCACCGCGACGCCCGCACGCGCCTGCTGGCCGCCGTCAGCCACGACCTGCGCACGCCCATCACCGAGCTGCGCCTGCAGGCCGAACTGGTGGACGACCCCGCCCTGCGCACCGGCCTGCTGGAGAGCGTGGCCGAGCTGGAGGCGCTGGTGGCCACCACGCTGGACTTCGCCCGCGCCGACGCGCAGGCCGAGCCGGCCGCCGCCACCGACATCGCGGCCCTGCTGCACACGCTGGCGCAGCGCTACCAGCAGCGCGGGCAAGCCGTGTCGGTGGGCGCCTGCCCGTCCCCGCTGGTGTGGCGCTGCCGGCCGCTGGCCCTGCGGCGCGCGCTGGCCAATCTGGTGGAGAACGCCCTGCGCCACGCCGGCACAGCCGTGGTGCTGGAAGCGCAGACGTGCGCCGACGCCAGCACCGGCGCCGCGCCGCACGCGCTGGAGATCCGTGTGCTCGACACAGGCCCGGGCATCGACCCGGCGCAGCTGGAGCAGGTGCTGGAGCCCTTCCACCAGCTGGACGGCGCGCGCGGCCCGGGCCGCAGCGGGGTCGGCCTGGGCCTGTCGATCGCCCGCGAATGCGCGCAGACGCAGGGCGGCACCCTGGCGCTGCACAACCGGGCCGGCGGCGGGCTCTGCGCCACCGTGCGGCTGCCCGCCGTGCGGCCAGCGCCGCCGCAGGCAAGCACCTGAGATTTAAAGCCTTTTCGGCCTCTAGCGCTTATCCATTAAGCGCACATAGCTACAAAAACAATAGCTTTCGATCAATCGATACGCACCCCGGCCGCTTTCACCAGCTGGCCGGCCGCCACATCGTCGGCGCGCAGCAGCGCCTGGAACTCGGCCGCGGGCAGCGTGCCGGCCTCGACGCCCACGCGTGCCAGGCGCTCCTGCACCACCGGGTCGGCCAGCACCTTGCGCACGGCGGCGTTGATGCGCTCCACCTCGGCCGGCGGCGTGGCGGCTGGGGCGAGCAGGCCCAGCCAGGTGTCGAAGGCATAGCCGGGCAGACCGGACTCGGCCACCGTGGGCAGCTCGGGCAGGAAGCGCGAGCGCGCCGTGCCGGAGTACGCCAGCAGCTTCACGCGCGGGTCGCTGCGGAACGGGATCATGCCGATGGTGGCGCCCGTCACCACCTGCACGCGGCCGGCCAGCAGCTCGGTGGTGGCGTCGCCGGTCGACTTGAACGGAATGTGCTGCAGCTGGATGCCGGCCTGTGCGGCCAGCGACGCAGTGGCCAGGTGCGATGCGCTGCCATTGCCCGCCGAGGCGTAGTTGAACGCGCCGGGCTGCGCCTTGGCCTTGGCGATCAGGTCCGCCACCGAGGTGATGCCGGACGCGGCGGGCACGCCCACCACGTAGCCCGAGCGGCCCAGGAACGAGACGCCGACGAAGTCCTTCACCGGGTCGTACGGCAGCTTGGCGTACAGGTGGCTGGCCAGGTGGTGGCTGGCGGCGGCCAGCACCAGCGTGTTGCCGTCCGCCGCGGCCTTGGCGACCTGCGCGGTGCCCAGCGTGCCGCCAGCGCCCGCGCGGTTGTCCACCACCACGGTGGCGCCCAGGGCCTGGCCCAGTTCGTTGCTGAAGGTGCGGGCCACGGTGTCCTGCGTGGCGCCCGGGCCGAAGGGCACGACGATGCGGATCACGCGCTCGGCCTGCGCGGCGCCGGCCAGGCCCAGCAGCAGGGTGGCGGCCAGCACGGCGCGGCGGGTCGGGGCGAAGGAGGATGCGGAGAAAGCCATGGGGTCAGGTCCTGTCGGGGTGGAGCCACCGCTCGGCCAGCCGCACGAAGTAGCTGGCGCCGGTGGCGAGGATGTCGTCGTTGAAGTCGTACGACCGGTTGTGGATCAGGCAGGGGCCGCTGCCGTGGCCGGGCAGGCGGTGGTCGCCCGGGCCGTTGCCGATGAAGGCATAGCAGCCGGGCCGCACCTGCAGCATGTGGGCGAAGTCCTCGGCGCTGAGCACGGCCGGGAACTGCTCGTCCACGCGGTCGTCGCCCGCGATCTCGCGCATCACCTCGCCGGCGAAGCGGGCCTCGGCCGGGTGGTTGACCACGGGCGGCGAGGCGCGGCGGAACTGGATGTCGGCCGTGCAGCCATGGGCCCGCGCCGTGTGCTCGGCCATCGTGCGCAGGGCGGCTTCGATGGCGTCGAGCGCGGTGACGGAAAAGGTGCGCACCGTGCCGCCCACCCAGGCGGTGTCGGGGATCACGTTGGGCGCGTCGGAGCCCTGGATCTGCGTGACGGCCAGCAGCGCCCGCTCGCGCGAATCCACATGCCGCGCCACGATGGTCTGCAGCTGCTGCGCCAGGTCGATGGTGGCCGCCACCGGGTCGATGCCCGTGTGCGGCAGCGAAGCATGCGTGCCGCGCCCGGTGAGCGTGATGCGGAAGGTGTTGCTGGACGCCATGAGCGCCCCGTGGTTGAGCGCGAACGCGCCCACGTGCTCGAGCGCGAAGTTGTGCAGGCCGAAGACGGCGTCGCACGGAAAGCGATCGAACAGGCCCTCGTCGATCATCTTGCGCGCGCCCGCCTTGCCCATCTCCTCGGCCGGTTGGAAGATGAAATGCACGGTGCCGGCGAAGTCCCGCGTGCGCGCCAGGTGCCACGCCGCAGCCAGCAGCATGGTGGTGTGGCCGTCGTGCCCGCAGGCGTGCATGCGGCCCGCGTGCTGCGAACGGTGGGCGAAGTGGTTCTCTTCCTCCAGCGGCAGCGCATCCATGTCGGCGCGCAGGCCGATGGTGCGGGTGCCTGCGTGGCGGCCGTGCAGCACTCCCACCAGCCCGGTGCCGGCGATGCCCGTGTGCACGCCGATGCCCCACGCCCGCAGGCGCTCGGCCACCAGGGCGCTGGTGCGGTGTTCTTCAAAGCCCAGTTCGGGGTGGGCGTGCAGGTCGCGCCGCAGGGCCACGAAGGGGGCCATATCGGCAAAGCTCTCGGTCAATCGTGGCAAGGGGGCTCCGCTGTCCCCGGCGGGGCGGTGTCGAACGCGCCGCGGGCGCCAGGGGAAGCGGCGGATTCTGCGGAGCGCGCCCCCTTAAGAGAACGATAAAAAACGCATAACCAATCTCGTTTTCCGGCCATAGGCCTTGGGCGGGCGGGCGGGCGATGCGCCCGCGCCAGGCCCGCCCTGCCATGCCGCAGGGCCGCGATACTGTCGCCATGACTGCACAAGACGTTCTGCACTTCTGGTTCGACCAGAGCACGCCCCAACAATGGTTCCAAAAGGACGCGGCGTTCGACGCGGCCATCCGCGATCGCTTCGCGGCGTTGCATGCCAGCGCCGCCCAGGGCGAGCTGTGGACATGGCGCAGCACCGCCGCGGGGCGGCTGGCGGAGATCCTGGTGCTCGACCAGTTCTCCCGCAACCTGTTCCGCGACGACGCCCGCGCCTTCGCGCAGGACGGCATGGCCTTGGTGCTGGCGCAGGAGTGCGTGGCGCGCCAGGACGACGCCGCGCTGGCGCCGCAGCAACGCGCCTTCGTCTACATGCCGTACATGCACAGCGAATCGCTGCGGGTGCAGGAGGCTTCGGTGGCGCTCTTCACCGCGTTAGGCAATGCCAACAACCTCGACTTCGCTCACCGCCACCACGTGATCGTGGAGCGCTTCGGCCGCTTTCCCCACCGCAACGCGGTGCTGGGGCGCACCTCGACGGCGGAGGAACGTGCGTTCCTGGAGCAGCCGGGCAGCTCGTTCTGATCCGGTGCTGCACCTTTTGAGTCAAATCGGCCTCCGGCGCTTATGGATCAAGCGCAAGCAGCTATTCATAAGATAGCAAAGCGACGCTGACGGCGGCGGGATGCCTGTGGTGGCTGGAAAGCCCCAGGCTTTCCATGGACGGCAAATCACTGTAAATTCATACAGTGAACACCGAATCCAAGCTCGCCATCCTGGCCGACGCAGCCAAGTACGACGCGTCCTGCGCCTCCAGCGGCACGACGGCGCGCCACTCGCAGGGCGGGCGCGGCATCGGCTCCACCGAAGGCATGGGCATCTGCCACAGCTATGCGCCGGATGGGCGCTGCATCTCGCTGCTCAAGATCCTGTTCACCAACTATTGCCAGTACGACTGCCTGTACTGCGTGAACCGCGTGAGCAGCAACGTGCCCCGCGCCCGCTTCGCGGTGCAGGAAGTGGTGGACCTCACGCTCGACTTCTACCGCCGCAACTGCATCGAGGGGCTGTTCCTCTCCAGCGGCATCATCCAAAGCCCCGACTACACCATGGAGCGCGTGGTGGAAGTGGCCCGCGTGCTGCGCGAGGAGCACGACTTCCGCGGCTACATCCACCTCAAGACCATTCCCGACGCCTCGCCCGAGCTGCTGCAGCGCGCCGGCCGCTATGCCGACCGGCTGAGCATCAACATCGAGCTGCCCACGGCGCAGGGGCTGGAGGCGCTGGCGCCCGAGAAGAACGGCCCCGCCATCCGCCGGTCGATGGCGCGCGTGGCCACGCACATCGCCGACGCGCGCCAGGCGCGGGCCGAGCAGCAGCGCACGGGCCAGGTCGTCTCGCTGCCAGGGCGCACGCGGCGGGCGGCGGCGCCCGTCTTCGCCCCCGGCGGGCAGAGCACGCAGATGATCGTGGGCGCGGACGGCGCGGACGACCGCACCATCCTCACCGCCAGCGCGCAGCTGTACACCGGCCTGCAGCTGCGGCGCGTGTACTACTCGGCCTTCAGCCCCATTCCCGACGCATCGCGCGCGCTACCGCTGCAGGCCCCGCCGCTGGTGCGGGAACACCGCCTCTACCAAGCCGACTGGCTGATGCGCTTCTACGGCTTCCGGCACGACGAGATCGTGCCGCCACGCCAGAGCGGCATGCTGTCGCTGGACATGGACCCCAAGCTCGCCTGGGCGATCGGCCACCCCGAGCACTTCCCCGTGGACCTGAACACCGCCGTGCGCGAACGCCTGCTGCGCGTGCCCGGCCTGGGCGTGCGCACGGTGGACCGGCTGCTGGCCGCCCGCCGCGCCCGCGCGCTGCGCCACGCCGACCTGGCGCGCCTGCATGTGCCGCTGGCCAAGGTGCTGCCCTTCGTCACCGTGGCAGACCACCGGCCCGCAGAACGCCTGCGCGACCCCACCCGCCTCACCGCCCTGCTGGCTCCGCCGCCGGCGCAGGGTGCGTTGTTCGCATGAGCGCCCCGCTGCACGGCATCACGCTCGCCCACCCAGCCGACTGGGCAGGCTTTCGCCAGTCGGCCCGCGCCTGCCTGCAGGCCGGCCTGGCGCCCGAGGCAGTGGAATGGCGCGTGCAAGGGGACGCGGAAGACAGCCTGTTTGCCGCTGCGAATGCCGGCGCAGAGGAGCGCCTCCCCGCCCTGCCGCTACCAAAGAGCGAAGGGGAAACGGCAACGGCGCTGCACGTGCCACGCGAACTGCTGGCCCTGTGCGAGTCCTGCATCCTGCACCGCCGGCCGGAGCGTTTCGCGCTGGTCTACCGGCTGCTGTGGCGGCTGCAGCGCGAGCCCGGCCTGCGCCACGACGCCCTGGACCCGGACCGCGTGCGGCTGGCGCGCATGGCCGCCGCGGTGCGCCGCGACATCCACAAGATGCGCGCCTTCGTGCGCTTCCGGCCCGTGACTGGCGACCTCGGCGCTGAGCCCTGGCACCTGGCCTGGTTCGAGCCCGACCACTTCATCACCGAGGCCAACGCCCGCTTCTTCGTGCAGCGGTTCACGCAGATGCGCTGGGCCATCCTTACGCCCGACTGCAGCCTGCGCTGGGACGGCCAGGCGCTGGAAATAGGCCCGGGCGGCACACGGGCCGATGCGCCCGCGGCGGACGCGGGCGAATCGCTGTGGCTCACCTACTACGCCCACACCTTCAACCCGGCGCGCCTCAAGCTCGCCATGATGCGGCGCGAGATGCCCACGCGCTACTGGAAGAACCTGCCGGAAGCCCCACTCATCGACGGCCTGGCGCGCGGCGCCCACGAGCGCAGCGCGCACATGGTGGCGGCGCAGGCCAGCACGCCGCAGCGGCGCATACCGCCACGGCGGTAGCAGCGGCGGCGGGCGTCCACCTCCGCTGCGCTGCTTCGGACTCAGCCCTCGGCCGTGCGAATGGTTTCGCGGCCGTGGCGGTCCTTGAGGCGGCCCAGGTCGGTGTCCAGCGCGCGGGCCAGCTTGTCGACCGCACTCAGGAAGGCATCGGCCACCTTGTCGGCTTCGGCGTTCACGGCCAGAGGCTGTCGGCCGGCGACGCGCGTCTCGATCACGCAGCGCTTGTCCGCCGCGCCCGACTTGCCGGCATCCACGTCCGACAGGAAGACTTCCACCCGCGTGACATGCTCGCGAAAGCGCGCCAGGCGGTTGCCGGCCTCTTCCTGGACCCAGCGGCTGAGCGATTCGCCGCCCTGGATGTGGTCGTCGGTGTTCACTTGAATCTGCATCGTGTTCTCCTGTGGTGGATGATCGGCCCGCCAGAATGACCCGGCGGGATCGGGCAACCCCATCATGCCCAGACTGCGCCGTCACTGCTTGATACGCGGCAACCGGGCGGGTGAATGCGCCTGCCACCGGGCTGCGGCCGGCTCCTACACCTGCTCACCGGTCACCGGTGCTACAAATTTGGGATGCGCATCCCCCCTCGTCACGCCCTTTCCGGCCCCGGTGCAGCTGCCTTGCGGAAGCCTGCCCCATGAGCGCCTCCAAACGACTCAAGATCGGACTGTCCGCGTGCTTCTCCCACGCTGATCCGGCACGCTCGCTGTTCACCAACAAGACGCTGCAGTACGTGGAGCAGTCGATTGCGCACTGGATCATGTCGGCCGGAGCCATGGTGGTGATGGTGCCGTGCCCCACCGGTGAGACGGCGCGCGGCGACGTGACACTGGCCCACTACGCGGAATGGCTGGACGGCGTGGTCATGCACGGCGGCGCCGACGTGTGGCCCGGCAGCTATGGCGAGGTGCCGCTCAAGGACGCATGGCTGGGCGACCGCGTGCGCGACCTGTACGACCTGGCGGTGGTGGAGGCTTTCGAGCAGGCCGGCAAACCCATCTTCGGTGTCTGCCGGGGCCTCCAGCTGATCAACGTGGCCTTCGGCGGCACGCTCTACCAGGACATCGAGACGCAGCACCCGGGCGCCATGCAGCACCGCAATGCCGCCACCTACGACCAGCACGTGCACGAGATCGATCTGGTGCCGGGCTCCCGGCTGGCGCGCATGTACCCGAACCAGCAACGGGTGGTGGTCAACAGCATCCACCACCAGGGCATCAAGAACCTGGCGCCGGGCTTCGAGATCGAGGCCTGGAGCCACCCGGACGGCGTGCCCGAGGCCATCCGCCGCCGGCCCGCGCGCGGCCGCGGCTACATCGCGGCGACCCAGTGGCACCCGGAATTCCGCACGCCCGACGCGTCCACGCTGGACGACACGCCCATCCTGCACGACTTCCTGGCGGCGTGCTCCATGTCCAAGCTCCGCCCGCTGCCGGGCCACAGCCCCTTCCAGATCCGCGACCGCGCTGCGCGCATGCTGCGCCAGGCCCTGTTGCTGCGTCGGCGCTGACGCTGACGCGGGGCCACTCCGCCCCTCCGCAGCACAGGACGCTACGACCCTTTGTAGACCCGGGGCGCGCAGGGATGCAGGACATTCCCGGCAACCGACCAGGGCTTTCCGCCTATTTTTCGACTTTCCAAAAATAGGTAACATCCTCTCAGACAGGTTTCCAAGCGGCGCAGACCGCAAGCCCAGGACAACTCCTGGGGCAGCGCCCTTCGTACAAGGGCGCATCCGCCAGCCCGTGATGGGCGCCTGGAGGGTGGTCACCCCGCGGCGTGTATCCGGCATCGATTTTTCGTCCAGAGGAGAAAACGATGGAAGAGAGACACCACGTCGCACCGCCCGGGCTCCAGAGGCTCCGGCGCGGCCGCCCAGCAGCACTGGCCCTTGCCGCGCTGCTGACAGTTTCAGCGGCCGCTCCGCTGGGCGCCGCCACGCTGTCGGGCGTGCTGGCGGCCCGCATGATGCTCACCTCCGGCTGCGTGATCAACGGCGGCCCGGGCACCGTGGCCGGCGCCGACTTCGGCACGCTGGACTTCGGTACCCGGCCGGCCACCTTCGTCGGCCCCGTCAGCGTGACGGCGAGCGGTGGCGAGGGCGGCGCCGGCGTCACGCAGATCGTCTGCTCGCCGGAGATCACGGCCTTCAGCATTTCCATCGACGGCGGGGCGCACGCCGGCCAGGGCGCCGGCATCGGCACCGGGAGCCGTGCCATGTCCAATGGCGCGGCCTTCCTGCCCTACGACGTCTACCGCGATCCGGGCCACACCATTCCCTACGTCGCCTCCACGGCAATCACGGGCATTGCGGTGCCTTCGGCGGGCAATCCCTTCGCGCTGCCGATCTATGGGCTGGTGAACAAGACCAGCGCCGTGGCGCTGCCGGCCGGCGCGTACACGGACCAGCTCCAGGTCACGCTCACCTTCTGATTGCCACCGCCCGGGGCAGGCCGCACGCCGGCGCCCCGGCAGGAGACCCGCCATGCGAACCGTCCACCGCCGTGCGACACGGCCCGGGCGGGGCGCCGCTTCGCCGGTGCCCCGGACCCTGCTCGCCCTGCCTCTGCTGATGCTGCAGGGGGCACCGGCCGTGCCGGCCTCGATCCCCACCACGGGCAGCTTCGCCGTGAACGCCGCGATCGTGCGCGGCTGCGTCGTCGCAGGTGGCGGCGGGCAGACCACGGGACTGGATTTCGGCACCCTGGATTTCGGCACCCACTCCGCCGTGCGCGTGGGCACGGAGACGCGGCTGGCCGGCTCCGGCAGCGGCGGCCAGGCGCGCATCCAGTGCACGCCCGGCACCACCGTCCAGGTCACGGTCGACGCAGGACAGCACGCCCTGGGCCCGCAGCGGCGGCTCTCCAACAATGCCGGCGCGTTCGTGCCCTATAGCCTGCAGCTGGCCGCCACACCCGCCGCCGCATTGCTGCCGAACGTGCCCGCAGGCCTCGCGCTGGAAGCCACGGCGGCTGCGCTGCCGCTGCAGGGCACCGTCAGCTTTCCCGGCTTCGGTCTGCCTGCCGGGGCGTACTCCGACACGGTGCAGGTGACCCTTTCATGGTGAGCGCACGCCACGCCGCCGCCGACCCGTCCCCGGGCCGCGCCACCTCGGGGGGCCTGGCGCGGGCCGGGGCCGCTCTGGCCTTCGCG
>JAEWPH010000198.1 GCA_023460715.1 Pseudomonadota bacterium | reverse complement strand
GGCCTTCGGTGGCGCTGAGCCAGGCGGCCAGCGCGGCGGCGTCGTACCAGGTGACGTTGACCACGGGGTGGTCGTCGCTCTGGGCAAAGCCCGGGTTCTGCCATGAATAGCGCGGATCGCGCCCCTCGAAGGCATCGCCGCGCGCCGTGGTGGCGGGGTCGTAGGCCGGGTTGTAGCCATAGCCGCCCGTGCCGTCGGCCACCGATTCGGGCTGGTAGCCCGAGGCCTGCACGAAGCGGCGGAACTGCCCCACCGTCACCTCCGTCTGCCCCAGCAGAAAGGCCTGCGTGATGCGCACGGTGTGCACCGGCGCCTCGTCGTCCAGCTGCTCGAAGCGGCGGCGCTCCAGCTGCGGAAAGTCGCGCGCCAGCGCCTCCACCGGCTCGTCGCTGCCCATGCGGAACCGGCCCGCCGGGATCTGCACGAAGCGCATGCCCAGCGTGTTCGTCCACACCGGTACGGCATGCGGAAGGGGCGCCGGGGGCGCAGCCTGCGCGGCCGGCCAGGATAGGCTGAACGCCGCCAACACGGCGGCGGCGCGGCGCGGGCCGGGGGACGGAAGACACAACACCATGGACGCACTCCTCAACAAGGGACGATTGCGACATGCAATTGGGAGGCCGGGACACGGCCTGTGCAGCGCCGGGCTGCGCCACTGCCCGCCGGCAACTCCGCTCATGCGGCCGCCATGGTGCCACTGCGGCGTGCATCCGTGCATGGCGGGCGCCGGCCACTCGCGGGACCGCCGCCTGCCGCGCCCAAAGGCCGGCGCCTCATCGCTACGCTATTAATAGCTGTATGCGCTGATGGAATAAGCGCTGGAGCCCTAAAAAGCTTAAAAAGCAAAGGCACTGAAAACGGCCGGCACCAGGCCCGACCAGCCTCCCCGCCTAGCGGTTCCCGGTCTTGGCCACCGGTGCGCCGTGGGCCGGCACCGCATCGGCCGCACCCGCCTGTGCCACGCACAGCCCCACCCAGTGGGCCAGCTGCCGTCCGGTGGGCGTGCCCGCGCCCATGAGCAGGCGGTAGATGATGGGCGAGACGAGGGTGTCCAGCACCGCGTCCACCGACGGCGTGGCCTGGCCGCGCGCCTGCGCACGGTTGACCAGCAAGGTGATCTGCCCCGCGGTGATCTGCAGACACTGGCACGGCGCGGAGCCGTCGCCATAGCCGCTGGCGGTGAGCACGTCCTTGAGCATCTGGCGGCCCACGTCGGAGGACATCTCCTCCAGGAACTGCTCGCCCCAGGCCAGCAGGTCGCCCTGCACGCTGCCGGTGTCGGGCGGCTCGGATTCGTCGCGCAGCCGGGCGAGGGACACATCGGCCAGCAGCTCGACCAGATCGCCCCAGCGGCGGTAGATGGTGGACGGCGTCACGCCCGCCTGCGCGGCGATCTGCGGAATGGTGAGCGCCTCGCGCCCGTGCAGCGCCGTGAGGTCGTGCACGGCCTGGTGCACGGCGGCCTGCACGCGGGCACTACGTCCGCCGGGGCGCAAACGGGTGGCGGCTGCGGCTGCTTCGGTCGTCGTCATGGGGCGATTGTAGGAGGCCCCTCCGCAAGGCGCGCGCCGTAAAGCAAAGACTTTGCGTTAGTGGCACAATCCATTAACGCAAATTTTTTGCTTTAGCACCATGACGACAGCCTTCTCCCCTGCTCCGCCCGTCGCCTGGCCCCGGCGCCGGCTCGGCCCCCATGCGGCTCTGTGGTTCACGGTGTCCCTGGTGGTGATGTTCCTGGCGGCGTCGAGCGCTCCCTCGCCCTTGTACGCGCTGTACAGGGAGATGTGGGGCTTCTCGGCCTTCAGCCTCACCGTGATCTTCTCCAGCTATGCGTTTGCGCTGCTGGCGGCGCTGCTCTGCTTCGGCGCGCTGTCGGACCATGTCGGCCGGCGCAGCGTGGTGATCGCGGCGCTGGCGCTGGAGTTCGTGTCGGTGCTGGCGTTCTGGCAGGCCGAATCCGTGGCCTGGCTGCTGGCCGCCCGCGTGTTGCAGGGCGTGGCGACGGGCATGGCGACCAGCGCGCTCAGCGCCCTGCTGGTGGACCTGCACCCCGTGCGCGGCCCGCTGATGAACAGCGTGGCGCCCATGGTCGGCATGGCCGTGGGGGCGCTCGGCACCAGCGTGCTGGTGCAGTACCTGCCTTCGCCCACGCAGCTGGTGTTCGAGCTGCTGCTGGTGGTGATCGCCCTGCAGTGCGCCGCCGCGTTCTGGCTGCCGGAGACGGTGGCGCGCCGCCCCGGCGCCTGGCGCTCGCTGGCGCCGCGCATGCATGTGCCGCAGGCCGCGCGTGCGCCGCTGCTGCGCATCTTGCCGCTGAGCACCGCCGGCTGGGCGCTCGGCGGGTTCTACCTGTCCTTGGGCCCCTCGCTGGGCCGGCTGGTCACGGGCAGCGCGTCGCCCCTGGTGGGCGGCCTGCTCATCGCGGCCCTGGTGCTGCCCGGCGCGCTGGCCATTGCCGTGGTGCGCCAGCGCCCGCCGCGCGGCGTGCTGCAGTTCAGCGCCGCGGCGCTGGCCCTGGGACTGTCCATCACGCTGGCCGGCGTGGCCTGGCACAGCCCGGCGGCCTTCTTCGGCGGCACGCTCGTGGCGGGGCTGGGCTTTGGCGCAGGCTTCAATGCCGCCGTGCGCTGTCTGGTGCCCATGGCCTCGCCGCAGGACCGTGCCGGGCTGATGGCCAGCTTCTTCGTGCTCAGCTACCTGGCCTTCAGCCTGCCGGCCATCGCAGCCGGGCTGCTGACCGGCCTGTACGGTCTGCACGCCACCGCGCTGGGCTACGGCGCGGTGCTGATAGCGCTGGCAGCCATCGCCGGAGCGACGGCCCGCGCGGTGCCCGCGCCGCGCTGAGGCGCCGGACTGTTCGCCGACTACGCCCGTCCTTCGCGCAGCGCCAGGCTGGCGCCCTGGCCGCGCTCCCAGACGTCGATGCAGAAGTCGGCGTCCTGCAGCTGCAGCACGCGCGGCAGGCCCAGCGTCGCATGCAAGCGCTCGTGCACCTGCGGGCCGTTGATCTCGCACCCCGCGATGGCATGCCGCCAATGGCAGGCGAGCACCGTGGCCTGCGGCGAGAGCGACGCGACGAGGCGGCCCGCCAGCCCCTGCAGCGCCTCGGCGTCCAGGTAGTACAGCAGTTCGCTGAGCACCACCAGGTCGAAGGGCCCTGCAGGCCAGTCCTGCGGCAGCACGTGGCGTGCGAACGCCACGTGCGGCAGGCCGGCCAGCCGATGCTGCGCGGTCTGCAGCGCCAACGCCGAGACATCGGCGGCCAGCAGGCGGTCGCAGCGCGCGGCCAGCGGCTGCGTGAGCAGTCCTTCGCCACAGCCGGGCTCGTACCCGCTGGCGTAGCGCTGCCCGGGCAGGCAGGCCAGCAGCAGCTGGCGCTTGCGGGCCTCGTACCAGCTGCCCTGCATGCGCCACGGGTCGGTGCCCTGCTGGTACAGCGCCTCGAAATGGCTGGGGGGGTGCGCGCTCATGGTGCGGGCTCCACGATGAAGAACTCATCCGGCCAGGCCGCGCGCGCCAGGATGGCGTCGTCCAGCACCGGCGGCAGGCCCGGCCCGCGCGGCAGGCACTGCGAGGCGTGCCGGCGCAGCGCGCGCTGCTTGCGCTCCAGGTCGGCCGGGTGCGCGTCCAGGCGGCACAGCCGCGCCCAGGGCACGGCGGGGTCGGCCAGGCGGGCCCAGTGCCACGCCCAT
>JAEWPH010000197.1 GCA_023460715.1 Pseudomonadota bacterium | reverse complement strand
AAGAGACTGGCCCGGCCTGGCGCTGTGGGACGACGACGAAGGCCTGCCCACGCCCCAGGCCCGCGCCGCGGCCCAGGTGTGGCGCATGGCGCGGCCCGATCTGTTCTCGGTGCGCAACACCACGGTGCCGGCCTACCTGCAGCCCATGGTGCACGAGGTCAAGGCCAGCCGTGCGGATCTGCTGTCCGACCTGCGCCACGCCGCCAAGCGCCAGGCCTACCAGTGGCTGTGCGAGGAGTGCTACTACGTCTTCCCCGCCGGCGTGGCGGAGGTGGAGGAGATTCCCGACCCCTTCGGCGTATGGGTGCTGCACGGCCCCGTGGACACGGGCCGGTTCGAGCTGCTGCGCCCCGCCCGCCATGCCGGCTGCCGCCTGCCCTTCGCGGTGTGGATGGCGCTGTGCAAGGCCACACCTTTGCGTGCGGACGGCGACCCGGCCCAGGTCCAGCTGGGCGACGAAGGCCTGGGCGAACCGCCCGGGCCCCCAGAGCCCGGGGAGGCGGTGTGAGCTATACCGTGGCGGTGCGCGAGCTGTGTGCCTTCACCGCCAAGCAGGGCGATCTGGACCTGCGCTTCACGCCGGCACCCACGGCGCTGGAGGGCATCGCCGGCCACGCCGTCGCCGCCAGCCGCCGCGGCGCTGGGTACGAGGCCGAGGTGGCGCTGGAGGGCGTCTACCAGGACCTGCGCGTGCGCGGCCGGGCCGATGGGTTCGACCCCGCCGCGGGCCGGGTGGACGAGGTCAAGACCTTCAAGGGCCGGCTGGACCGCCAGCCCGCATCGCACCGCGCGCTGCACTGGGCGCAGGCGCGGGTGTACGGCTGGCTGCTGTGCGAGGCGCGGGGCCTGGCGCACATCGACGTGGCGCTGGTGTACTTCGACATCGGCAGCCAGCAGGAGACGGTCTTCACCGAGCGCTGCACGGCTGCGGCGCTGCGCGCGCATTTCGAGGCGCTGTGCGAGCGCTTCCGCGGGTGGGCCACGCAAGAGGCCGCCCACCGCGCCGCGCGCGACACGGCGCTGCGGCAGCTGCCCTTTCCGTTCGGCGATTTCCGCACGGGCCAGCGCCCGCTGGCCGAGGCGGTGTACCGCGCCACCGCCACGGGCCGCTGCCTGCTGGCCCAGGCGCCCACGGGCATCGGCAAGACGGTGGGCACGCTGTTCCCGGCGCTGCGCGCGCTGCCGGGCGCGGGCGTGGACCGGCTGTTCTTCCTGGCGGCTAAGACCTCGGGGCGGCAGCTGGCACTGGATGCGCTGGCACGGCTGGGGAGCGCAGCGCAGCCCGTGCCCGCCACGCCGGACGGACCGGCCGTCCCCTCGCCCTTGCCGCTGCGGGTCCTCGAGCTGGTGGCCCGCGACAAGGCCTGCGAGCACCCGCAGAACGCCTGCCATGGCGACTCGTGCCCGCTGGCGCGGGGCTTCTACGACCGCCTGCCCGCGGCGCGTGCCGAGGCGGTGGCGTTGCCGGCGCCCACCGGCGACGGCGTGCCGCCCCTGCTGCTGGACCAGGCCCGCGTGCGCGCCGCGGCGCTGGCGCACCAGGTCTGCCCCTACTACCTGGCCCAGGAGCTGGCGCGCTGGGCCGACGTGGTGGTGGGCGACTACAACTACTACTTCGACGGAGGCGGCCTGCTACACGGCCTGGCGCAGGCCAACCAGTGGCGCGTGGCGCTGCTGGTGGACGAGGCGCACAACCTGGTCGAGCGCGGCCGGCGCATGTATTCGGCCGAGCTGGCGCCGCACACGCTGCAGCAGGCGCGCCGGTCGCCCACCGCCGCCGCGCAGCCCCGTGTGAAGAAGGCGCTGGACCGCGTGCGGCGCGCCTGGGTGGCGCTCGACAAGGCGCAGACGGCGGACTACGCCGTGTTGGAGGCCTTCCCCGAGAAGCTGCTGCAGGCCCTGCAGCAGGCGTCCAGCACGCTCGGCGAGCACTTTGCCGACCATCCCGAGCAGATGGACGGCGCGCTGCAGGCCTTCTACCTGGAACTGCTGCAGTTGCTGCGCATGGCCGAGTTGCTGGACGCGCATTCCCTGGTGGACGTGAACCGCCCTGCGCGCACCGAGGCCGGCGGCTCGGTGGTCTGCGTGCGCAACCTGGTGCCGGCGCCGTTCCTCGCGCCCCGCTGGGCCGCGGCGCACGGCGGCACGCTGTTCTCGGCCACGCTCCAACCCATGGACTACTACGCCGACCTGCTCGGCTTGCCGCAGGGCCACGTGCGGGTAGAGGTGGCGTCGCCCTTCCAGGCAGCGCAGCTGCAGGTGAGGGTGGCGCGGCACATCTCCACGCGCTACGCCCACCGTGCGGCATCGGCGCACCCCATCGCCGACCTGATGGCGCAGCAGTACGCCGAGCGGCCGGGCAACTACCTGGCTTTTTTCAGCAGCTACGACTACCTGCAGCAGGTGGCCGACGTGTTCGCGCAGCGGCACGCCGGCGTGCCGCACTGGTGCCAGTCGCGCCGCATGCAGGAGGCGGAGCAGCGCGCCTTCCTGCAGCGCTTCACCGAGGACGGGCAGGGCATCGGTTTCGCCGTGCTGGGCGGCGCTTTCGCCGAGGGCATCGACCTGCCGGGCCGCCGGCTGATCGGCGCGTTTCTGTCCACCCTGGGGCTGCCGCAGGTGAACCCGGTGAACGAGCAGATCCGCGAACGCATGGAGCAGCTCTTCGGGGCGGGCTACGACTACACCTACCTCTACCCTGGCCTGCAGAAGGTGGTGCAGGCCGCGGGCCGGGTCATCCGCACGCCCGAGGACGAGGGCGTGGTGCACCTCATCGACGACCGCTTTGCGCGGGCGCAGGTGCGCCGGCTGTTGCCGGCCTGGTGGGCGGTATGAAGGTTGGATGAGCGCGCGGCGCGGGCCGTTGGCGCCGCCGCCGCAGCAGCAGCGTGCCTTCAGGCGCTGCGCAGGGTGAAGCCCGCAAAGCGCTCGCCCAGCAGGGCGGCGTGGGCGCGGTCCAGGCCCGGCGTGGTCGCGTGGGGACGCTGCGGGTCGCGGCAGGGCTGCAGGGCCCAGTGGGTCACGCCCGCGTCCGCCAGCCGGTGGGCCAGCGCGTGCAACTCGTCCTCGCCGTACAGGCCGGGGTGCCAGGTGGTGCGGCATTCCAGCGCCACGCCGCTGGCCCGCACTCGCTGCAGCGTGTCCCAGGCCTTGGCGCCGCTGCCGGGCACGCCGGTGATCGCGTCGTAGCGGTGCAGCGGGCCCTTGATGTCCAGGCCCACCCAGTCCAGCAGGCCCAGCACGTGGTCGATGCGCTCGGGGTACATGCCGGCCGTGTGCAGGCCGGTGGCAAAGCCCATGGCCCGCACGCGGGCCAACGCATCGGGGAGGCCGGCCTGCAGCGTGGGCTCGCCGCCGGAGAACACCACGCCGTCGAGCAGGCCCCGGCGGCTGTGCAGAAAGTGCTCCACATCCGCCCAGGTGTGGGCGGTGGGGCCGGCCGCGTCGAGCAGCTCCGTGTTGTGGCAGTAGGTGCAGCGCCATGGGCAGCCCTGGCAGAACACCACGGCCGCCAGCCGGCCCGGAAAGTCGATGGTGGTGAGCGGCGTCAGCCCACCGATGCGCAGCGCGTCGGCCGCCCGGGCCGCGGGTTCAGCAGGGGCTGGCAGGGCAGGCACGGCCAGGCTCGGCGAAGAAGCGGCGCTCGTGGTGTTCTCCCTGCTTGCCGGTGTTGAAGCTGGCCACGGGGCGGTGGTAGCCCATCACGCGGGTCCAGACCTCGCAGGGCTGGCGCTCGTCGTCGGTCAGTTGCACGTCGGAGGCCGCGGCGAGGGCGCCTTGTTCGGCAACGGAATACTGGCTCATGGAAGGTCCTTTCGGTAGTGGAGAAAATGCTTCTATATTGATAGCTGGATGCGCTTGTCCATCAAGCGCTGGAGGCCAATTTGGCTTGAAGTCCTCAGGCCGCCAGGCGTTGGCGCTTGGCCTGCAGGCGTTCTTCGTCGCAAGCCGGGCAGAACGGGTGTTCGCCCGCCAGGTAGCCGTGCGTGGGGCAGATCGAGAACGTGGGCGTCACCGTGATGTAGGGCAGGCGGAAGTTCGTCAGCGCGCGCTTGACCAGCTGGCCGCAGGCCTCGCCGCTGGAGATGCGTTCACCCATGTACAGGTGCAGCACCGTGCCGCCGGTGTACTTGGACTGGAGCTGCTCCTGGCGCGTGAGCGCCTCGAACGGATCGCTGGTGTAGCCCACGGGCAGCTGCGACGAGTTGGTGTAGTACGGCTGCTCGGCCGTGCCGGCCTGCAGGATGGCGGGCCAGCGCTTCTTGTCTTCCTTGGCGAAGCGGTAGGTCGTGCCCTCGGCGGGCGTGGCCTCCAGGTTGTAGAGGTGGCCGGTTGCTTCCTGAAAGTCCGTCATGCGCTCGCGCACATGGTCCAGCAGGCGCACGGCGAAGGCGTGGCCCCACTCGCTGGTGATGTCATGCGCGTCGTGCGTGAAGTTGCGCACCATCTCGTTGATGCCGTTCACGCCCAGCGTGCTGAAGTGGTTGCGCAGCGTGCCCAGGTAGCGCTTGGTGTACGGGAACAGGCCCTGGTCCATCAGGCGCTGGATCAGCTTGCGCTTGGTTTCCAGACTCTGCTTGCCCAGCTCCATGAGGCGGTCCAGCGCATTGAACAGGCCGGCTTCATCGCCCGCATGCAGATGGCCCAGCCGCGCGCAGTTGATGGTGACCACGCCCAGGCTGCCGGTCTGCTCGGCGCTGCCGAACAGGCCGTTGCCGCGCTTGAGCAGCTCGCGCAGATCGAGCTGCAGTCGGCAGCACATCGAGCGCACCATGTTCGGCTCCAGCTCCGAATTGATGAAGTTCTGGAAGTAGGGCAGGCCGTACTTGGCCGTCATGTCGAACAGCAGGCGCGCGTTCTCGCTCTCCCACGGGAAGTCCTTGGTGATGTTGTACGTGGGGATGGGGAAGGTGAACACGCGGCCCTTGGCGTCGCCCGTGGTCATCACGTCGATGTAGGCGCGGTTGATGAGGTCCATCTCGGCCTGCAGGTCGCCGTAGGCAAAGGGCATCTCCTGGCCGGCGATCACCGGCACCTGCTCGCGCAGATCCTCGGGGCAGGTCCAGTCGAAGGTGAGGTTGGTGAACGGTGTCTGCGTGCCCCAGCGCGAGGGCACGTTCAGGTTGTAGACCAGCTCCTGGATGCACTGGCGCACGGCGGCGTAGTCCATGGCATCCACGCGCACGAAGGGCGCCATGTAGGTGTCGAACGAAGAGAATGCCTGCGCGCCGGCCCACTCGTTCTGCAGCGTGCCCAGGAAGTTCACGATCTGTCCCACGGCCGAAGACATGTGCCTGGCAGGGCCCGCCTCCACCTTGCCGGGCACGCCGTTCAGGCCCTCGTGCAGCAGCGTGCGCAGCGACCAGCCGGCGCAGTAGCCGCTGAGCATGTCGAGGTCGTGGATGTGGATGTCGCCATTGCGGTGCGCCTCGCCGATCTCGGGCGTGTAGACGTGTGACAGCCAGTAGTTGGCCGTGACCTTGCCCGCCACGTTGAGGATCAGCCCGCCCAGCGAATAGCCCTGGTTGGCGTTGGCGTTCACGCGCCAGTCGGCCCGCGTGAGGTATTCGTTGATCGAGCTTTCCACATTCACCAGCGTTTGCCGGTCCGCGCGCAGCGTGGCGTGGCGCTCGCGGTAGGCGATGTAGGCGCGGGCGGTGGCCAGGTGGTTGGCGGCGATCAGTGTCTGCTCCACCACATCCTGGATTTGCTCGATGGTGGGGGCCTCGCCATGGAAGCGGTGGATCAACACCTTGGTGGCCTGCGCGGTCAGCAGCTGCGCCTCGTCGCCGTCGAACTCACCCGTCGCCGCGCCGGCGCGCTGCAGCGCGGAGCGGATCTTGCCGGCATCGAAAGTGGCGCGTTGGCCGCTGCGCTTGATGACGTCGCGGGGCAGGGAGACGAGGCTGGATGGCATGCAGGAACACTCCGGTCGGATGGCTTGAAAACACTACCTATGGTGTGCACCATACCTGTCGGACGCTATAGGTAGGTTGATGAAGCGCAAGTGCGGAGACCGAGGTGCACCCGCACGCTGCGCCGTAAACTCCCGTAATTCATTGACATACGAGATGTATGTGAATAGCATGCGCCCCGCAATGACCCAGGCCCCAGCCCCTCCGCCCAAACGCCAGCGCCGCAGCCGCGCGGCCATGATCGAGTCCACCCGCGCACTGCTTGTCGCCACGGCGCGGCGTGCGTTCGCGGCGCAGGGCTATGCCCAGACCTCGATGGATGACCTCACCCGCGAGGCCGGGCTGACCCGCGGCGCGCTGTACCACCACTTCGGCGGGAAGCCAGGGCTGCTGGCTGCCGTCATCGGGCAGATCGAGGCGGAGGTGGGCGCGCGGCTGGACGCCGTCTCCCGGGCGGCGCCCACCCCGTGGGAGGGCTTCTGCCGGCGCTGCCGCACCTACCTCGAACTGGCCCTGGAGCCGGAGATCCGCCGCGTCATCCTGCAGGACGCCCGCGCCGTCTTCGGGGACGTGCCCCAGCCGGCGCAATCGGTGGGCATCGCCGCGCTGGAAGCGGCCCTGCAGCAGCTGATCGCCGAAGGCTCCATGGCGCCGCTGCATGCCGGCGCCATGGCGCGCATGTTGTACGGCGGGGTCACCGAGGCGTCGTTCTGGATCGCCGAACCCGATGGGGATCCCGAGTCGCGGCTGGCCGATGCCCTGCAAGGCCTGGGGCGGCTGCTCGATGGTCTGCGGCCACGGGCCTGACCGTTCGTCTCTCCATTGCCCCGTTTTTGTCGTTTTCGCCTCTAGGAGTCCGGCCCATGCGATGGACCAACACCGCCACCCGCTACGGCGCCCTTGCCCAGTTTTTCCACTGGACGAGCGCCGCCGCCTTCATCGGCGCGTATGCCGTCGTGTACTACGTCATCTGGTTCATGGACGACATGTCCGATGAGGCCCTGCCCGTGCTCAACATCCACTGGGCGCTGGGCCTGCTGGTCGGTGCGCTGGTGCTGCCGCGGCTGTGGTGCCGGTGGCTGGACGTCCCGCCGCAAGACCCGCCCGGGTCGGCCCTGGAGCACGCGCTGTCGCACACGGCGCACTGGGCGCTCTACGGCCTGCTCGTGGTGATGTCGCTCACGGGCTACCTCGGCACCGGCGCGCCGACGGACTTCGGGCTGTTCACCGTCACAGGCTTCAACGAGACGGCCCTCTTCGGCTGGATGGGCCGCACTTGGTCCGTGGGCTGGGAGGCGTTCGAGGCACCCATCGATGCCGTCCACCACTTCCTCGGCAAGTATGTCGCCTGGGTCGTCGTGGCCCTTCACGTGGCGGCAGCGCTGACGCACCACTGGGTGCGGCGTGACGATGTGCTGCTGCGCATGCTGCCGGGCCGGCGCTGAGCGAGGGCCAAAAAAAAACCGGCCCAGCGGGCCGGTGAAAGGCAGAGGCCGGAGCCCGCCGATGGATGACTGATAGAAGGGAATACGAAAGAAGATGCGGCGCCAGGGCCCGGCCATCAGGCGGGAACAGCGTCCAACGCTTCGATGCGCGGATAGAAATCGCGGTTCTCGCGCTGCATGCGCTCGTGCACGCGGCGCAGCACGATGTTGGCGTCCCGGCGAAAGCCCGTGCCATCGGCCCGCACGCTCGCGGGCGTGTTCCAGCGCCGCGCGAAGGCGTCGTAGTCCTGCGCGATCGAGGCCATCTCCTGCTGGTACTGCTGGCCCATGCGGGCCAGCGCAGCATCGCCCTCGTGCTGCAGCGCGGGGTACAGCGCGCGGTCTTCGGCGGCGAGATGCAGCTTGATGGTGCTGCTCATGGCGACGATCTGGCGCGCGATCTCGGTGGCGTGGTCTTCCACGCCCGCATGGGACAGGTGGCGCAGCGTGGCGATGCTCTGCAGGATGTCCACGTGCTGGTGCTTGAAGCGGTCGAGGTTCACGGTGTGCGTCCTTTCGGGGTGTCGGGCCTTGGGAGGGGGCTGCTTGATGCAACGCAAGCCGCAGGCCAACCCCGCGCCCTTACGAATCAAGCGCTTGCACGAGCTGATGGTGAAATCAACCGTTGTGAATGGGGTAATAATGACCTGAACGGGTTTAAAACACCATGCTGTCTGCCGCGCCCCTCCTCGCCGATCTGAATGCCGATATGCCACTGCCTGAGCGCATGCAGCATCTGGTCGACCATTTGCGCCATCTCTTCGGCTGCGGGGCGGTGGCCCTGCTCAAGCTGGAGGAAGACCATCTGCGGCCGCTGGCCGTGACCGGGCTGGTCGGCGACGCGCTGGGCCGGCGCTTCGCCGTGGGCCAGCATCCCCGGCTCGCAGCCATCCTGGGGCGGCGCCAGGTAACCTCGTTCGAGCACGACAGCACGCTGCCCGACCCCTACGACGGACTGCTCGACACCCGCATCGGCGAGCCCTTGCCTGTGCACGATTGCATGGGCGTGGGCCTGCAGGTCGACGGCGCCGTCTGGGGTGTGCTGACCCTCGACGCGCTGCAGACGGGCGCCTTCGATGCGGCCGCCCGCGAGCGCCTTGCCGAGTGCGCCCCGCTGGTGGAGGCGGCCATCCGCATGTCGCGGCTGGAACAGGAAGTGCGGGCGCTGCGTGCCGCGGCCGATGTCCCGGCGGGCCCGGGCGCAACGGATGCGCGGCCGCACGCTGCCGCCCCCCGCGAGGTCGAGATCGTCGGCCGCAGCGACGCCATCACCCGTCTGCTGCATGAATTGGGCGTGGTGGCCGCATCGGAGCTGCCGGTGCTCCTGCTGGGCGAGACGGGCGTGGGCAAGGAACTGTTCGCGCACCTGCTGCACCAGCGCTCCGGCCGGCGGGCGCGGCCGCTGGTGCATGTGAACTGCGCGGCGTTGCCGGAGTCCCTGGCCGAGAGCGAGCTGTTCGGCCACGTGCGAGGCGCCTTCTCCGGCGCCGTGGCGGACCGCGCCGGCCGCGTCGAGGCCGCAGACGGTGGAACCCTGTTCCTGGACGAGGTGGGCGAGCTGCCGCTGCCGGTGCAGGCCAAGCTGCTGCGCACCTTGCAGAACGGCGAGATCCAGCGCCTGGGTGCGGACCGCCCGCGCCGCGTCGATGTGCGCGTGGTGGCCGCCACCAACCGCCAGCTGCGCGAACAGGTGGCCAGCGGTGCCTTCCGGGCCGACCTGTACCACCGCCTGTCGGTCTACCCGGTGCCCATCCCACCGCTGCGCGAACGCGGCGACGACGTGCTGCTGCTGGCAGGCCGGTTCCTGGAGCTCAACCGCGCCCGCCTGGGCCTGCGCAGCCTGCGCCTGGCGCCGGATGCCCAGGCCGCACTGCGGCGCTATGCGTGGCCCGGCAATGTGCGCGAGCTGGAACACGTCATCAGCCGGGCCGCGCTCAAGCTGCTGGCGCGCGGGGTCGACCGCAACGCCATCGCCACCCTGGAGGCCGGCCTGCTGGACCTGGATGCGCTGGACACGCCAGCGTCCGCGGCCCTGCCCCGCGC
>JAEWPH010000196.1 GCA_023460715.1 Pseudomonadota bacterium | reverse complement strand
CCCTTGGGCACGGGCAGCTCGGCCCGCCAGCCCTGGCCGCCATGCGCCAGCACCACGGGGAAGGGCACGGGCCCGGCGCTGCGCTGGGGCGACAGCGGCATGCGCGCCACCCAGGTGTCGCCCTGCCATTGCTGTGTGATGTCGGCGGCGGTCTCGATCACGCCCGCGGTTTCGGGAAACACTTCCAGCGTCTGACCGCGCAGCGCGGCCGGCAGCCCGGCCACCTGCAGGGCCACGGCATCGCCTTCGACCTGCGCCGTGCTGCCGGCCTGCGCGGGCAGGGTCCGCGGGTGCGCCTGGGCCGCGGCCTCGAAGGCAGCCGCGTGCAGCGCCGTCGTGCCCTGGAGGGGCACCTGCAGTGTGAAAGTGCCTTCTTCCGGAATGCATTCCTTGCGGCACACCAGCCACGAGGCGTGCAGCTGGAACGTCACCTCCCGCGCCAGCGGCCCGGGGGCGAAGGCCTGGCTGACCGTCATGGGCACGGGCAGCAGCACCGTGCCCTCGTAGCCGTAGTTGGCCAGGTTGCCCAGGGGAATCTTGCGCGGCACGGGCCAGGCGATCTCGCCCGCGTCGATGCCGGCGGGCAGCGTCCACTCCAGCTGCGTGGGCAGGCCGGAATCGCCCGAGTTCATCCAGTAGGTGTGCCAGTCGGGCTGGTGCGTGATCGACAGCCCCAGCCACAGCGGCTTGCCGGGCGCTATGCCGTCCGGCGCTTGGGCGACCAGCTCGGCCTGCACATGCGGCGTGGTCAGCGTGCTGCTGGCGTGGCCGGTGGTGGGTTTGGTGCCAAATTGGGCGCTAACGCCCGTGGATAAAGCGCAGGCAGCTATGAAAAGCAGAGTGGGCAGCACGCGCTGCAGCAAACGGTAGGGCATGTCGCGGAGTGGGAGCCGTGCGGGCGGGATTGGTTCCGGGGAGCGGTTTGCAGTTCAGTGTGCCATGGCACTGTGCATCACTTAGGGCGCATGCTGAAGGCACGGGCCTGGCGGCGCAGGCACTTCAGCCCGCATCGTGCCGCTGTGCGCGGGGCGGGGCGGGGCGTATGCATTGGGCGCGGCCCAGGCCAGGGCGCCGGGCAAGGGCCGCTCCGCCGCGCTGGCGGCGTCCCCTTGCCCGCAGTGCGATGCACTGCGAGAGCGGGGAGAGGAGAAGCGGCGCAGCCGCTCAGGGGGGTGTCGCCATGAACCCCAGCACCACGCGGCGCGCCATGGCGCCCTTCTTCTCGATCTTGGTTACCACCACCGCGCCGATCTCCGAGGTGCGCGCCACGTGGGTGCCGCCGCAGGGCTGCAGGTCGATCTGCGTGGCGTCGCCGTCTCCCGTGCCGCCCACGCGCACGGTGCGCACCGTGCCGGTGCCGCGCGGGGGCTGCACGCTCATGCTCTTGACCAGCGCGGGGCGGGCGTCCAGCTCGGCGTCGTCGATGGCGCCGATGGTGACCGGGTGGTCTTCGGCCACCAGCCGGGCGATGGCGGCGGTGAGCGCGTCCTTGTCCAGCGTGCCGTCCATGTGGAAGTCCATGCGCGCGGCGTCCGGCGTGATCGAGCAGCCGTTGACCGGCTGCGCCACCACATGGCACAGCAGATGCGTGGTGGTGTGAAAGCGCATCAGCCGGTGGCGGCGCTCCCAGTCCAGCCGGGCGGTGACGGCTTCGCCCACGGCCGGCAGCGGCGCGGTTGCATCGGCCGGCAGATGCACGATGTCGCCGCTGGGCCGGCCTTCGGCATCTTTGCCCTTGCGCGTGTCGGCCACGGTCCAGGCACTGCCGTCCGCCCGCACCAGCACGCCGCTGTCGCCGGCCTGCCCGCCCCCCAGCGGGTAGAACACGGTGCGGTCCAGCACGACCCCGCCCTCGGGCGTGTGGGCGGTGACGGTGGCGGCGCACTCGCGCAGATGGCTGTCCTGGCGGAAGAGGTCTTGGGTCATTCCGTGATGGTAGTGAATGCGGCGGACATGCTCCGGGAGGGTCGGCTACGGGGTATCCGCCTACATGCGTACTTGTCAGTGCGTTGTTATGATCGTTAAATTAAGTTACAAGGCGGGGCGCTGTGCGGAGACCGCTTTGTCTCCGGGGGTGCGTCCCGTTGGCTTCTCTGCCCAGGCCCAACCAGGAACGTGCCTCATGACCTTGCTACCGCTTTCGCGTGTCCATCCGGTCGCCGTTCCTTCTGCCGCAGGCCGGCGGCGCCCGCCGCGCCGCGTGCGCGCGGCCTCTCTCGTCACCTTGACCCTGGCGCTGCTGGCGCCGCATGCCTATTCGCAGGACGGCGCGGCGCCGGCCGCGCAGCCCATCGCGCTCGTCAAGCAGGTGGCCGGCAACGCGCAGCTGTGGCGGGGCGACGTGCCCCAGCCAGTGCAGGAAGGCCAGTCACTGGTCGTCTCCGACCGGCTGCGCACCGGCGCCGATGGCACGGTGGCGCTGGTGTTCCGTGACGGCACGCGCCTCACGGTCGGCAATGCATCCGACGTGCAGCTGCGCCGCTACGCATTCGCCCCCAAGCCCGAGGACTACGCCTTCGACATCTACCTAGCCAAGGGCCGGGCGGTCTACGCCTCGGGCCGCATCGGCAAGCTCGCCCCGCAGTCCGTGCGGCTGGAGACCCCCACGGCCACCGCGGGCGTTCGCGGCACCCGCCTGATCCTCGAGGTGGAGTGATGCGCCGACTCCTGGGCCTTTGCCTGCTGTGCGGGTTGCTGGGCGCGGTGCTCGCCGGTTGCGCCACGCCGCCGGAGCCGCAGCGGCGGACAACGCTGATCCTGCTGCCGGACGAAGACGGACACGTCGGCAGCGCCACGCTGGGCAACGCCCAGGGGCTGCAGACCCTTCATGAAGCCTTCACGTGCACCTCGGCCGTGGGCGCGGCGGGTGCTCCGGCGCGTGCGCAGGTGCTCGGCAAGGACGCCGTCGATGCCCGCTATGCCGCGCTGCTGGCCGCCCAGCCCCTGCCGCCGCGCAGCTTCACGCTCTACTTCCTCCATGGGCAGACGGAGATGACGGAAGCCTCCAAGGCCCGGTTGCCCGAGGTCTTGCGGGCGGCCCGTGAACGCCGGCCTGCGGTCATTGCTGTCTTCGGCCATACCGATGCGAGCGGCGGCCCCGCGATCAACGAGCCGCTGTCGATCGCGCGCGCGCACGCCGTGGCGCGGCTGCTGCGCCGCACGGGCGCCTTGAGCGACGACGTGGATGTGCGCGGCCTGGGCAGTTCCGATCCGCTGAACGAGCCGGGCGTCGGCCCTCTCGACCCCCGCAACCGCCGGGTCGAGGTCCAGATCTTCTGATGGCCTGGCTCTCGTCGGTCCATTTCGACCAACCCCTCAGCCGGCGCCAGGTGCTGGCCCTGTTCTGCGGCAGCCTGGCCGTGGCGCTCGCCGCCGCGTGTCTGCTGGCGCTGCGCCCGGCCGCGTTCGCCCGCGCCGACCATTGGTTGCTGCACAGCTGGCTGCGCGCCGGCGCCACCGCGGTTCCTGC
>JAEWPH010000195.1 GCA_023460715.1 Pseudomonadota bacterium | reverse complement strand
GGCCGCGGGCGCGGCCGCCCGGCTGCGCGTAGCCGCCCATGCGCTGGTACAGGCCATGCCCCTCGGTCACGTAGACGGCGCCGATCTTGGCACCCAGCCAGCCGGCCAGGTACTCCAGCGCCATGGGGCCGAGATCCTGCAGACGGTGATCGCCCTGCAGCCGGCCGCCCAGGCCGACCAGGCCGCTCTTGATCCAGTTCTCGCGCGCCTTGGAACGGTGGTCGGCGGCCGTCATGGCGGCCGAGCCGCCAATCAGCAGCAGCAGGACCACCGAGCTGCCCCACATCAGGTAGGCGGCGAAGTTGGCGGCCTCTTCCCAGGCCTTGCGGCGCGACTCCAGCTCCTGGCGCTCGGCCATGAGCATCTCGCGCAGCACGTTGCGGATGTTGTCCATCGACAGCAGGCCCAGGTCGCTGCGCACCAGCGCCACGGCCTCGTCGCGCTTGCCTGCGCGCTGCAGGGCGATGGTGTCTTCCAGCTCTTGCATCTTCTGCGACGTCAGGCGCTTGAGCTGGTCGAAGCGGCGCACCTGCAGCGGGCGGTCCTGCGTCAGCACGGCCAGGCGCTGCAGTTCCTGGCCCAAGGCCATGGCCGCGGTATTGAAGGGTTCGAGGTACCGATCCTCTCCGGTGAGCAGGTAGCCCCGCTGGCCCGTCTCGGCGTTCTTCATCGTGTTGAGCACCGCTTGCAGCTGCGAGATGGTCTCGACCGCGGCATTCATCTTCTCCACCGCCTCCGAACGCTGGACCTGCGACTGGTAGGTGAACAGGGCCATGGTGGCGGTCGCCAGGGCCGCCAGGACGAAACCGATCAGAAGCTGCAGCGGCATGACGCGGCGCTGACCGCGCTGGCGTTCTTCCGCGAAAGAGGAGGGAGTCATGTACGGACGCAGATGAAGTGGTGCCGGATGATAGGGGCTGAGTTCGCACGCTCGTGTAGGCCAAGGCCTTCATGGCCGGGGTGCGCACGGCCAGTGGCGCAACGCCCCGCCGCAGCGCGCCCGATCAGAAAGCGGGGGCCTGGTAGCGCTCCAGCTCGGCCCGCAGCGCCGCGTTCTCGGCCGTCAGTTCAGCCACGCGCTGGCGCAGCGCTCCGACTTCATCGAGTCCGTCCGCCGGCATCGCCGCGGGGGCGGCTTCGGCTGCGGGCGCTCCGCCCTCAGTCGCCGGTTCGGCGGCCGGCTTGCGCTTGGCCTCGCGCACGCGCTTGGCGGCCTGCTTGAGCTCGTCCTTGCCGCCCGCAGCCGCGGCGGCCTGTTCCTGGGCCGGCAGGCTGGCCACCGCGGCCGCCGCATTGAGGGAGATGACACCGGACTTCACGGCCGCCACCAGTTCAGGGGCGGCCTGCTTCTGGATCTTCTCGATCATCACCACCTGGCTGCTGCTGAGGCGGGCGGCCTTGGCCACGTCCTCGCGGCTCTTGAGCGACTCGTCTGCGCCGGACACGCCCAGCGGCGCAGCCGGCTCGACAGCCGCCGGCGCGTCCTCGGCGGGTTCGGCCTGGCGGGCACGGCGTGCGGCCACGATCTCCTTCTTGCGCAACGCCAGTACGCCGCGCTGGAAGTCGGACACGCTGCGCCGCCCCAGGTGCTGGTCGATCATCCACAGGTGTACATCTTCCATCGACTGGAACTGCGTGTTCTGCACGGTCTGGAACGGCAGTCCGTGCTTGCTGCAGATGCCATAGCGGTTGTGCCCGTCGATGAGCAGATCGCCCCAGAGCACCAGCGCATCGCGGCAGCCCTCCGCCAGGATGCTGCGCTCCAGCGCTTCGTGTTCCTGGGGGGTCAATGGGTCGATATAGGCTTTCAGTTCTTCATTGACGATGATGTTCATGGCGCAGGAGGCAATTGCCGGCAAAGGGCGGCATTCTAGGGAGATTGCCTGGACCCGGGCCGCGTAGGCCCGCTCCGACAGGGCCTGCCCCCACCTGCTGACGGCCGCGGACAGACGCCGGCGGCTCAATCGGTGCAGGCCATCCTGCCTGCCCACCACGCCGGGGTTTTGCATGTTCTCGTTCGACCACCACCTTGAAGAGGCTGCCGCCCGGCAGATGGGGCAGCCGGTTCTGGCGCTGCCGCAGCGCCAGATGTCCGACCAGCTGATGCCCTACAAGGGCGACGTGCCCTTCTACGAACCGGACGAGTGCCAGTTCGCCGACCCCTGGGTGGGCGAGGTGCAGGCGCAGGGCTGAAGCCGGCTCGCGATGCGGGCGCGGCCGTGTCTGCTCAGTGGCCGCCCACGCTCTTGGAAAACAGATTGACCACCAGCACGCCCGCGATGATCAGCCCCATGCCCAGCAGGGCCGGCAGGTCCAGCCGCTGGCCGAAGAACACCCAGCCAATGCCCGAGATCAGCACGATGCCCACGCCGGACCAGATGGCGTAGGCGATGCCGGTGGGCAGCACCTTGAGCGTGAGCGACAGCAGATAGAAAGACACGCCGTACGCCACGACGGTGAACAGGCTGGGCCACAGCCGCGTGAAGCCTTCCGAAGCCTTGAGGGCGGTGGTACCCATCACCTCGCTCAGGATGGCAAATCCCAGCAGCACATAGCTGGTCGTCAGACTCATCGCATCGGTTCCTCTTTGCATACAGTGCAGCCGCGTCGCGCCGGCATGCACAGGCGGTGCGGCGCTCGGTCGGCAGCGGCATGCCGAACCGCGATGGTAGCGGCGGGCGCCAGCACCCGGGGCGGGGCTACTCGCCCGGCCGGCGCGCGCCCGATGCGATCTCGGCCAGCGCCTGGACCGCCGCGTCGCGGGTGGGCCAGCGGTTGTCGGGCAACGGCAGGTTGTGCCCATCCACCTGGGCCTGCCGGTAATAGAAATGCCCACCCTCTTCCTGGCACAACATGCCCGAGTAGGTGGCGCCATCGGCCACGCCGAACACGGTTTCCTGCAACAAGGGGGAAGCAGCCATCTCACACTCCTGCATCGAAAAAAAGCTGCCCTATTCTGGGCCGCGGCGCGCAGGGTTCGCTGTAGGCCGATCGGCCTTGGTACCGGCAGCGCGTCGGGCCAGCGCCCCCCTGTCACTGCCCACCCGCCGCTCAGGAGTCGGCGAAGAGTCCGCCTTCGTTCAGCAGTTCGTAGGCGATATCGGGGCACTGCTCCATGCCCTTCTTGATGGCCGCGGGAAGGGCCTGGCGCGTCTTGCGGCACAGGCCCCGCTGTTCGTGCACGAGGATGGCGATGCCGCGCAGCGTGCGCACCTCGTTCGGGCTGACCGTGATGCTCAGCCGGATACCCAGTTGCTCCTGCAGCCGTGCCTCGATGCGCCGCAGCTCGGCCAGGCTCTGCACGTTCTCCAGGCGCTGCACCAGGCGCTTTTCTTCCTCGCGCGTCAGGCGCAGCACCTTCGCACCTTCGGCGTCGGGCGACTGCAGCAGGGCATCGCGGTCGCACACGCAGGCCCCGGGGGGGCATTCGGTACGCACAGGAAAGGGAAAGGGCGTCATGGCGGGGGCAGGACGGGGTTCGGCCCATTCTAGTGAGACCGTTCCCACACCCGCAGGCGGCGGTTCTCGGCACACAGCACGCCCCTCGCCCGGCCGCGGCGGCCCGGCCCGACCAGATGCACCCGTCCTGCAGAAGGGGGCTCGAGCGGGCCGCTGTCACGCGGTTTTCATCGTGGGTGCCTAAGGTTTCGCCTTTGTCCCTTTCTGGCCGGCCCCGGCGGCCGGCGTCGCCCACTCCATGCCTTCCCTCTCCCGCCTCTACGCCCTTCGTTTCGCACCCTACGGCCTGCGCGCCACGGCGCTGTGCTCCCTGCTGGCGCTGTCCGCCTGCGGCGGCGGCGACGGCAACAGCGATGACGGCTTCGTCGTGCCGATGGCACCGGCCGGCGTCGGCTTCGTGGACACCGCCCCCGTGCCCACCGCGCCTGCCTTCGTGGACACCGCCAGCACCAACCAGCGCGGCGATGCGCGCTACGCCACGGTGGAAACCAACGCCGGTGTGCGCGTGCTTTCCGGCTTCCTGGACATCTGGGAGCCGCGCGCACGCCGCGTGGACGCCGGCGTGACCGCCCCCGCCGTGGACGGCTTCGCAGCCGTCACCGCCTCCGACTGGACCGGCCTGCCGGGCGATGCCACGGACGGCACCGTCAAGAACGCCGCCGTCCACCGCGAGAACATCGATTACGTGGTGCGCGCCACCGCCCAGCGCACGGCAGCGCAGGCCGAGGCCGCCTACCTGGACGACCGCCGCGGCAAAAACTACAGCGCCACCGACGGCATGGGCCCGCTCACCGCGGCCTGGCGCGCAGCCGCCCAGCAGACCACCACCATCAACGGCGTGGCCGCCGATGCCACCACCGTGCTGTACAACGACGGCGGCAACAACACCGGCGTGGGCGGCAGCGCCAATGCCTCGTTCGGGCTGGCCATCGACTTCGTCAACAGCATGGGCGCCAACGCGTCCACCGAACCCGCCAAGCGCTTCTACAAGTACGCCCGCCCCTGGCGCTGGAGCAGCGCGGTGCAGGTGGTGCCCACCCTGGAGCGCGCCAAGAGCAGCACGCCCGCGACCGACGGCGGCTACCCCAGCGGCCACACGGCCGAGGCCGTGCGCAACGCCATCGCCATGGCCTACCTGGTGCCGCAGCGCTACCAGGAGATGCTGGCCCGCGGCCTGGAGCTGGGCGACAGCCGCATCCTGGCGGGCATGCATTCGCCGCTGGACGTGGTGAGCGGCCGCATCCTGGGCCAGGCCTCGGCGGTGGGCAACATCTACGCGGCCCCGCAGGCCACGCGCGACGCCGCCCGCAACCAGGCCCAGCAGACGCTGATGGCCGCCGTGGGCGCCACCACGCCCGCGCAGTTCCTGGCCTTCGCGCATTCGCAGGGCACGGCGCAGGACCGCTTTGCCGACGCCGCCACCAACCGCAGCGAGTACGCGCGCCGCCTGGTGTTCGGCTTCACGCCCATCGGCGACGCTACCCGCCCGGCCGTGGTGCCCAAGGGCGCCGAAGTGCTGCTGGAAACCCGCCTGCCCTACCTGAGCGATGCGCAGCGCCGCGTGGTGCTCAAGACCACCGCCCTGCCCTCGGGCTACCCGGCGATGGACGACGCCGAAGGCTTCGGCCGCCTGAACCTGTTCGCCGCGGCGGACGGCTACGGCGCCTTCAACGGCGATGCGCTCATCACCATGGACGCGGCCCAGGGCGGCTTCCACGCGCTGGACACCTGGCGCAACCCCATCGGCGGCGCCGGCAAGCTGACCAAGGCCGGCAGCGGCACGCTGGTGCTGGCCGGCACCAGCAGCTACAGCGGCGGCACCGAGGTCATCGGCGGCACGCTGCAGGCCGACGCGGCCCAGGCACTCGGCAAGGGCGCGCTGTACGTGAACGGCGGCACCTTCGCCACCAGCGCCAGGGCGCCGGTGGAGCTGGCCGGCAGCTACACGCAGACGGCCACCGGAACCACGCAGGTGCGCCTGGGCAGCCAGGGCGCCGGCCTGGTGTCCACGCTGCAGGCCGCCGCGCTGGCGGGCACGCTCGAGGTCACCTTCCAGAACGGCTTCGCGCCCAAGGCGGGCGACACCGTCACCGTGCTGCGCGCGGCCCGCGTGCACGGCCGGTTCGACCGCGTGAACGTGGCGGGCTTCAAGGCCACGCCGGTGTACCTGGCCGACAGCGTGCAGCTGCAGCTGAGCGCCGCCAACTGAGGCGAACACGCGCCCGTCTCCGGGCGCCCGGGTGGAAGAGCCGGCGACGGCATCCGCCCGAATCGCTATCAAAAATAGAGCTGCATGCGCTTGGAGGACGGACGATTAATGGCCTTTTCAGCGTGGATCGCCCATTAATCAAGCGCCAGCAGCTACCAACTTTATAGCGTCAAAAAAGGGCCGGCGCGCCCGCCAGCCCGCGTTGCTGATCGTTCAGAACTTCACGTCCGCGCGCACCCAGGCGCTGCGCCCCGGCTCGTTGATGCGCGTGCCGCCCGCAAAGCCGAAGCCGGCGTTGCCGGCCAGGTTGAGGTGTTCGGCGTAGGCCTTGTCGAAGAGGTTGTCGATGCCGGCCGTGAGCTTCCACCGCGCGTTGACCGCATAGCCGCCGTGCAGCGAGAGCACGCCGAAGCCGGCGCTGGCGCCGAAGTCGCGCCCCACCACATTGCCCTGCCCCAGCGCCACGCGGTGCTGCGCCGCCACCAGGCGCCACAGCGCCCCGGCCGACCACGGCCCGTGCTGGTAGGCCACACCCAGCTTCGCATCGAGCGGCGGAATCTGCGGCAGCGGCCGGCGGTCTGTCGTGTTGCGCGCCCAGCTGTAGGCCAGCGTGCCCTGCAGCGTCCAGGCCGGCGCCAGCCGCACGCTGCCGCCCAGTTCTGCGCCTGCGGTCGCGGCGTCCACATTGCGTACCGCACTGGCGCCGCTGCCATAGTCGAACAGGATGAAATCGGCCACGCGGCCGGCATACGCCGAGGTCCACAGCTGCCAGGCCGCGCCGCGCCACTGCGCGCCCACATCGATCTGCGTGGTCTTCTCCGGCCTCAGGACGTTGAACGCATCGCCCGCCGCAGCCACGCTGTTGGCCGGCGAGATCAGCTCCCAGTAGTCCGGGAACCGCTGGACATGGCCGGCGCCCGCATACCACGTGGCCGCGCTGCCGGCTGCACCCTGCTCCCAGCGCACAAAGCCGCTGGGCAAGGCGCTCTCGGTGCGGCGGTCACGGCTCGCCATCGCAGCCGCGGCGCCACCCATTCCACCCATTCCACCCATTCCACCCATTCCCATGCCGCCCGAAACGCCTGCCGGCATGCGGCGTGCCGCGGCCCGGTCCAGGCGCAGCCCGCCCACCAGGCGCCCGCTGTCGCCGGCATGCCAGGTGCCTTCGGTGAACAGGCCCACGCCGGTGAACTCCGCGTCGCGCACCCACGGCTTGCCGCGGTACGAGACCATGGCCGTGCCGTTGCGCGTGTCGTGCCGGCTGCGTGAAAAGTCCGCGCCCGCCACCCATTGCCAGTGCTCGGACGGCGTGAGCGTGGCAGCCACGCGCCCGCCGGTGGTGGCCCGCTTCACGTTGCTGGCCATGGGCATGGACATGCCGCCCGACGGCGCAAACGGCCGCAGCGTGAAGTTGTCCATCACATGGTCGGCGTCGTTGTAGTAGAGCTGCGCCTCCAACTGGGCGAGCAAGGGCGACAGGCGTTCCTTCTTGAACCGCAGGCCTGCGCTCTCGCGTTGGAACTGGCTGCCGTCCATGCCCCGGCCGCCGTAGCGCGCCTCGCCATCGCCCGTACCGGCGCTGAACTCGATCAGCGTGTCGGCATCGGGCGTCAGGCCCAACGCCAAGTCGGCATTCCACTTGTCCCACTTCGACGGCACGGTCCGGCCGTGGCCGTCCCGGTAATCCTGCCCGTGGGAATGGTTGGCCGTCACGCGGGCGTAGAGGCGCTCGTTGCCCACGGCCAGGTCCATGTTCTGGTCGTTGCGGCCGGCGGAGCCCGCCAGCGCGCTGGCGCTGAGGCGCACACCGCTGTCGCCCAGGTCGGGCCGCTCGCGGTCGAAACGCACGGTGCCGGCCGATGCGCCCGGCCCCCAGAGCACGGTCTGCGGCCCTTTGACCACGGTGAGCACGTCGTAGGTCTCCGGCGCGATGTACGAGCTGGGCGCGTCCATGCGCGCCGGGCAGGCGCCCAGCAGCGTGGTGCCGTTGGTCAGGATGGGCAGGCGCGAGCCGAACTGCCCGCGAAAGACCGGGTCGCCGTTGGAGCCGCCGGAGCGGATGGCCGAGAAGCCCGGAATGCTCTTGAGGTAGTCGGCCGCATCGCTGGCCGGCGCCGGCTGGCGCGGCTGCTTGGGATCGGCCACCACGGTGACGGCGGAGGCGTCGTGTACGGCGGTGACGACCACCTCCTGCAAGGCCCGCGCATCGCGCGGGGGCGGCGTAGCGGACGGCTGCGCCTGCACGGCCAGCGCATGGCACAGCAGCGCCGCCGCAAGACATGGCGTGGGGCGGCAGGAGAATCGGGAACGGGATCCCTTGGAGAAACGGTCAACGGAATGCATGGTCAGGCCCTGGTCGAACACGCGCGGCGCACGACCATCCGGCCGCGGCGCGCATGTCTTCAATGGAAGGGAAAGGCGGGGAACCGCACCGGCCGCTGGCACGCAGCGGGCGGCGCGCGGCGCCCCCGGCCGCGCTCTGTGCGAGGCCTGCTCACCCTATTTTTGCCAGATGCGTTGTGATGCCCCAGGGCTCAGCGACGGGCGACAAACGACGCTGGGCTGCGGCCCCAGCGAGGTTTGGCAACGCCGCGGATGGCCCATGCGCATCGCAATCCGAAGGGAAAACCTTCCCCGCCAGGCCACTCGTCGTTGCGTTCCTGGCCAAGGCCCCGGCCTTGGCCTCGTCGCGCGCCTAGATGCGCGTGGCGCGGGAGGCCTTCGCACTGGCAAAAAAGAGGGTGAACAGGCCTTAGGAAAGCACCGCCACGGGGCGCTCAGGCCAGGGCCGACACAGGCGGGCCGCGCAGAGGCGGCGGGCGTGCCGTGAACCGCTCGGCCTGCGGGGCCGATCGCAGCCACCACAGCGGCTCACCGCCCGGCGCGGGCGGCCGGTAGGCGGCCACCGTAGCGTCAGGCGGCGCCGTCCAGGCCAGGCACAGCACGCACGCCGGATCGGCATGGTGGCCTGGCGCCGTGCCGGCCTCCGTATCCAGCCCGGCATTGCCATGCCCTTCATGTCCCAGGGCGACCGTGCTGCTGCTGCCAGTGCTGGTGCAGATCTCCAGCGCCAAGGGCAAGGCGTTGCGCGTGGGCACGGCCGTCACCAGGGCCGCCATGAGCGCCAGCACGAACGCGCCCAGCACCCCGAGGGTCAGGCGGCGTTGGCGGCGGAGCATGGACAGCATGGTGCGCCGGATTATCTGGCCGCTCCCCGGTCGCGCGCCTCCCTGGGACACTATTGCTTGATGCCGGTCAACACGACCTCGGGCTCCGGGCTGCGACGCCCATGCCTCCCTCTGCACCGCCGGCTCCTGCGCGGTCCTGCAGGTTAGAGAGAAGCGCCCTGCAACGCAGGCGGGAGCACAGCGGCGTCCGCAGCCTGCGGGAGTCCGCGCCGCCGATGCGGCAGCGTCAATGGCGCGCGACCACCTCGGACTCCGCAGGATTCCAGCCTCCGCCCAGCGCCTTGAAGATCGCCACGACGGAGCGCACCGACTCCGTGCGGGCGACGACCTGGGCATCCTGCACGTTCAGCAGGTTTTCATCGGCCTGCAGCACCTCGATCAGGCTGACGACGCCCTTCTCGTACGCCGCGCCGGACGACTGGCGGGCGCGGCCGAACGCGTCCACGCCCTGGTCCAGCACGGCCTTCTGTTCCTGCCGCTTGGCGAGGGCGACGAGTGCGTTCTCCACGTCTTCCGTGGCCCTCAGCACCGTCTGGCGGTACGCCGCAAGGGACTCGGCTTCCTGTGCCTTGGCCTGGTCGATCTGTGCATCGATGCGCCAGAAGTCGAACAGCCTCCAGCGCAGGCCGGCCACGGCCGTGGCCTGCGATGCACCGCTGGACAGGAAGTTGCCGGCGGAGACGGAGGTCGCACTGCCGATCAATCCGGACAGCGAAATCTTCGGGTAGTACTCGGCCATGGCCGCGCCGATGCGCGCGTTCGAACCGGCCAGCCGGCGCTCTGCGGCGATGATGTCCGGGCGCCGGCGCAGCAGATCGGCGGGTGTGCTGTTCAGCGACAGGGACGGGACGGCCGGTATCGGCCGCAGGTCGGACAGCTCCGCCCGGTGCGTGCCCGGTGCCGCGCCCAGCATCACGTCCATGGCGTTCATGGCGGCCTCCAGCGCATTTTCCAGCGGGGGAATCGTCGCCTGCGCCCGCGCCAGAGCCCCCTCTACCTGGTGGAACTGCAGTTCGGGAGCCAGTCCCTTGTTCAAGCGCAGTTGCACCATGGAACGCAGCTGCTGTTGTGTCTGCACCTGCTTGCGGGCGACGTCCAAGCGGGCCTGCAGGCCGCGGATCTGGAGGTAGGTGTCTGCCACCTGGGCCGCCACCGCCAGGCGCACCGCGCTGGCACCGGCGTCCGACGCCTGGTAGTCCGCCAGCGATGCCTCACGGTTGCGCCGCAGCCCACCGAACAGGTCCAGCTCCCAGCTCGCACCCAGATTGGCTTCATAGGCGCTGCCGTAGCGGGAGAAGCCGGGCGCGGAGTCCAGCACACGCCCCAGCGGCGTCTCGATGGACTGATAGCTGCGGGCAGCCTGCCCGCTGACGTTGCCCGAGGGCAGCAACGCGGCGCCGGCAGCGTCGAGCCCCGCGCGGGCCTGCAG
>JAEWPH010000194.1 GCA_023460715.1 Pseudomonadota bacterium | reverse complement strand
CCGTCTGCGGCGTTGCCCGCACTTGCAAGGCACCAGCCTTGCTGCGCGCGAGCGCCTTGCATACAGCCCCTTGGTGGAGCAACGCGATCCCCTTCCATCGCGTTAACAGGCCCTGCGGCGCGGGTCAATCTGCGTGCCATCGGCATCGGGCTGCAAGCTCTCATCCGCATCCAGACCACGCACACCGGCATCGCGCCCTACGTGCAGCTGTTCCAGCAGATGCCCGAAGTGCTGGAGGCCGACCGTGTGACCGGGGAGGACTGCTTCATCGTCCGCTGCGCCATCGCCCAGCCCGGCGACCTGGAGCGCGTCGTGGACGCGCTGGCCGCGCATGGCGCGGTGACGACGTCGCTGGTGCTGTCCAGTCCGGTGCGCAAGGCGGTGACGGTACCGCTGTAAGCGGGGCGCGGCAGGGGGGACGCCCTGGCGGGGCGGGCCGCAGGCGCTGCGCCCGCATACGCCACCTGGCGTATAGGCCGGCAGCCGAGGGATCTACAGAATCGACTTCATCGCAGGACAGGACGGGCCATGGGCCGGTACCGGTCCGGCAAGCCGGTCGTTTCACCCCCTCGGAGCTATCACCATGCAACGTCGATTCACCCTCAAGGCCCTCTCTGCCGCCGCCGCACTGGCGGGCCTGGCTGTCTTCCCTGCCCATGCGCAGGACACCATCAAGGTCGGCGTGCTGCACAGCCTGTCGGGCACCATGGCCATTTCGGAAACCGTGCTCAAGGACACGGTGCTGATGGCCATCGACGAGATCAACGCCAAGGGCGGCGTGCTGGGCAAGAAGCTCGAGCCGGTGGTGGTGGATCCGGCCTCCAACTGGCCCCTGTTCGCCGAAAAGACCAAGCAGCTGCTGGGCCAGGACAAGGTCTCGGTGATCTTCGGCTGCTGGACCAGCGTGTCCCGCAAGTCGGTGCTGCCGGTGGTGGAAGAGATGAACGGCCTGCTGTTCTACCCCGTGCAGTACGAGGGCGAAGAGCTGTCCAAGAACGTGTTCTACACCGGTGCCGCGCCCAACCAGCAGGCCATTCCTGCCGTGGATTACCTGATGAGCAAGGATGGCGGCAGTGCCAAGCGCTGGGTGCTGCTGGGCACCGACTACGTGTACCCGCGCACCACCAACAAGATCCTGCGCGCCTACCTGAAGTCCAAGGGCGTGAAGGACTCCGACATCGACGAGAAGTACACCCCGTTCGGCCACAGCGACTACCAGACCATCGTGGCCGACATCAAGAAGTTCAGCCAGGGCGGCAAGACGGCCGTGGTCTCCACCATCAACGGCGACTCCAACGTGCCGTTCTACAAGGAACTGGGCAACGCCGGCCTGAAGGCCAAGGACGTGCCGGTCGTCGCCTTCTCGGTGGGTGAGGAAGAGCTGCGCGGCGTGGACACCAAGCCGCTGGTGGGCCACCTGGCCGCCTGGAACTACTTCATGTCCATCAAGAACCCGGAGAACACCGCGTTCATCAAGAAGTGGAGCGACTACGCCAAGGCCAAGAACATCGCCGGCCACAAGGACAAGCCGCTGACCAACGACCCGATGGAAGCCACCTACATCGGCATCCACATGTGGAAGCAGGCGGTCGAAAAGGCCAAGAGCACGGACGTGGACAAGGTGATCGCCGCCATGGCCGGCCAGACCTTCAAGGCACCGAGCGGCATCGTCAGCAAGATGGACGAGAAGAACCACCACCTGCACAAGAGCGTGTTCATCGGCGAGATCAAGGCCGACGGCCAGTTCAACGTGGTGTGGAAGACCCCGGGCCCGGTGAAGGCCAAGCCCTGGAGCCCGTACATCGAAGGCAACGACAAGAAGAAGGACGAGCCGGAGAAGAAGTAAGCACCCCCCTGAGGCCCTTCGGGCCTTCCCCCCGCTCTCGCCCTGGGGGGCGCGGCGGGCAGGGGGACGACGCCAGCGGCCCGGCGGAGCCGGTTCCGCGGCGTCTGCTGGCCTGGGGGCGGGCCACTGCTCTGCTTCTTTCCGATGTTCGTTCCGGGTTGCAATTTCATGCTTCTTTCCTTCTTCCATCGCTTGATCGCCTGCCTGCTGCTGTGTGCGGCAGCGCAGGCGCACGCGCTTACGGCTGAGGCGGCGCGGGCCATGGCGGCGGGCGATACCGATGACCGGATCGCTGCGCTGCAGGCCGCCACCGCGGCGCCTGACGAGGCCACGGTGGCTTTCATTCGCGCCATGGGCGACGACGCGGTGAAGATCGCGGGCGACCAGGCCATCGTCATCCGGGACGGCAAGGGGCTGGACCCCGTGACCGGTACCGAGGTGCCGGTGCCCGACGATGCCGAAGACATCGTCAACAACAACCGCATGCGCGGCGAGTTCGACACCGCGCTGGCTTCGCTGCAGCTCCTCTCCACTGATCTCGCGCAGCGCCGCCAAGCCGTCGAGGCCCTGCGCGAAGAGACCGACGAGGCGCGCCTGCCGCTCATCGAGAAGGCGCTGGCCGCCGAGCAGGATGCCGGCCTCAAGGCGCGGCTGGACACCATCCGTGCGCGCATCCTCATCAGCAGCAGCGACGCCGCCAAGCGCGTGGAGGCCGCAAGCCACCTGGCCGCCAGCGGCAACCCCGCCACGCGCACCGTGCTGCTGGAGCAGCTGCGCAGCGAAGAAGACCTCCAGGTGAAAGCCGCGCTGCAGTCCGCGCTCAACGCGGTGGAAGAGCGCCTGCAGTGGGGCGAGCGCCTGGCCGCCGTGTTCTCGGGCATCAGCCTGGGCTCGATCCTGCTGCTGGTGGCGCTGGGCCTGGCCATCACCTACGGCCTCATGGGTGTGATCAACATGGCCCATGGCGAGCTGATGATGATCGGCGCGTACGCCACGTACGTGATGCAGGGCCTCTTCCAGAAGTACTTCCCCGGCGCGTTCGACTGGTATCTGGTCGCCGCCGTGCCGGCCGCCTTCCTGGCGTCCGCGCTGATGGGCGCAGTGCTGGAGCGCGGCGTGATTCGCTTCCTCTACGGCCGCCCGCTGGAAACGCTGCTGGCCACCTGGGGCATCAGCCTGATGCTGCAGCAGCTGGTGCGCACCGTGTTCGGGGCGCAGAACGTGGGCGTGGAGAACCCTGCGTGGATGAGCGGCGGGGTGCAGCTCATGGAGAACCTGCAGCTGCCCTGGAACCGCGTGATCATCGTGGCCTTCGCTTTGGCGGTGCTGGGCGGCGTGGCCTTTCTCATCAGCCGCACGCGGCTCGGCCTGTTCGTGCGCGGCGTCACGCAGAACCGGCCCATCGCCTCCTGCATGGGCGTGAACACCGCCCGCGTCGATACCTACGCCTTCGCGCTGGGCTCGGGCATCGCGGGCCTGGCCGGCTGTGCGTTGAGCCAGGTCGGCAACGTGGGCCCCGACCTGGGCCAGAGCTACATCGTGGATGCGTTCATGGTGGTGGTGCTCGGCGGCGTGGGCCAGCTGGCCGGTACCGTGTATGCGGCGCTGGGCCTGGGCGTGCTCAACAAATTCCTGGAAGGCTGGACGGGTGCCGTGCTGGCCAAGATCGCCGTGCTGGTGTTCATCATCATCTTCATCCAGAAGCGGCCGCAGGGCATCTTCGCGGTCAAAGGGCGTACCGCTGATTGATATGGAACACCCCCCTGTGTCGCTTCGCTCCTTCCCCCCTCTCTCGCATGGCCGCGCCATGCGGGAGGGGGGACGCTGCCAGCGCGGCGGGGCGGCCCTTGCGCGGCAGCTGCTGGCCTGGGACGAGACGGTGGCCGAGGCCGTAGGCCATGCCGAACGCTGAATAGAAATATGACCATCCCGAACCCCATCCCCCTGCCCGCACCCGCGCCGCTGCTCACGCGCAGCGGCTGGTCGGCCTTCATCGTGGCGCTCATCGTGGTGTGTGCCGTGGCCCCGGTGCTCAACCTGTGGGTGCCGGCCGGCAACCCGCTGCACCTGTCCGATTACGCGGTGGCCCTGCTCGGCAAGATCATGTGCTACGCCATCTGCGCGCTGGCCATGGACCTGATCTGGGGCTACACCGGCATCCTGAGCCTGGGCCACGGCCTGTTCTTCGCGCTGGGCGGCTATGTAATGGGCATGTACCTCATGCGCCAGATCGGCCGCGACGGCAACTACAAGAGCGACCTGCCCGACTTCATGGTGTTTCTGGACTGGAAGGAGCTGCCCTGGCACTGGGCGCTGTCGGACAGCTTCGTCGCCACGCTGGTCCTTATCGTGGCCGTGCCGGGGCTCATCGCCTTCGTGTTCGGCTACTTCGCGTTCCGCTCGCGCATCAAGGGCGTGTACTTCTCGATCATCACGCAGGCCATGACATACGCGGCCATGCTGCTGTTCTTCCGGAACGAGACGGGCTTCGGCGGCAACAACGGCTTCACCGACTTCAAGCGCATCCTGGGCATGCCCATCGCCACGCCGGGCATGCGCATGACCCTGTTCGTGATGACCGGCGTCACGCTGCTGGCGTTCTTTCTGCTGGCCCGCTGGCTGGTGGCGTCCAAGTTCGGCCGCGTGCTGCAGGCGGTCCGCGACGCCGAGACGCGCGTCATGTTCTCGGGCTACTCGCCGCTGCCGTACAAGCTCACCATCTGGACCATCAGCGCCATGATGTGCGGCGTGGCCGGCGCGCTGTACGTGCCCCAGGTGGGCATCATCAACCCGGGCGAGATGAGCGCGGCCAACTCCATCGAGATCGCGGTCTGGGCGGCGGTGGGCGGGCGCGCCACGCTGATCGGGCCCATCGTGGGTGCCTTCATCGTCAACGGCGCCAAGAGCTGGCTCACCGTCACCGCGCCGGAGTTCTGGCTGTACTTCCTGGGCCTGCTGTTCATCGTCGTCACGCTGTTCCTGCCCAACGGCATCGTGGGCCTGCTGCGGCGGCGTCCCCGCAAGGCGCAGCCTGTAGCAGCAACGCCGGCAGCGGAGGCCAAAGCCGCAAGCCTGCGTAAAGAGGAGGGCGCGGCATGACCCCCGACCTGATGGAAGAAGGCGTGCGCCGTGTGGGCGGCACGCCCGCCCGGGCCGCCGCCGGGCAGACCGAATCCGGTGGCCGCACCGCAGGGTTCTCGCGCGTGGCCGTGCCCGGCGCGGTGGACGTGGCGCATGGGCGCATCCTGTACCTGGAAGACGTGCACGTCAGCTTCGACGGCTTCAAGGCCATCAACGGCCTGAACCTCGACATCGCCCCCGGCGAACTGCGGTGCATCATCGGCCCCAACGGCGCCGGCAAGACGACGATGATGGACATCATCACCGGCAAGACCCGTCCGGACCGCGGCACGGTGTTCTTCGGCTCCACCATCGACCTGCTGCGCCATAACGAACCGCAGATCGCCGCCCTGGGCATCGGCCGCAAGTTCCAGAAGCCCACGGTGTTCGAGCAGCTCACGGTGTTCGATAACCTCGAACTGGCCCTCAAGACCCACAAGGGCGTGGCCTCGTCCATGTTCTTCCGGCTCGACTCCGCGCAGCGGGACCGCCTGGCCGAGGTGCTGCACACGATCCACCTCGCCCACCAGCCCGCGCGCCAGGCGGGCCAGCTGAGCCACGGGCAAAAGCAGTGGCTGGAGATCGGCATGCTGCTGATGCAGGACCCGCAGCTGCTGCTGCTGGATGAGCCCGTGGCGGGCATGACGGATGACGAGACGGCGCGCACGGCCGAGCTGTTTCTCTCGCTCAAGGGCAAGCATTCGCTGATGGTGGTGGAGCACGACATGTCGTTCATCCGCACGATCAGCGAGAAGGTGACCGTGCTGTGCGATGGGGCGGTGCTGGCGGAGGGTACGCTTGATCAGGTGCAGGGGGATGAGCGGGTGATTGAGGTGTATTTGGGGCGGTGACGGTGGTGTGCTGCTTTGAACTTTGCTGTGCGGTTGATTCCCGGGGCCGGGGTATGCGCCCGGCGGCGCACTCACTTTCTTTTGCTTCGCCAAAAGAAAGTAAGCAAAGAAAAGGCGACCCTGCTGTCTGCGACCCTTCGCTGCGCTACGGGCAACCTGCGGTGCGCGGTCGCGGGGTGCGCTGCGAAACTCCCTACGCTGCTGCGCAGCTGCGGTCAGACAGTCGCAGCGAGCCAGTTCACGAAGCGGGTGTGTCCTGCAGCACACCCGCCACCCCGAGCCCTGTGCTCCTCGGCGCATACAGAAGGGCGGGGGGACGATTCGGGTCGTCGCTTCGCTCGACCCAGTCCCAATACCGGCGCGCGTTGGCTCCCTGCCCAGGGCCGAGCGAAGCAATGGCCCGAGTGGGGCGCTTGGGTTCCCTTCTGCCCGTGCCGAGAAGCGGAGCGCAGGCAGGGCGCATGCGCGTCGGAGCGCGCATGCCTCGTGCACTGACTCGCCGTGGCTGTCCGAACGGAGCTGCTCCGCAGCGCAGTGAGTTCCACGGCGGCCCTGTCTGCGCGAGCATCGCAGGCTTCCCCGTAGCGCAAGCGCAGGGGACACGGGCAGCAGGGTCGCCCTTTCTTGCTTACTTTCTTTCGGCGAAGCGAAAGAAAGTGACTCGCCCGCCGGGGCGAGACCCGGCCCCGGAAAGCAATCGCACAGCAGAAATAAAAAACAATAGCTACTAGCGCTTGATGCATAAGCGCTATAGCCAAAAAACACCCTTAACCATGCTCACCGTCCAAAACATCAACCAGTACTACGGCGGCTCCCACATCCTGCGCGACGTGAGCCTCACCGCCGCCCCCGGCAAGGTCACCGTGCTGCTCGGCCGCAACGGCGTCGGCAAGACCACGCTGCTCAAGAGCCTGATGGGCCTGGTGCCCATCAAGAGCGGTTCCATCACCTTCGACGGCCAGCCCATCCATGGCAAGGCGCCGTACGACCGCGCCCGCGCCGGCATCGGCTTCGTGCCGCAGGGGCGTGAAATCTTCGGGCGCCTGACGGTGGAGGAGAACCTGCGCATGGGGCTGGCGTACAAGAGCGGCTCCACTGCCGTGCCGGAGCACCTGTACGCGCTGTTCCCGGTGCTCAAGCAGATGCTCGGGCGGCGAGGCGGCGACCTGTCGGGCGGGCAGCAGCAGCAGCTCGCCATCGCCCGCGCGCTGGCGCCCAGCCCGCGCCTGCTGATCCTGGACGAGCCCACGGAAGGCATCCAGCCCAGCATCATCAAGGACATCGGGCGCGTCATCCGCCGCCTGGCCGACGAGGGGCTGGACGGCCATCCGGTGGCGGTGCTGCTGTGCGAGCAGTACTACGACTTCGCCGAGGAGCTGGCGGACGAGTACCTGGTGATGGAGCGGGGCGAAGTCATCGCCCGCGGGCCGGGGCATGAGATGCAGGCCAAGGGCATCCAGCGGCTGGTGGCGATCTGACGGGCGGGAGGCGGGCAGAGCAGGGGGGCGAGGCGAGGCAAAGCAGGCAGTGGTCCCGGATTGCCGTTTCCGGGAAGGCGAGGGAGGCCGACATGGCCCAGCCGGAAACACGCTTCTTGGCCCTGGGGTGCTGGGCCATGGTTCCAGACAATCGGTGCATGGAAAAGAAACGCTGCAGCGCCCGCCGGGCCGCAGCACCGGGGCCGGCCCGCTGGACCCGCCGATGGATTCATCACCCCTGGAGCACCACGCCATGAGCCAACGTCTCGACTACTACAACGCCTCTCCCGAAGCCGCCAAGAAGTACCTCGAATTCAACCAGCTGCTGCACAAGAAGCCGTTCCTGGCTGAAGTGGGCCACCTGGTCACGCTGCGCGCCTCGCAGCTCAACGGCTGCGCGTTCTGTGTGGACATGCATGTGAAGGAGGCCAAGATCCACGGCGAGCGCGAACTGCGCCTGCACCACGTGGCCGTGTGGCGCGAGTCCCCGCTGTTCACGCCGCGCGAACGCGCAGCGCTCGAATGGACCGAGGCGCTGACCCATCTGCCGCCCCACGGCGTGCCGGATGCGGTGTTCGACCGCGTGCGCGCGCAGCTGTCGGACGGCGACCTGGCCGACCTGTCGTTCCTGATCGTCGCCATCAACGGCTGGAACCGCCTGAGCGTGGCCTTCCAGGCCGTGCCGGGTTCCGCCGACAAGCTCTACGGGCTGGACAAGGCCGGCCTGGCCTGATCCTGTCCCGGCCCGCCCCGCGCAGGCAGCGCGGCGCCGGCTGCCGGCTGCCGGGCTGCTGCCCGGGCGCTCAGAGCGCTTCGCGGATCAGCTCGCCCAGGCGCTCGGCCTGCGCCGGGTCCGTGCAGTTGGTGAAGCTCAGCAGGATCGCGGATTCCGTGCGGCCAGATGCGAACCAGCGCGACAGCGGCTGCACCGCCAGGCCCTGGGCCAGCAGCTTCTCCGCCAGAGGCTGGTCGGTGCGTGCGCCGGGCAGGCGCAGCACCAGATGCATGCCGCCCGGTTGCGGTTCCGTCTGCAAGGCGCCGCGCAGGCCGCGTTCCAGCGCCGCGCGCGTGGCGCTGCGGCGCTCCGCATACAGCCGGCGCATGCGCTGGATGTGGCGCGTGAAGTGGCCTTCGGCCATGAAGTCGGCCACGATGGCCTGGGTCATCGCGGGCGTGGCCGCAGCGAAGAAGGTGCGCGTCACGCGCTCGCAGGCCGCCACCTGGGTGGGCGGCACCACCAGATAGGCCAGGCGGATGCCCGGAAACAGCACCTTGCTGAACGTGCCGGCATACAGCACGCGGCCTTGCCGGTCCAGGCTGGCCAGCGCGGGCAGGGGGCGGCTCGCGTAGCGGTACTCGCCGTCGTAGTCGTCCTCCACCACCCAGGCGCCGCGCGCGGCCGCCCAGTCCAGCAGGGCCTGGCGGCGCGGCAGGGACAGCGACATCGACAGCGGGCTCTGGTGCGCCGGCGTCACGGCCACCAGCCGCGCATCCGGCGCCAGCGCCATGCCGCGCTCCACGTCCAGGCCCTCGGCATCCACCGGCACGGGCGTGAGCGCCAGCCCGCAGGCGCTCAGCAACTGGCGCGTGGGTGGATAGCCCGGGTCTTCGATCCAGGCGCGGTCGCCCGGCTGCGTGAGCGCCAGGGCCGCCAGTTGCAGGCTGCCGCGAAAGCCCGTGGTGACGAAGACCTGCTGCGCGCCGCAGTCGATGCCCCGCGCCAGCCGCAGGTAGGACGCGATGGCGCTGCGCAGCGCGGGCAGGCCGCACGGGGGCGGGTAGTCCAGATCGGCCGGCTGCATGCCGCGCAGTGTGCGCGCCCCCAGGCGCGCCCAGATCTTGCGCGGGAACGCATCCAGCGCCGGTACGCCCATCTGAAAGGGCAGCAGTTCGGCCGGGCGAGAGAGCACGTCCGGCGCGGGCGGTGCCGGCGCAGGCACCGGGGCGGCGTCCGGCGGCGGGGTGGCTGCCAGGGAATGCAGGGCCGGGTTGACCACGGTGCCGGCCGGCCCGCGGGCCAGCAGATAGCCCTCGGAGGCCAGCAGCTCGTAGGCCAGGTCCACCGTGCCGCGCGCCACGCCCAGCTCCCGCGCGAGCGCGCGGGCAGACGGCACCCGTTCGCCGGCCACCAGCGTGCCGGCCGCCAGCGCGGCCCGCAAGCGGTCGTACAGCTGCCGGTACAGCGGCGCATCGGAGGGTGCCGCCAGGGGCGCGAAGGGATCCGGGGTGGGTGGACGGGGCATCGGGGGGCGTCGAGGAGGGCGGGCGGATCGGCCCGCGGTGCGGCGCATTGTGCATGCGCTGCGGGCTGCCAGGCAGGCCTTCGTATGATGGCGGCATCGGCTGCCGCTGGACCGCGCCGCCTTCTCCCTGCCCGCTGCCGGGTGCCTTTTCCCCGCCCATGAACACTGCACTGCCCGCCGGCCCCGCGCTGGCCGCCCGGCCCCTCTGGGGCATCGTTCTCCTGGTGTCGTCGCTGTGGACGCTGTCCTGCCTGGATGCCACGGGCAAGTGGGTGATGGCGGCCGGGGTGCCGCTGTTCGTGCTGGCCTGGGTGCGCTATGCGGTGCATCTGGTGCTGGTCCTGGGCCTGCTGCTGCCCACGCGCGGCAAGGCCGTTCTGCGCAGTGTCCGGCCCGGGGCGCAGGTGCTGCGCGGCGCGGCCATGCTGCTGGCCACGCTGATGTTCTTCACCACGCTGCGCTACCTGCCGCAGGCGGAGGCCACGTCCATCAACTTCCTGGCGCCGCTGCTGGTGCTGGCCGTGGCGCCCTGGCTGCTGGGCGAACCTGCGCGCCTGTCGCGCTGGCTGGCGTGCGGCGTGGCGTTCGCAGGCGTGATGGTGGTCGTGCGGCCCGGGGGCGGGCTGCATCCGCTGGGCGTGGTGTTCGGCCTGCTCACCGCCTGCTGCATGGCCGTGCAGTTCATCGCCACGCGGCAGGTGGCACGCGACGATCCGTTCACTTCGCTCCTGTGGGGCGGCGCCGTGGGCACCGCCTGCCTCACGCTGGCCCTGCCGTTCGCGCTGCCCGCGGCGTGGCCGCTGCTGCGCACGCTGGAGCCGCTGCACTGGCTGCTGCTGGTGTCCACCGGCGTGTCGGGCGCACTGGGGCACTGGCTGCAGATCGGCGCCTACCGGCATGCCGGGGCGTCCACGCTGGCGCCCTTCGCCTACCTGCAGATCGTGAGCGCCACAGCGGTCGGCTGGCTGGTGTGGGGGCATTTCCCCGATGCGCTGACGTGGGTGGGCATCGGCATCATCTGCGCCAGCGGCATCACCGTGGCCCTGCTCGAAGGCCTGCGCGGCCGGGCGCGGCGCGTGCCCGGCTGAGCGACGGCCTCGCGCCAGGCCCTAGTCCGTGCGGCCGGCGGGCCGGGGCTCCGGGGCTGGTGCCGTGCCTGCCGGCGCGGGCGGCAGCGCGGCCTCCATCGCACGCTCATAGAACTGCCAGGTGCTGCGGCCCGCATCCTTGGCGCGGTACAGAGCGATGTCGGCCATGCGCAGCAGTTCGGCCGGTTCGCGCGCATGCGCCGGCGCCAGCGCGATGCCGATGCTGGTGCCGATGGCGATGTCGTGGCCCTGGATGCGAAAGGGCCGGCCCAGCGCCTGCACCAGGGCGTGGCAGACCGCCTCGACCGCGGCACGGTCCGCCATGTCCGGCAGCACGGCTACGAACTCGTCGCCGCCCACGCGTGCGGCCATAGCGCCCGGCGGCATCTGGCCGCGCAGGCGCTGCGCCACGGCCTGCAGCAGCAGGTCGCCCAGGCCATGGCCCCAGGCGTCGTTCACGGGCTTGAAGCGGTCCAGATCCAGGCACAGCAGCGCCAGGGCAGGCGTGGGCCGCGGCGCCGGGGCTTCCAATTGGCGTGCCAGGAACTGCTGCAGGTGCAAGCGGTTGGGCAGGTCGGTCAGCGGATCATGCAGCGACAGATGGCGCACGCGGGCCTGCGCCTCGACCTCGTCGGTGATGTCGGTGGCCGTGCCGCGGTAGCCGGCGCCGTGTGCCATGGCCCGCGATGTGATCTTGCTGGTGCGCAGCCGCCCGGCCCGGTCGCGGTACTGCCACAGCCGCGTGCCGCGCGCAGGGCTGTCGCCGGCGTCCGCAGGCAGATCGGGCGGCAGCGTCTGCGGGCCTGTGGTGGCGGGCTCCAGCAGGTCGGCGAGCGGGCGGCCCAGCCAGTCCTCGCGCGGCTCGCCCGTCACCTGGGTGAACCGCTCCGACAGGTAGGTGAGCCGGCCCTGGGCATCCACCTCCCACAGCCAGTCGGACGAGGCCTCTGCGATGTCGCGAAAGCGCTGTTCGCTCTCGGTCAGCTCGGCCTGCGTGGCGTGCAGGGCCTCGAACTGCGCGTCGATCTGCCGGGCCGACGCGAGCGCATGGCGCAGCAGGGCAACCAGCACGCCCGCCAGCGCCAGCACGCCGGCGATGAACAGCGGCAGCGTCTGCCCCAGCAGCGTGCGGCCCGGCGTGGGCGGGCGCCAGTGCAGCCGCATGGACGAATCCAGCAGCGGCATCGACTCCTGCCCGGCCAGCGGCTCGGAGGAGATGGTCAGCGCCGGCACGCCGTAGTTCTCGCTCAGCGCGCTCAGGCGCGGGCCGTCCAGCACCGTGGCGAAGACCATCACCGAGGCCGGCCCGGGCCGCGGTCGGATGCCCGGATCCCAGCCGGGGGTGATGGTGGCCGCAGCCACCAGCGCGGGCGCGCCTGCGACCTGCAGGGCGCGCACGATGCTGGTGTCTTCGTGCCGCGGATCGCGGGCTGCGGCGACCAGGCCATCCAGATCGCCCTGCAGCCAGTCGTGCGCCTGCACGGCGGAGGCCTGGCCGCGGACCACGGCGTACACCGTGCGTCCCCGGGGCCCGATGACGAACACGCCGTCGTAGCCGTACAGGTCGAACGGGATGTCGCCCACGTTGCGTTGCTCGTCCGCCCAGGTTGTGTTCACCGTCAGGTGCAGATTCTTGTAGGCCTCGCCCCATTTGCTGTAGTTGATGATGTTGCGGCCGACCTCGTTGCGCACCTGGGCGATGGAGCGCGCGATGAAGGTGCGCGAGCGCTGCTGCACGTCCACGTCCTGCCGCAGCGCGTTGGCCACCAGCAGATAGCCGCCCAGGCCGATGAGCAGCAGCAGCGCGGCGATGGCCGGCAGCATGCGCCGCAGCAGGCGGCGGCTGCGGCCCCCGGCGTGCCAGGGCGAGGGCGACGCTGGCGCGGCAGCCGGCGCGGTGGGAAGGCCTGGCGTGGTCGGCATCGGCGTGGGGAAGAAGCGGAAGTGGGCGAAGAAGCGGGGGGCGTGGCGCGGTCAGGCCGCGTGCTACGTGCTTTCCCGTTCGACCAGGTGAAAGCCCACATCCACCACCGTCTGCTCCACCGCACGCCCTTCGGCACGGGCCATGGTCAGCTCGGCGGCCAGCGCGCCGATGCGCGTTCCATCCAGGCGCACCGTGGTCAGCGGCGGCTGGGCGTCGCGGGCGAAGCTCTGGTCGCCCATGCCGATGATGGCGAGCTGCTGCGGCACCTTCAGGCCCCGGTGCTGGGCCTCGATGGCGGCGCCCAGGGCCAGGCTGTCCGAGCTGCAGAAAACGCCGGTGATGCCCGGATGCGACTGCAGCAGCGTGGCCAGCCCGCGCCGGCCTTCGCCCAGCGTGCTGGGCGCGACGGTGAGAAAGCGCTCCACCACCTCGGCGCCCAGCGCCTGGGCCTGCGTGAGAAAAGCCTGCGTGCGCGAGCGGGCGCGCGTGTCGTCGGCCGTGATGATGGCCATCTGGCGGTGGCCGCGCGCGTGCAGGAAAGCGGCCACGTCGCGGCCGATGGCCACGTGCGAGAAACCGACCACCATGTCGACCGGGTCGGCGGTCAGGTCCCAGGTCTCCACCACCGGAATCTTGCTGGCGCGCAAGGCCTGGCGCACGCCGTCGGACGAGGCCACGCCCACCAGCACGATGCCGTCGGGCCGGCGCTGGATCACGCCGCGCACCAGCGCTTCCTCCTGCGCCGCGTCGTAGCCGGTCTGGCCAATCAGCAGCTGGTAGCCCTGGCGCCCGAGCGTGGCGGCCAGCGACTCGACGAGCTCCTGGAAGACGGGCCCCACCAGCGTGGGCAGCAGGGCGGCCACCATGCGCGCGCGCGACATGCGCAGCCCGCTGGCCATGGCGTTGGGCACGTAGCCCAGCTGGTCCACGGCCTCGCGTACGCGGCGCAGCGTGTCCGGCGTGACCTTGTCCGGCACGTTGAGCGCGCGGGACACCGTCATCGCCGAAACCCCGGCCAGGCGGGCGACGTCCTGCACGGTGGCGGGCTTGCGGGAGGGGTTCATGCGATGGGGCCCGGCGCTCCGGGGCTTCCAGGAGGCGCGCAGAGGGCAGGCGGTGGGACGCCGAATTGTAAGGTTGCGCGTCTTTCTCCCAGGGGCTTGGGGTAAGTACCAATGATTGCGCAGATGTTCACGTTAACAATGGCGTGCCATCGAATGTTAACGTGAACATTTGACCCAGGAAGCGCAGCAGCGTCCCGATGTCCACCAGGAGACCTTCCATGAAAGCACTCAAGACCGCAGCCGCCGCCCTCTGCGTCGGCATCGCCACCCTCGGCGCCAGCGCCCCCGCGTTCGCCTGGCCCGACAAGTCCGTGACGGTGATCGTGCCGTTCCCGGCCGGCGGCTCCACCGACACCATTGCCCGCGCCGTCAGCAACCACCTGGGCGAGCAGTTCAAGCAGTCCTTCGTGGTGGACAACAAGGCCGGTGCCACGGGCAGCATCGGCGCCACGCAGGTGGCGCGCGCGCCGGGCGACGGCTACACGCTGCTGGTGGCCTCGCTGGCCCCGTTCGTGGTGGCGCCGCACCTCATCAAGGGCCTGCCGTACGACCCGACCAAGGACTTCACCTACCTGACCGTGGCCGTGCAGACGCCCAACGTGCTGGTGGTGAACCCCAACCTGGCTCCTAAGGTGAACAACGTGCAGGACGTGATCGCCCTGCTCAAGGCCAAGCCGGGCACGGTCAGCTTCGCCACGTCCGGCGCCGGCTCGTCCGACCACCTGACGGCCGAACTGTTCTGGCAGAAGACGGGCACCAAGGGCCTGCACATTCCCTACAAGGGCGGCGCGCCGGCCGTGACCGATCTGCTGGGCGGCCAGGTGGACATGTCGTTCCAGAACGTGAACACGGTCATCCCGCACATCAAGTCCGGCAAGCTCAAGCCCATCGCCGTCACCGGCGACAAGCGCTCGCCCGTGCTGCCCGACGTGCCCACCATGGCCGAAGCCGGCCTGCAGGGCATGGAGGTCTATGCCTGGCAAGGCATCGCCGCGCCCAAGAACCTGCCGGCCGACGTGAAGACCAAGCTGCACGCCGGCATCATGAAGGCGCTGAAGGACCCGGGCGTGACCAAGCAGTTCACCGACGCCGGCCTGGAGATCGTGGGCAATTCGCCGGAAGAGTTCACCAAGTTCCAGGCGAAGGAATTCGCCCGCTGGAAGCAGGTGATCGAGACCGGCGGCATCACCGCCAACTGAGCACCAGCGGGCAGGGCCCGCTTGCGCGGCCCGAGCGATCGGGCCTATTCTTTTCCCCTTTGAGCACTCCGAGTTAGAGACCATGGCTGCCACGCACCTTCCTTCCACGACCCCCACCGTCACCCAGCTGCGCGTCATTCCCGTGGCCGGCCACGACAGCATGCTGATGAACCTGAGCGGCGCGCACGCCCCGTTCTTCACGCGCAACCTGCTGCTGCTGACCGATAGCGCGGGCAACACGGGCGTGGGCGAGGTGCCGGGCGGCGAGAAGATCCGCCAGACGCTGGAAGACGCGGCCACGCTCATCGTGGGCCAGCCCGTGGGCAACTACAACGCCGTGCTGAACGCCATGCGCACCGAGTTCGCCAGCCGCGACAGCGGCGGCCGCGGCCTGCAGACCTTCGACCTGCGCATCGCCATCCACGCGGTGACGGCGGCCGAATCCGCGCTGCTCGACCTGCTGGGCCAGCACCTGGGCGTGCCCGTGGCCGCGCTGCTGGGCGAGGGCATCCAGCGCACGTCGGTGCAGATGCTGGGCTACCTGTTCTACGTGGGTGACCGCGAAGCGACCGACTTGCCCTACCAGACCGCCCCCGATGAAGCCGACGACTGGAAGCGCCTGCGCCACGAAAAGGCCATGACGCCCGAGGCCATCGTGCGCCTGGCCGAAGCCGCCCAGGCGCGCTACGGCTTCCAGGACTTCAAGCTCAAGGGCGGCGTGCTGCGCGGCGAGGAAGAGGTCGAGGCCATCCGCGCCCTGCACGAGCGCTTTCCCGAAGCCCGCGTCACGCTGGACCCCAACGGCGGCTGGCTGCTGAAGGACGCCATCCGCATCACGCGCGACCTGCACGGCGTGATGGCCTATGCCGAAGACCCCTGCGGTGCCGAGGAAGGCTTCTCTGGCCGCGAGGTGATGGCCGAGTTCCGCCGCGCCACGGGCCTGCCCACGGCGACCAACATGGTGGCCACCGACTGGCGCCAGATGGCCCACTCGCTGTCGCTGCAGTCGGTCGACATTCCGCTGGCCGACCCGCACTTCTGGACCATGGCCGGCTCGGTGCGCGTAGCGCAGTTGTGTCAGGCCTTCGGCCTGACGTGGGGTTCGCACTCCAACAACCACTTCGACGTGTCGCTGGCCATGTTCACGCATGTGGGCGCCGCCGCGCCGGGCCGCGTCACGGCCATCGACACGCACTGGATCTGGCAAGACGGCCAGTTCCTCACCAAGAACCCGCTGCAGATCCAAAACGGCTACGTGGAGCTGCCCACGCGCGGCGGCCTCGGCATCGAGCTGGACATGGAAGCCGTCGAGCGCGCCCACCAGCTGTACCTGCAGCACGGCCTGGGCGCGCGCGACGATGCGCAGGCCATGCAGTACCTGATCCCGGGCTGGAAGTTCGACAACAAGCGGCCCTGCATGGTGCGCTGAGCCTGGCGGAGCGCGCTGCCATCGTCGCAGTGCGCTCTTGAATTCATAGCTGCTTGCGCTTGTCCTTTAAGCAGTTTGAAGGCATTTCGCTTTGAATGCCATGCAGGACAAGCGCAACCTGCTCTCTTTAAAGGAGCGTCGCGAAAGACCCCGCGGCCCCGCCGGCGGCGCATCTGCGCAAGAATTCGGGTTTTCCCTGATGTCTGTGCCCATGCCGTTGCCACTTGTCCGCCCCGCCCGCCGCCCCCGTTCCTGCGCCCCCCGCCGCAGCCCGGCCGCCGGAGCGCGCGCATGACGCCGTCCGCACTGGACGGCACGGCCCCGGCATCCGGCATGCAGGCGAAGGCGCCCGCCGCCGCGGCCCACGGCTTCGGCGCGGCCGTGCTGGCGCTGGGCGTCGGCGGCTTCTCCATCGGCACCGGCGAGTTCGTCATCATGGGCCTGCTGCCCGAGGTTGCGCAGGACATCGGCGTCACCATTCCCCAGGCCGGCCATGTGATCAGCGCCTACGCGCTGGGCGTGGTGATCGGCGCGCCGGTGCTCGCCGTGCTGGCCGCCAGCTGGGGCCGCCGCGCGCTGCTGATGGCGCTGATGGCGGTGTACGCGCTGGGCAATTTCGCCTCGGCCCTGGCGCCGGGCTACGCCTCCCTGAACGCGCTGCGCTTCGTCAGCGGCCTGCCGCACGGCACCTACTTCGGCGTGGCCGCGCTGGTGGCCGC
>JAEWPH010000193.1 GCA_023460715.1 Pseudomonadota bacterium | reverse complement strand
CGCCCGAAGTGCAGGCCTTGCTGCACCGCCAGGCCCAGTTGCGTGGGCAGTGGGTGGGCAACGCGACCGTGTTCCTCGACAACCGCCAGATGCAGGGCCGCCCGGGCTTCTACGTGGTGACGCCGCTGCGGCTGGAGGGCTCGCAGGCCACCGTGCTGGTGCAGCGCGGCTGGGTGCCGCGCGACTTCCAGGACCGCACCCGGCTGCCCGACGTGCCCACGCCCGCCGGCCCGGTGCAGGTGGCGGGCCGGCTGGCGCCGGAGCCGTCGCGCCTGTATGCGCTGGGCGCTGCCGGGGCGGACGAAGGGGCTTCGCGCATCCGGCAGAATCTGGACCTCGGCGCCTATGCGGCCGAGACGGGGCTGGCGCTGCTGCCGCTGTCGGTGCTGCAGACCGGCGGCCCCGGCGACGGGCTGCAGCGGGACTGGCCCGTGATCGACAGCGGCGTCGACAAGCACTACGGCTACGCATTCCAATGGTTCGGGCTTTGCGGCCTGGTGGCAATCCTCTATGTCTGGTTCCAAATCGTCCGACGCTTCCTTCGCCCACGGCGCCAGCCATCCGCCTGAGGCGCACGGCGGAGAGCAGCCCCTGGGGCTGACCGTGCACAGCCTGCCCGGGGCGGACGACGCCCTGCAGTCGCTGCAGCGCTCGCGCAGCGGCCGGCTCAAGATGCTGGGCGTGCTGCTCATCTGCGCGGCGCCGGTAATCGCCTCGTACTTCACCTACTACGTGCTGCGGCCCGAGGGGCGGCGCAACTTCGGCGAGCTGATCGACCCGCAGCGCCCGCTGCCCGACGCATTGCCCGTGACCGCCGCGCGCGATGGCGCCAGCGGCGTGCTCGGCCAGCTCAAGGGCCAGTGGCTGCTGGTGAGCGTGGCGCCGGGCGCCTGCGACGACGCCTGCCGCAACCACCTGTACCTGCAGCGCCAGCTGCGCGAGAGCCTGGGCAAGGAGAAGGACCGCGTGGACTGGGTCTGGCTGGTGTCCGACAGCGCGCCCATCGCCCCCGACATCGCTCCCGGCCTGCAGCAGGCGACCGTGCTGCGTGCCGACGCCCAGGCCCTGGGCCGCTGGCTGGCGCCCGCCGCGGGCCACCAGTTGCAGGACCACCTCTACGTGGTCGATCCGCTCGGCCACTGGATGCTGCGCTTCCCGGCAGGGCTGGACCAGGCCGGCGCCGCCAAGGCCAAGCGCGATCTGGAGCGCCTGCTGCGCGCCTCGTCGTCCTGGGACCAGGCCGGCCGCCCGCAGGAGGCCCGGCCATGACCGACACGGCGCAGCCGCTGTACGACCTGGCGCCCCTGCTGCGCCTGATGCTGCTGGGCGTGGTGATCGCCCTGGGCCCGCTGCTCTGGGTGTGGCTGCGCAACCGGGGCAGCACGCCGGTGCGCCACCTGCAGGCGCTGACGGTGCTCACGCTCTTCCTCACCTTCGACCTGGTGATGTTCGGGGCCTTCACGCGGCTCACCGATTCCGGCCTGGGCTGCCCCGACTGGCCGGGCTGCTACGGCAACGCCAGCCCCGTGGGCGCGCGGGCCGAGATTTCCGCCGCGCAGGAGGCCATGCCCACCGGCCCTGTCACGCACGGCAAGGCCTGGGTGGAGATGATCCACCGCTACCTGGCCACCGGCGTGGGCGTGCTCATCATCGCTCTCACCGTCGGCGCCTGGCGGCAGCAGCGGGCGGCCCGCCGCGGCCAGGGCCCCGCGCCCGCGCTCAGCCCGTGGTGGCCCACCTTCACGCTGTTCTGGGTGTGCCTGCAGGGGGCGTTCGGGGCGCTCACCGTCACCATGAAGTTGTTTCCCGCCATCGTCACGCTGCACCTGATCGGCGGCATCGTGCTGCTGGCCCTTCTGTGCGTGCAGGCCGTGCGGCAGACGCTGTCGGCCCAGGCGCGGGCGCCCGTGGCGCTGCCAGGGGGGCTGCGCGCGCTGCTCTGGGCGACCACCGCGCTGGTCTCTGTGCAGATCGTGCTGGGCGGCTGGGTGAGCACCAACTACGCCGTGCTGGCCTGCACCACCTTCCCGGCCTGCCAGGGCAGCTGGTGGCCCGACATGGCGTTCGCCCAGGGCTTCCAGATCTGGCGGCCGCTGGGCCTGCTGCAGGACGGCAGCCACATCAGCTTTGCCGGGCTCACGGCCATCCACTACGTGCACCGCCTGGCGGCCTACGTGGTGATCGGGGCGCTGGCGCTGCTGGTCTGGCGCCTGCGGCGCGCCGGCGCGCTGCGCGACCCGGCCCGCTGGCTGGCCGGGCTGACGCTGCTGCAGTTCGCCACCGGGCTGTCCAACGTGGTGCTGGACTGGCCCCTGGTGGCCGCCGTGCTGCACACGGGCGGCGCAGCGGCCCTGATCGTGGTGCTGACCTGGGCCCTGGCGGCCAGCCGCCGCGTGCCGGGTACCGGCACGGCCGGGGTGGACAAGGTGCCGCACCCCCCACACGGCGGCGCCGAAGCGGCGAAAATCCCGGTATGAGTGCCGCTCCCGCCCCCGCGCCCATGCCTGCCGGCCTGCCGTACGCCATGCCGTCCAGGCTGTCCCAGTTCTACGCGCTGACCAAGCCCCGCGTGGTGCAGCTGATCGTCTTCTGTGCCTTCATCGGCATGGTGCTGGCCGTGCCCGGCCTGCCCACCGGCCCGCAGTGGGCGCACATGGCGCTGGCCTGCCTGGGCATCTGGCTGGTGGCCGGCGCCGCCGCTGCCTTCAACTGCCTGGTGGAGCAGGGCATCGACGCCAAGATGAAGCGCACTGCCTGGCGCCCCACGGCCAAGGGCGAGCTGTCCAACACGCAGACGCTGGCGTTCTCCGCCGCGCTGTGCCTGGCCGGCTCGGTGCTGCTGTACGTGTGGATCAACCCGCTGACCATGTGGCTCACCTTCGCCACCTTCGTGGGCTATGCCGTGGTCTACACCGTGATCCTCAAGCCGCTCACGCCGCAGAACATCGTGATCGGCGGGGCCTCGGGCGCCATGCCGCCGGTGCTGGGCTGGTCGTCCATGACGGGCGATGTGGGCCCTGAGGCACTGATCCTGTTCCTCATCATCTTCCTGTGGACGCCGCCGCACTTCTGGGCGCTGGCGCTGTACCGGGTCGAGGACTACCGCAAGTCCGGCCTGCCCATGCTACCCGTCACCCATGGCAACGAGTTCACGCGGCTGCAGGTGTTCCTGTACACGCTGATCCTGTTCGCCGGCTGCCTCATGCCCTTCGTCTACGGCATGAGCTCGTGGATTTACCTGGCCGCTGCGGTCGTGCTGGGCGTGGGTTTCTGCGCCTACGGCTATGCGCTGTGGCGCGATTACTCCGATGCGCTGGCGCGCAAGACCTTCCGCTTCTCGCTGATCCACCTGAGCGCGCTGTTCGCCGCCTTGCTGGTGGACCACTACGTGTTCTGAACAGGTGCTCTCGATGGATAAACGCAACGCTCTTAAAAGAATAGCTGCAGGCGCTTTGCTGGCAAGCGCTGGAGGCCTTTTGGTGGCTTGCTCCAAGAAAGGCCCCGAGTTCAAGGGCGTGGACGTGACCGGCGCCGAGTACGCGCGCGACCTGCCGCTCACAGATCACAACGGCCAGCAGCGCAGCCTGAAGGACTTCGCCGGCAAGGTGGTGGTGGTGTTCTTCGGCTACACGCAATGCCCGGACGTGTGCCCCACCTCGATGGTGGAGCTGGCCGAGGTCAAGCGCTCGCTGGGCAAGGACGGCGACCGCCTGCAGGGCATCTTCGTTACCGTGGACCCGGAGCGCGACACGCCCGAGATTTTGAAGGCCTACATGGCCAACTTCGACCCGTCCTTCCTCGCGCTGCGCGGCACGCCCGAGCAGCTGGCCGCCGTGGCCAAGGACTTCAAGATCTACTACAAGAAGGTCGACGGCAAGACGCCCACCAGTTACACCATGGACCACTCCGCCGGCAGCTACGTGTACGACATGCAGGGCCGGCTGCGCGTCTACAACCGCTACGGCAGCGGCGCCCAGGCCCTGGCCTCGGACGTGCAGGCGCTGCTGAACGAGGCAGGCTGACGCGCCTGCCCGGCAGGCCTAGCCTGGCCGGTGCAACGGGCCGCGGGACCGCCATCGCATCGCCGCCCGACCGCTATCACAGCGCGTACGCCCGGCCGCACAGGCCGAAGAACGGGCGTCCGGGCTGGCGGTTCGCGCAAAGACGCTCCTGCAGCGAGGCCACCCGCCCACCCACCGACCGCGCCGGGGCATCCCTGGCCGCTCCATCCCCGCCGGTCGGCACCGAAGTGCCCTGACCGTCACGTTGCCTCGCGATGCTCCGCCGTCCGGGGGATGCCAAACGGCGGGCGGCTCCCTACAGTGGTTGCATCGACCCCGGCGCCGTTTCGGCCATGCCGGGTGCCCGGCCCGCCGCAGGGCCTCTTGCCTTGCCTGGAGGACGCCCCATTCTTCCCACGGAACTGTTGCCTCCGTCCGCCCCGGCGGGCGATGTGAACGCGGTGCTTCCCCCCAGCTGCGCCCTGGCCTGCACGCCCCCCGGCTTGCCCGTGCTCACTGCACCGGTGGCGCCGCTCCCCGACCAGGACAGCTTGCTGGCCCAGGCCGCGCTGGAGGCCGCGCCGGACGGCATCCTCCTGGCCGACCGTCAGGGGCGCATCCTGGTGGCCAACCCGGCCATGGAAGCCATCTCCGGCTACACCCTGGCGCAGTTGCGCGGGCAATCCATCGACATGCTGGTGCCGGCGCCGGTGCGCGGGCAGCACGCCGCGCAGATGCAAAGCTATCTCGACCGCCCGAGCCGGCGTCCCATGGGCATGGGCCGCGACCTGTGGCTCGCGCGCAGGGACGGCTCGCAGGTGCCCGTGGACATCGCGCTGGGCCATTCCGACGTGTGCGGCGGCACCGTGGTGGCTTTCGTGCGCGACATCTCCGACATGCGGCAGCTGGAAGCGCGCATGCACTACCAGGCCACGCACGACACGCTCACCGGCCTGCTCAACCGCTGGCAGTTCGGCCAGCGGCTGGAGCAGACCATCGCCGAGGCGCAGCGCGACGGCCAGCACTTCGCGCTGCTGCTGCTCGACCTGGACGACTTCAAGGCTATCAACGACGGCTACGGCCACGCCGCGGGCGACCAGGTGCTGCTGGAGGCCGCCCGCCGCCTGAAGGGCGCGCTGCGGCCGGGCGACACGCTGGCGCGGCTGGGGGGCGACGAGTTCACCGTGCTGCTGGCGCCGCTGGCCCACGCGCAGGAGGCTGAGCAGGTCGCCGCGCGCCTGCTGCAGGCGCTGTGCATGCCCTGCCAGATGCACGGCTTCGAGCTGAACTTCGGCGCCAGCATGGGCATTGCGCTCTTCCCCGGCGACGCCCGTGACGCGGTCACGCTGATGCGCTATGCCGACATGGCGATGTACCACGCCAAGCAGCACGGCCGCGCGCGCTACGCGCTGTACGACCCGCTGATGGGCGAACGCATGGCCGAGAAGATCCGCCTGCACGAGCGGCTCAAGCTGGCCCTGGCCTATGGCGGCCTGGCGCTGCACTACCAGCCGCAGGTGGACATGGCCACGGGGCGCATGGTGTCCGTGGAGGCGCTGGTGCGCTGGAACGACCCCCAGCTGGGCGAGGTCTCGCCGGCGCGCTTCATTCCGGTGGCCGAGGCCACCGGCCTGATCCTGGCGCTGGGCGCCTGGGTGTTGGACACCGCCTGCCGCCAGATCGCCGCCTGGGCGCAGGCGGACATGCCGTTGCGCGTGGCGGTCAACCTGTCGGCCCAGCAGCTGCGCCAGGCCGACCTGGTGGACCAGGTGGCGCGCTGCCTGCACAGGCACGGCGTGCCGCCCGGGCTGCTGGAGGTGGAGGTGACCGAATCCGAAGCCATGGCCGACCCGCAGCAGGCGCGCCAGGTGCTGATGAACCTGCAGGCGCTGGGCGTGGGCGTGACGCTGGACGACTTCGGCACCGGCTACTCGTCGCTGGCCTACCTGCAGCACCTGCCGGTGACGCGCATCAAGATCGACCGCGAGTTCGTCCGCCCGGTCGTGCACAGCGCCAGCGACGCCACCCTGGTGCATGCCGTGATCGCCCTGGCGCACACGCTGGGCCTGAAGGTGGTGGCCGAGGGGGTGGAAACGCCCGAGCAGCTGCGCTTTCTGCAGCGCGAGGGCTGCGAGCTGTTCCAGGGCTGGCTGTTCTCCAAGGCCGTGCCGGCCGAGGACATCGCCCAGCTGTACGCCGCGCCCTGCCCGTCGGTCAACACGGCCGCGGCCGGCTGACCGGCGCACGGCGTGGCGCTTCTTCAGCCCTGGAAGGCTGCGGCCGCGGCGGGATGGC
>JAEWPH010000192.1 GCA_023460715.1 Pseudomonadota bacterium | reverse complement strand
CACAGCCAGCCGCCTGCGGTGGCCAGCCCGGCCACCAGCACGCCGGCCGCCGCGGGCCACAGAAGCGGTCGGCGGGCCCCCGGGGCGGGCGTGGACGGCACGGGGTTCAGAACTGGTAATTGGCGCTCAGCAGAAAGCTGCGGGGCGTACCGGGCATGCTGCTGGACCGCCAGTATTCCTTGTCCAGCAGGTTCGACACGGCGAGCGTGACCGTCCACGGCGCGGCACGCCAGCCCACCAAGCCGTCCCAACGGGTGTAACCCGGCAGGATGCTGGTGTTGGCGAGGTTGGTGTACCGACGGCTGGTATGCGTCACGCCGACCTCTCCGTACCAGGCGCCGGGAGGCGCGTACCGCAGGAACAGGTTACCGTTGCGCTGGGCCGTGTTGGCCAGGTAGTTGCCTTCATTGGCGGGCACGCTGCGGTCGCCGAGCACCTTGGCACTCATCACGCCAACGCCGCCGCGTACGTACCAGGAGGGAGCGACCCGCCCAGCGGCGCTGAACTCGATCCCGCGCGAACGCTCCTTGCCGCGCATGGCGAAGGTGAAGGGGTCGGTGTCGGGTTCCGGCCGGTAGCGGATGTTGTAGTGCTCCAGCTGGTAGACCGCCAGCTGGGTAGACAACGCGCCCTGCAGCCAGTCGCTCTTGAGGCCGATCTCGACCTGGCGGGAGTGCTGGGGCGCTTCGTCCAGCACGGCCGTGGCCGCGGTGTCCACGCTGAGCGTGCCGCGTCCGCCGTAGGGCGAGAAGCTCTTGTTCCAGGAGGCGTACAAGCTGTGGTCGCGCACCGGCTGCCAGACCACGCCGACGCGCGGGCTGACGGAGCTGCCGTCCGTGTCGCGCTGAAAGCCGTTGATGCGGTTGGTGCTTTCGAACTTGTAGCTGTCGTAGCGCGCGCCCAGCAGCAGCTTCCATTGCGGAGCGACCTCGATCAGATCTTGCACATAGAGTGCCTGCCCCTTGCCGATGTGCAGGTTGTCCTGCGTCGGCGCACCCTGCGCCGGACGCACGGCGTTGAACACCGGGTTGAACGGATCGATGAAGCCGTTGCTGTTGGCGGTGGAGAACAGGCGCGGCGCACGCTCTTCCTCGCTGTGCTCCACGCCCACCAGCAGATCGTGCCGCATGCCCGCCAGGTCGAACCGGCCGGTCAGGTCCACCGTGTGCGAGGTGGTCTTGTTGGCCGTCTGCTGCCAGGCATAGCTCTGGCGCACCTGGCCGCGGTTGGTGCAGGTGGCGTTGGTGGACGTGCGTCCCTGCGCATTGCAGTACGTGCCCAGATAGTAGTGGTCGAAGTCCTGGTCGGCCTCGCGGCGGCTGGCCACCCAGCGCACGCTCCAGGCGGGGTTGAAGTCATAGCTCAGGTCTGAGCGCCACACGCGCAGGCGGTCCTCGACGTAGTCCCCAGGCTGGGCAAAGCCCTGGCGGATGGACACGCCGGCCGGCAACTGGTCGTACGCCGGACCGCGGTCGGGCACGCGCCAGACGTTGTCGTAGGTGTATTGCCCCGTCCAGCGCAGACCCTTGCGGTTGTCCACCAGGATACTGGGCGAGACCATCTCGTTCTTGTTGCGGATGCCGCTGCGAAAGCTGTGCGCCTGCTCGCGGTCGGCCGTCAGCCGCACGACCACGTTCGGGTTGATCACCTGGTTGATGTCGATGGTGCCGCCCACGTTGTCCCAAGAACCGCCGCGCAGGGTGACGCTGCTCTTGCCGTCGAACCGCGCCTGCTTGCTCACCAGATTGATGACGCCGCCACCAGCGCTGCGGCCGTACAGCACCGAAGCCGGGCCCTTGAGGATCTCGATGCGCTCCACGTTCGCCGTGCTGCGGCGCACCTGCCCGCTTTCACGCACGCCATCGCGGTAGATGTCGCCGGCATCGGCCTGGAAGCCGCGGATCATCACGCCCTCGCCCCGCATGTCGTAGCTGGTGTTCACGCCGGGCACGCCGTCGAGCATGGTGGCCAGGTCGTTGATGCCGTAGCTCTTGTACTTGTTGACCTCCAGCGTATCGACCGTCTGAGGGATGTCCCTGGGGGCCATGTACGTCTTGGTGGCGGTGGTCACGCCTTCGGGGCGCACGTCGTCCGGGTCGTACTGCGATCCGCTGACATGTACCGCAGGGAGCTGCTGGAGAGCGGCCGGCAGGGCAGGGGCCTCGTCAGGCGCCGGCTGGGCGCTCGCGGTGGTTGCGGCGCAGGACCATGCCAGGAGCATGGCGACGGCGGTTGGCAGTAAAGGGTAGGCGGGACCGGTGGGCCGGTTCTTTCGGTTCATGTTCGCTTCCTCGGCAAGGCAAATGGGCCGCGGTGTCAACGGCCCGTGTCGGAAAGCGAGCGAATGTAACAGTAACGATAATTATTCTTATTCAATATTTTGCGTACCGTACGGGATTTGTGTCAGCCGTACAACACGCTTTGCACGGCCCGTATGCACGCGCCGATCGTCTCGGGGGTGCCCTCTGCTGCCGGCAACGCCCGCAACGAATGCCGCGGGCCGCATGCGGCGGCGGCCCGGCGCCGCCTTTACCCGCCGTGGATCGCCGCCGCCACGATGATGCTGATGCCCAGGCACATGGCCGCCACCACCATGGCCAGCGCCTTGTTCTGCTTCTCGACGATCTCGGCCCACAGGTCGTAGGGCGTGATCTTGTCGATGATGATGAAGCTGACCCAGAACACCAGCACGCCGATCAGCGCGAAGAGGATGGAGCCGAAGAAAGCGGCAGGCCGCAGCCATTCAAGAGCCATGATGAAGACCTCCGTCGGTGGGATGGATGAAGAAGAAGATTAAGCAATCGGGAGCGCGGCGGCAGGCTCTCATTTGTGCCCGCCGCCACTGGAATAGCCGCCGTAGGAGCCGCCGGAAGACCGGTAGCTGGACGAGGTGCAATTTTCGCGCTGCGGGTCGCAGGAGCTGCAGCTGCCGCCCAGCACCAGCATCACGATGAGCGGCAGCAGGAAGAGGATCACGATCCACGTGCCGCAGCCGATGCCGCCCGCGCCGGCCAAGGGCGCGGCGTCTTCGCGCTTGAACAGGTCGGCCTGGCCGTCGAGCTTGAAGGCCTTGGCGACGACGGCGCTGTCGAGCTTGCTGCCCACGGACCAGGTCACCTCCTGGGGCGTCTGCTCCATCGACAGGATGCCGCGGCCGGTGCTGCTGGCGAAGTCGCGGTTGAACGTTTTCTGCCCACGCTCCACGGGCCAGTAGAACTCGCCCAGCACGTAGGTGGTTTCGGCCTCGTAGCTGTATTCCAGCTGGTAGGGCGTGTTCAGGTAGTGCGCGCCCTTCCCGTTGGCCGAGAGCTTGGGCGCGCCGGTGGCGGGGCGCACCAGGCTCCAGCCATCGCTCGCATCCACCAGAAAGGCGAAGCCGCGCTTGCGGTGGTACAGCAGGTATTCGTCCCAGCCGAAGTGTTCGTCGTCGCCCGGCTCCACGCCCATGCGGTGCTGAAAGCCCACCACCTGCCAGTGCACGCCCTCCAGCGTGCCCTGGCTGCCCAGCGGGATCAGCAGGCGCACGGGCTCGTGCTGCTCGGCGTGGCGCAGTTTGCCGCCCAGGCCGCCCGACACGTCGATCAGGCTCTGGCAGGACGGGCAGGTCAGGCTCTTGGTGCTGGACAGCTTCACCGCCACGGGCGCGCCGCAATTCGGGCAGCTGAACTGGCGGCCTTTCTCGTTCTTGACCGACTCGTCCTTCAGGCCCTGCAGCTTCAGGTCGTCGAGTCGCACGGCGCGGCCGCGCTCGACCTTCGGCGGCACGCTGCCGTAGTCGATGGACAGCACCTCGCCGTCGTCGCTGCGCAGTTCCACCACGCTGAACGGCTGGCCCAGCGGCGGCAGCTTGGGCAGCTCGCCCTGGGCGGCGACCAGGCGGGCCTGCACGTTGGCGGCCACGCTGTAGGTCTTGCCGGCCACGGCGGTGGTGGCGCCGGGACGAAAGTGCGCGGCCTCGGGCAGGGTGCGGTCGGCGGGCACCGGGCGCGTGAAGACGTAGGCGCCGTTGTCCTCGCCCAGCGTGGCCGTCGTGCCGTCGTTCAGAAGGGCGATCCACTCCGTCCACGTGCCCGCGTCGCCCTGGTACTGCAGGCGGCCGATGAGCGTGAAGGGCTGGTCTTTGCCGTCCAGCACGGCCCGGCCCGTGGCCATGGGCTGCAGCGGACTGTGGTCGTCGAAGACCTCGGCCATCTTGCCGATGCGCTTGAGCACGTCGCCGCTGCGCACCACCGTGCTCTGGCAGTAGGGGCAGACGGCGTGCGTGGACTGCGCGCTCTGGAATTCGACCGGGGCGCCACAGCCGGGGCAGGGCGCGCGGTAATGACGCTGGGTGCCGCTGTCGGCCATGCGAAGTGTTTTAAGTGTTTTTGGCCTCTAGCGCTTATGTATCAAGCGCCATTAGCTATATATTTAATAGCACAATACCGGGATCACACCAGCTTCTTGAGCAGCTCGGATTTCTTGGCGTCGAACTCTTCCTGCGTGAGGATGCCCTTGGCCTTGAGTTCGCCCAGCTTTTCCAGCGTGGCCATCACGTCCTCGGGCTTCACGCCCTGCACCGGCGCGCCGGCCACGGCCGCCGCCTGCGCCGCAGCGCTGCCGGGGTTCTGCAGGCCCTGCTGCAGGTTCTGCGCCAGCACCTGGCCCAGCGCCACGCCGGCGCCCAGGCCCATGGCGTCGCCGGCAATGCCGCCACCGCCGTTGCCGGAGCCTTCGGCGAACTTGGGGATCGCCTGGGCCGTCTGGTACTGCATGAACTTGCCCATGTCGTTGCCGACCATGCCCATGCCGATTTTCTGGTCCAGCACCTTCTGCAGCTCTTCGGGCAGCGAGACGTTCTGCACCGTCATGCTTTCCAGCTTCAGGCCGATCTTGGCGAAGGCCGGCTGCAGCTCCTTGGCCAGCGCGTCGGCGAACATGACCTGGTTGGCCGCCAGGTCGAGGAACGGCAGGCCGCTGCCCGCGATGGCATTGCTGATGTTCTGCAGCACCAGGCCGCGCAGCTGGCCGTCCAGATCGGCCACGGGATAGGACTCGCGCGTGCCGGAGATTTCGGTGTGGAAGAGCTTCGGGTCCGCCACGCGGTAAGCGTAGTTGCCGAAGGCGCGCAGCCGCACGGCGCCGAAGTCCTTGTCGCGGATGGTGATGGGCTGGGGCGTGCCCCACTTCTGGTCCACCTGCTGGCGCGTGCTGAAGAAGTACACGTCGCTCTTGAACGGGGACTCGAAGAGCTTGTCCCAGTTCTTCAGGTAGGTCAGCACGGGCAGCGTCTGCGTGGTGAGCTTGTACGTGCCGGGGCCGAACACGTCGGCCACCTGGCCTTCGTTGACGAACACGGCCATCTGCGACTCGCGCACCACCAGCGTGCCGCCGTTCTGGATTTCCATGTCCCGCATCGGGAAGCGCCACGCCAGCGTGCCGTCGCCCTCCTCCGTCCACTGGATGATGTCGATGAACTGCTTCTTGATGAAGTCCATGAGGGCCATGTGAACGCTCCCGGTCGTTGTGAGGTGAGGGATGAGAGGGAAAAAGTGCGGCCATCATAGCGAGGCGCCGGGGCCGTTGGCGGGCTGCCTATCGCGGCAGTTCATGCAATCAATTGGCGCCATTGGATGCGAATAACTAGCATTCAATCATCCAAGAACCAGGAGCCCCGCCATGTCCCGCATCCGCACGCTCACGCACCAGAACCTCCCCACGCTCGCCAAGACGGGCAGCTACTACCTCATCCACATCTGCGTGGCCGCCCTGGTGGCGTATGCCGTCACCGGCAACCTGATCGCGTCGCTCACGCTCAGCCTGCTGGAGCCCACGGTACAGGCCGTGGCGTTCTTCTTCCATGAAAAGGCCTGGGAGCGCGCGGCCCTGCGGCGCAAGGCCGCTGCCGAACCGTCTGCAGCGGCGGCAGAGGTGCCGGCACAGGCCCAGCCGGCATGAGGCCCCCGGCCGTGCTGTCGGGATCGATCCGCCAGGACGGGCAAGGCTTCGGCCCCTGGCTGCTGGAGCGCCTGGCCGGGCTGGCGCCCTGCCGCTGAACGCGGCCGGCGCAGGCCGGCCAGAGGGCTAAGCGTCGTCAGGCCTTGGTGTTGAACAGGGCGCCCATCATGCGGTCCTCGGTGCGGAGCATCTGCAGGTTGGCCGCGAACGAGTAGGTGCTGGCGATCTGGTTGACCGCGTCGGCCTCCAGCGCGGCGCCCTCCTGCTGCGCGCGCACGGCCTGGGCGCGCACACCGCCTTGGTCGGCCTCGGACTGCAGCTCCGCCTCCTGGCGCCGGAAGCCCGGCGTGGCGGCGTTGGCCACGTTGTGGGCGGCGCTGTCCAGCTGCAGTTGCGCGGCGCGCAGGCCGGACGAGGCGATCGATCCGATGGAGGACATGGCGGGCACTCCCGAGAGGTGGTGAATGGGCGGGCAGACGACGGCGCGGACGCCAGGGTCGATTATCGAAGCCACGCCCCTGGGCGCCAAGCAGCGGGCGGCAAAGCCCCTGCCCGGTGCCCGGCGGGTTCATTCCGGTCAGCCATGGATGACCGGGCCGGGATGTTTGCCGAATGCTACCTAAACCATAGCATCTCGCGCTTCACCAGCAAGCGCCAGAGGCCAAAAAGCCATTGAACCTCGCAGCACGTGCCACTGACCGGATACTGGGGCGCTCCCGCCCCCACGCTATCCGGCAGCCCCGTGCGCCCGCGCCAGGCACTGCGCAAACACCTGCGCCGCGCGGCTGGGCGCTGGCGAGCGGCGCACCAGGCTGACGAACTGGCAGCGGTAGAAGAAGCGCTCCGGCCCCACGGGCTGCAGCCGGCCCTGGCGCTCGAAGACCTCGGCGTAGTGGTCGGGCAGAAAGCCCAGGTAGCGGCCCGACAGCACCAGCGTGGCGATGGACTCCTGGTCGAACCCGGTGGCGCTGCGCGTCAGGCGCGCCTGGTGGCTCAGTTCCATGTTGGGCGAGTGGTAGCCCAGCCCGGCGAAGGGATGCGCGCGCACGGCGTCCCAGTCCAGCGCGGCATGGTCGGCTCCGAACAACGGGTGGCCCGCGCCGCAATACAGCAGCATGGTTTCGGTGAACAGATCGGTGTAGACCAGGCTCTGCGAGCTGCGGTGCGCCGGGATGATGCCCACCTGGTAGCTGCCGTCGATCACGCCGCGCTCGATGGCGTTGATGGACCCCACGTGCAGCTGCAGCTGCACATCGGGCGCTTCGGCGGTGAAGGCGGCAATCGCCGCGTCGATGTGCGCGGCGGGGTTGCTGGCCGTCTTGTCGAACACGGCCACGGCCAGCTGGCCGCCCATGCGGGCATGGATGTCGTCGATGCCGTCGCGAAAGCCCCGCACCGCCGCCAGCAGGCGCAGGGTCTCCTCGTACACGCGCTGGCCCTCGGGCGTGAGGGCGAACCCCGCCCGGCCCCGCCGGCACAGCGTGAGGCCCAGACGCGTCTCCAGGTCCTTCACGTGGCGGCTCACGGTGCTGGTGCCGATGTTCAGCTCCAGCTCGGCCGCGGCCATGCCGCCGCAGTCGACCACGCTCTTGAACACCTGCAGCAGGCGCAGGTCCATGTCGGCCACCTGCCCCAGCACGGCGCGCTGGCGCGGGGCCGGCGCCTGCGGGGGAGCGGCAAGCGAAGAGACCGGCTTTTTTACTTGCATGATTCGTCAAGTAAACATTGATATTGCACCATTGGACGCATTATTGCGCGCCGGAACAATGCCCAGGTCCGGGCCGTTCCGCGCGCCCGGTGCCCTGTTCTTCCCTTTCCCGCCCACTGTTCGCCCACTGCCGGAGGCCCGCATGAGCTTCGTCCCCCTGGATACCCCCTCTTCCGCCACCGAGGCGTCCCGCCTGGACGCCGCCTGGCTTGACGCGCACTGGATGCCCTTCACGGCCAACCGCCAGTTCAAGGCCCAGCCGCGCATGATCGTGAGCGGCCAAGGCGCCTACTACACCGACGTGGACGGCCGCAAGATCTTCGACGGCCTCTCGGGCCTGTGGTGCTCGGGCCTAGGCCATGGCCGCAAGGAGGTCGCCGAAGCGATTGGCAAGGCAGCCGCCACGCTGGACTATTCGCCCGCCTTCCAGTTCGGCCACCCCGCGTCGTTCGCGCTGGCCAACAAGATCAAGGAGCTGACGCCCCAGGGGCTGGACTATGTGTTCTTCACCGGCTCGGGTTCGGAGTCGGCCGACACCTCGCTCAAGATCGCCCGCGCCTACTGGCGCACCAAGGGCTTGGGGCAAAAGACGCGCCTGATCGGCCGCGAGAAGGGCTACCACGGCGTGAACTTTGGCGGCATCTCGGTGGGCGGCATCGTGGGCAACCGCAAGACCTTCGGCCAGGGCATCGAGGCCGACCACCTGCCCCACACCCAGCCACCGGCCGGCACCTTCCAGAAGGGCATGGCCGAGGACGGCGGCCGTGCGCTGGCCGACAAGCTGCTGGACGTGATCGCACTGCACGATGCGTCGAACATCGCCGCGGTGATCGTGGAGCCTTTCTCGGGATCGGCCGGCGTGGTGATTCCGCCCAAGGGCTACCTGGAGCGCATCCGCGAGATCTGCACGCAGAACAACATCCTGCTGATCTTCGACGAGGTCATCACCGGCTTCGGCCGCTGCGGCGCATGGACGGGCTCCGAGGCCTTCGGCGTGACGCCGGACATCCTCAACTTCGCCAAGCAGGTGACCAACGGCGCCCAGCCGCTGGGCGGCATCGTCGCCACCAAGGAGATCTACGACACCTTCATGGCGGCCGGCGGCCCCGAGTACATGCTGGAGTTCACCCACGGCTACACGTACTCGGCCCACCCCGTGGCCTGCGCGGCCGGCAATGCCGTGCTGGACATCCTGCAGAAGGAAGACATGCCCGGCCGCGTCAAGGCGCTGGCGCCCTACTTCGAGAACGCCGTGCACGGCCTGAAGGGCGCCAAGCATGTCGCCGACATCCGCAACTACGGCCTGGCCGCCGGCTTCACCATCGCGGCGCTGCCGGGCGAGCCGGCCCGCCGGCCGTACGAGATCGCCATGAAGTGCTGGGACAAGGGCTTCTACGTGCGCTACGGCGGCGACACCATCCAGCTGGCGCCCCCGTTCATCAGCACCGAGGCCGAGATCGACCGCCTGGTGAGCGCGCTGGGCGACGCCCTGGCCGAAACCGCTTGAACTCCTGATTTGATAGCTGACGGCGCTTACCCCATAAGCGCTGCAGACCAATTTAACCTCAAACTCCTATGCAACACGACAAGTCCGTGACCTCCACCGTCGGCCACCTGATCGACGGCCAGATCGTGGCCGATACCGCCCGCACGCAGCCGGTGTTCAACCCCGCCACCGGCCAGTCGACCACCAGCGTGGCGCTGGCATCCCAGGCCACCGTGGAGGCCGCCATCGCCTCGGCCGAGGCGGCCTTCCCCGCCTGGCGCAACACGCCGCCGCTCAAGCGTGCCCGCGTGATGAGCAAACTCAAGGTGCTGCTCGAAGAGAACGCCGACAAGATCGCCGCCCTCATCACCGCCGAGCACGGCAAGGTGCTGAGCGACGCGCACGGCGAGCTGCAGCGCGGCATCGAGAACGTGGAATACGCCAGCTACGCGCCCGAGCTGCTCAAGGGCGAGCACAGCCGCAACGTGGGCCCGAACATCGACTCGTGGTCCGAGTTCCAGGCGCTGGGCGTCACGGCGGGCATCACGCCCTTCAACTTTCCGGCCATGGTGCCGCTGTGGATGTGGCCCATGCCGTGGCCTGCGGCAACACCTTCGTGCTCAAGCCCTCCGAGCGCGACCCGAGCAGCACGCTGTTCATCGCCCAGTTGGCGCTGGAGGCCGGCCTGCCGCCCGGCGTGCTGAACGTGGTCAACGGCGACAAGACGGCGGTGGACACGCTGCTGCGCGACCCGCGCGTGAAGGCGGTGAGCTTCGTGGGCTCCACGCCCATCGCCGAGTACATCTATGCCGAGGGTTGCAAACACGGCAAGCGCGTGCAGGCCCTGGGCGGCGCCAAGAACCATGCGGTGCTGATGCCCGATGCGGACGTGGGCAACGCGGTGAGCGCGCTGATGGGTGCGGCCTACGGCTCGTGCGGCGAGCGCTGCATGGCCATTCCGCTGCTGGTGGCCGTGGGCGACGAAGTGGGCGACGCGGTGATCGCCGGCCTGAAGACCGAGATCGCCAAGATGAAGGTGGGCCCCGGCACGCAGACCGACAACGGCGGCAACGACATGGGGCCGCTGGTCACGCAATCGCACTTCGAGAAGGTGAAGGCCTATGTGGACAGCGGCGTGGCCGAAGGCGCGACGCTGGTGGTCGATGGCCGCGGCATGCAGGTGTCCGGCCATGAGCAGGGCTACTTCCTGGGCGCCTGCCTGTTCGACCACGTCAAGCCCGGCATGAAGATCTACCAGGAAGAGATCTTCGGGCCCGTGCTGGGCGTGGTGCGTGTGAAGACTCTGCAGGAGGCCATGCAGCTCATCAACGACCACGAGTACGGCAACGGCACCTGCATCTTCACCCGCGACGGCGAAGCCGCCCGCTACTTCACCGACCACATCCAGGTCGGTATGGTAGGCGTGAACGTGCCCCTGCCCGTGCCCGTGGCCTACCACTCGTTCGGCGGCTGGAAGCGCAGCCTGTTCGGCGACCTGCATGCCTACGGCCCCGACGCCGTGCGCTTCTATACCAAGCGCAAGACCATCACGCAGCGCTGGCCGTCGGCCGGCGTGCGCGAAGGCGCGGTGTTCGCCTTCCCGAGCAGCCGCTGAGCGCAGGCGGCTCGGGCCGCTCGCCTCAATGGCGGCTCTGGCCCTGTGCCGCGGCCGGATGGCTGGCGGCCTTGGCCACCTTCTTGGGCTGCGCCGCGCCCGCTTTGTGCGCGGCGGCCTTGTGCGCCTGCGGCGTGCCCGTCTTGGCGTTCTTGCGCGCCACGGCCTTCTTGGCTGACGCCTTGGCCGGCGCCTTCGCGGCTGAGGATTTCTGCGCCCCGGCCTTGCGCGGCGGCTGGGGTGCGGCAGCGGGCGCTGGGGCGGTTGCCGCAGGCGCTGGCGCGGCCGCGGCGGGCCGCTGCGGCTGCAGCGTCACGGCTTCCCGCGGCAGCTCCGTGCTGTAGAGCACCTTGATCTGCTGGGGCGGCACGCCACGTTCCACCAGCACCTTGCGCGCCGCCCAGGCCCGGGCGAGCGCGATGTCGCGTGCATTGGCCTGCGCACTGCGCTGGCTGTAGCCCTTGATCTCCCAGCGCCACGACCGCTGCGCCGGATCGGCCGCCACGGATTCGAGCAGGGCCACCGCCTGCGACGGCAGCGCCGTCTCCGCCCCCGAGAACTGGGCCACCGTGCCATCGTCCGGAAGGCGCAGCGGGGCCGCGGGCGCGGCCACAGCGGGCGTGGCGGCAGGGGCTGCAGGCACAGTCACGGCCGGGGCAGGTTCCGGCACGGCGGCGACCGCAGCAGGGGCCGCCGGTGCGGGCGCCAGGGAGACCGACGTGCAGCCCGCCAGCGCGGCAGCGGCCACCGCCGCGAGGGACCAGGGCAGGAAGGCCGCGGCAGCGCGGCGTTTGCGGGTACGCAGGAGCATGGAAATCACCTGAAATCGGGGCGCCAGCGGCCTTGGGGGCCGGGCAGACAAAGCAAGGGAAGGGCTGGCCGGTGGGGCGGCAAGCCATCCCCCGATTGTCCACCCAGCCGGCCGCTCCCCGCGCGGCCCCGGCCGACGGGAATGTCCGCAGGCAGCGCCGCACGCGCCCTGCTACAGTGAATTCGAGCACTGCCCCGCCCTCGATGTCCGCCGCCCTCCCGTCTTCAGCACCCTCCCGCACCGTGCACTGGCTTGTGCGCATGAACCGCCGCAACCGCTCGGCGTTCTACGCCATGCTGGGCGTGGCCATCGCGCTGCACCTGGCGCACCGCCTGCCGGACGCCGGCCCCGCGCTGTGGACCGTCGTCGCGCTGCAGTTCCTGCTGTACCCGCAGCTGGCGTACTGGTGGGCGCGGCGCTCGGCGCACCAGCGGCGCACCGAGATGCGCAACATGTGGATCGATGCCGTGCTCGGCGGCGTATGGTCCGCAGCGCTCGGCCTGCCGGTGTGGCTGAGCTTCACGCTGACCATCGGCAACTGCATCAACATGGTGGTGTTCTACGGCCTGGCCGGCCTGCCGCGCCTGGTGCTTGCCATGGGCGGCGGCATGGCGCTCTCGGCCGCAGGCTGGCTGGCCGCGACCGGCCATTGGCCGCTGCAGCCCGAGACCGATCTGCCTGCCAGCCTGGCGTGCATCGGTGCACTCACCGTGTACTTCATCGCCTTCGCGCACGACGGGTACATGCGCGCCATGCAGCAGCACCGCAACCATGAGCGGCTGCAGCAGCAGTTCGACGAGATCCAGGCTCTGCAGGCGCGCCTGCAGGAGCAGGCCATGCGCGACCCGCTGACCGGACTGTTCAACCGCCGCCAGCTCGACGCCGACCTGGGACCGGCCATCGAACGCAGTGCGCAGGCCGGCGGAGCGCTGTCGGTGGTGATGATTGACATCGACCACTTCAAGCGCATCAACGACACCCATGGCCACCCCGCCGGCGACGCCGTGCTGCAGGCGCTGGCCCAGCTGCTGCAGCGCCATGCCCGGCCCGGCGACATGGCCTGCCGCCATGGGGGCGAGGAGTTCGTGCTGCTGCTGGACGGCACGCCGGCGGCCGCGGCACGCGAACAGGCCGAGGCCCTGCGCCGGGCCTTCGAGACGCTGGTGGTCGAAGTCGATGGCGCCGCGCTGTCGGCCACGCTGTCGTGCGGGGTGGCCAGCTTTCCGGAACATGCCCGCCATCCCCAGCGGCTGATGGCCAGCGCCGATCAGGCGCTGTACGCCGCCAAAACCCAAGGGCGCAACCGCGTGGAAGTGCAGGACGGACCGCTGGACAGCCCCAGCGGCATTGCCTGATCCGCACGCACCGAACCACCGCGCAAGGCAAAGCTGTTTCGCCCCTTCTAGCCGGATTTGCTTAGTCGGCTTCTTGCACAACGCTGACTACAATCGCACTCCCCTATAGCAGGCAGCCCGCCTGAGCCGGTCCGAATGCGGGTACTGCACCAACCCTGAGCTGGAGACGCTTGATGTCCGAGACCACCCCGGTGAACGCCACGCCCGACAAGAAAGCCCTGCTGCGCCGCGCGGCCCTGGAGTACCACGAGTTTCCCAAGCCGGGGAAGATCGCCATCGCCGCCACCAAGCAGATGGTCAACCAGCACGACCTGGCCCTGGCCTACTCGCCCGGCGTGGCCGCGCCCTGCGAAGAGATCGTGAAGGATCCTGCGGCTGCGTTCCGCTACACGGCCCGCGGCAACCTGGTGGGCGTGATCTCCAACGGCACGGCGGTGCTGGGCCTGGGCGACATCGGCGCGCTGGCCTCCAAGCCCGTGATGGAGGGCAAGGGCGTCCTGTTCAAGAAGTTCGCCGGCGTGGACGTGTTCGACATCGAGATCAACGAAAAGGACCCGGCCAAGCTGGTCGAGGTGATTGCGGCTCTGGAACCGACCTTCGGCGCCATCAACCTCGAGGACATCAAGGCGCCCGAGTGCTTCTACGTGGAGCGCGAGCTGCGCAAGCGCTTGAACATTCCCGTCTTCCACGATGACCAGCACGGCACGGCCATCACGGTGGCCGCGGCCATGCTCAACGCGCTCAAGGTCGTCGGCAAGGACATCGGCGCGGTGCGCCTGGTCGCCTCGGGCGCCGGCGCCGCCGCGCTGGCCTGCCTGAACCTGCTGCTGAAGGTGGGTCTCAAGCGCGAGAACGTGTTCGTCACCGACCTGGCCGGCGTGGTCTACGAAGGCCGCACGGAGCTGATGGACGAGGACAAGATCCAGTTCGCGCAGAAGACCGACGCGCGCACGTTGGCAGAAGTGATCGACGGCGCGGACGTGTTCCTGGGTCTGTCGGCCGGTGGCGTGCTCAAGCCCGCCATGGTGGCGAAGATGGCCGCCCGCCCCGTCATCTTCGCGCTGGCCAACCCCAACCCCGAGATCACGCCCGAAGATGCGCACGCCGTGCGTGGCGACGTGGTGATGGCCACCGGCCGCACCGACTACCCGAACCAGGTCAACAACGTCCTGTGCTTCCCGTACATCTTCCGCGGCGCGCTGGACTGCGGCGCGACGACCATCACGCTGGAGATGGAAATCGCCGCCGTGCACGCCATCGCCGAACTGGCCCAGGCCGAGCAGAGCGAAGTGGTGGCCGCCGCCTATGTGGGTGAGCCCCTGGCCTTCGGTCCCGAATACCTGATCCCCAAGCCGTTCGATCCCCGGCTGATGATGAAGATCGCTCCGGCCGTGGCCCAGGCCGCCGCCGACAGCGGCGTGGCCCTGCGCCCCATCGCCGACATGGACGCCTACCGCGACCACCTGCAGACCTTCGTCTACGCCTCGGGCACGACGATGAAGCCGATCTTCACCGCCGCCAAGACCGCCGCCAAGAAGCGCGTGGCCTATGCCGAAGGCGAAGAAGAACGCGTGCTGCGCGCTGCCCAGATCGTGGTGGACGAGAAGGTCGCCCGTCCCACGCTGATCGGCCGCCCCGCCATCATCGCCCAGCGCATCGAGAAATTCGGCCTGCGCCTGAAGGAAGGCATCGACTACGACGTGGTGAACGTCGAGAACGACCACCGCTACCGCGACTTCTGGCAGACCTACCACCGCATGACGGAGCGCAAGGGCATCACGGTGCCCATCGCCAAGATCGAGATGCGCCGCCGCCTGGCCCTCATCGCAGCCATGCTGCTGCACAAGGGCGAAGTGGACGGCATGATCTGCGGTACCTGGGGCCATACGTCGCACCACCTGCAGTACATCGACCAGGTGATCGGCAAGCGCGCTGGCGTGAACACCTATGCCTGCATGAACGGCCTGATGCTGCCCGACCGCCAGATCTTCCTGGTGGATACGCACGTCAACTACGACCCGACCGCCGAGCAGCTGGCCGAGATCACCATCATGGCCGCCGAGGAAATGATGCGCTTCGGCATCAAGCCCAAGGCCGCCTTGCTGTCGCACTCCAACTTCGGTTCGAGCAACCAGCCCAGCGCCGTCAAGATGCGCCAGACCCTGGAACTGCTGCGCGTGCAGGCACCGTGGCTGGAAGTGGACGGCGAGATGCACGGCGACATCGCCCTGGATGCCGCGCAGCGCACCCAGGTGATGCCGCACAGCACGCTGGCCGGCAGCGCCAACCTGCTGGTGCTGCCCAACATCGATGCCGCCAACATTTCCTACAACCTGCTCAAGACGGCGGCCGGCGGCGGCATCGCCATCGGCCCGGTGCTGCTGGGGGCCGCGGAGCCGGTGCACATCCTGACGGCCAGCGCCACCGTGCGCCGCATCGTCAACATGACGGCCTTGACCGTCGCCGACGCAAACGCTTCGCGATAAGGCCCGGCAAAAAAGCAAGCGCTAACTTTTTAGCCTTGCTGCGGCGCAAGGCATCTGCCCAAATAATGGGCAGATGCTTGCATTCCGGGGCCCTTTCCGTCACACTAGCGGCTCGAAATTTCGGGTTAACCCGGGGTTTCTGAAAGGTGTCGTTGATGTTGAAGGCTGTCGCCGTCCAGGCGTACAAGGCAAGTTGGGCGTGCATTCTGGGACTCGGATTGGTGCTTGCACCGGTGTCCGCATCAGCCCGCAAGTCCGCGGAAACCGCGGCACTTCACTCCATTTCGCTGGCTGAACTGCCTTCGCAGGGACGCACGACCTACCAGTTGATCCGAGACGGCGGGCCGTTCCCGTACGACAAGGATGGCTCGGTCTTCGGCAACCGTGAGCGGCTGCTGCCGGCGCAGACACGCGGCTACTACCGCGAATACACCGTCAGAACACCAGGGTCGCGCGATCGGGGAGCCCGGCGCATCGTCTGTGGCGGCAAGCCCCGCACGCCGGACGCCTGCTACTACACCAGCGATCACTACGCGAGCTTTCGAGAAATTAAGGAATGAACGCTGGACGCCGCCTGCGCGTTCTCGGCCGGCAGTGGATCCTGTGCCCGGCGGATGGGTTGGTGAGAGATCCCCTTCTGGTCGACAGCCCCCACCGGTCTTCCGGAACACCTTGTTTGTGGACTTCTAAAAGAAAGAGCAGCGGAGATGGAAATGCCACTTCGTAAAGACCAAGACACCCCTCTGCGGGGCGTGCGCGCCAACATCGTGCAGTCGATCCGCGCCTTCCGGATCCAGGATCTGCAGGATTCGGCGCGCGGCCTGGGTCACCACTTCCTGTATGCCAACCTGGCGCACGCCCAGTCCAAGCAGGACGTGCTGGACCTGATCGCAGGCCAGTTCACCTTCCCGGCGCACTTCGGCAAGAACTTCGACGCGCTGTACGACTGCATGACGGACCCATTGCACAAATCGGGCCCGCAGCCGGGCTTCATCGTGGTGCTGGAGCAGATCCCCACCACGGTCAAGTTCGACAAGGAAGCGCGAGAGCAGCTGCTCGACATCTTCCGCGACGCCGCCGATTACTGGGCCGACCGCAAGATCCCGTTCCGCTGTTTCTATTCTTTTCTGTAGCCCGTTCTGCATCCACCGGCCAAGCAGAACGGGCTGCCGAGGCGAGCGAAGCCGCCCCGGTCCCGGCCATCCAGATCACCGTCGAGCCGTCGTCCGGCGAGAAGATGCCCACGGACAAGCTCGTGGACGTGTCCCCTCTGGCTTTGCGCATGAGCAGCCCGTTCAATGCGGGATACTGGCTCGCTGCGGCGTAGCACTGGCACTACCCCCTGAGGCGCTGACGCGCCTTCCCCCTTCTCTCTACGCGCTTCGCGCGATGGGAAGGGGGACGCAGCCGGCGCGGCGGGGCGGCCCTTGCGCGGCTGCTGCTGGCCTGGGGCCGCGCCAGTTTCAAGGACGGTTGATCATCCCGTCCTGATGGGGGCAATGCCGAACAGCTCCCTGGCATAGGTTCCCACGCGGCGGAAGGTCTTGGAATGCTCCGACATCATGGTCAAATCGGCCTGTAGCGCTTGCTCCATAAGCGCTCGAAGCTATTAATTCAGGAGCAATCCTGCGCCAGGGCCACGTAGTCGGCCACGGGCACTTCCTCGGCGCGGCGCTGGGTGTCGAAGGTGCCGGCGAACTGGCGGGCTTCGAGCCAGCGGCCCAGGGTGTGGCGCAGCAGCTTGCGGCGCTGGCTGAAGGCGACCTGCACCAGTTCCTCCAGCAGCTTCGGCTGCACGGCAGCCGGCTCGGCGCGGGGCACCATGCGCACCACGGCGCTGTCGACGCGCGGCGGCGGGTCGAAGCTCTCGGGCGGCACGAACAGCACGTTCTCCATGGCATAGCGCCACTGCAGCATCACCGACAGGCGGCCGTAGTCGGCCGTGGCGGGCTCGGCCACCATGCGGTCGATGACTTCCTTTTGCAGCATGAAGTGCTGGTCTTCGATGACGGCCACGTGCTCCAGCAGATGGAACAGGATGGGCGTGGAGATGTTGTACGGCAGGTTGCCGACCACGCGGATCTTGGGAGCGCCCAGCGCTTGCGCCACCTGGGCGAAGTCCACCTTCAGCACATCGGATTCGATGACGTCCAGCTGGCCGTGCGTGCGCAGGCGCGCCGCCAGGTCGCGGTCGAGCTCGATCACCGTCATGCGGCCGAGGCGCTCCACCAGCGGCTGCGTGAGCGCGGCCAGGCCCGGGCCGATCTCGACCACTGGCTGGCCGGCGACGGGGCCGATGGCGCGCACGATGGCGTCGATGATGCCGTGGTCGCTCAGGAAGTGCTGGCCGAAGCGCTTGCGGGGAATGTGCTTCATGCCCGTGCGGCCGGACGGCCCCAGGAGCGCAGCGGGATGGCGCGGACGGCGGGCGTCATTGCGGCGCGTCGCGGTACTCGACGTAGGCACGGCCCCGGATGTCCTGCATCCAGTTGGCGTAGGCTTCGTCCAGCTTCTTCTCGCGGACCATGTCGCGCACCATGTCGCGCTGCTCGCGCGGCGTGAGCTTGGCTTCGCGGCGCTCCAGCAGCTGGATCAGGTGCACGCCGAAGCGGGAGACCACCGGCTGGCTGACCTCGCCGGGCCGCAGGCTGCTCAGGACCTCTTCGAACTCGGGCACGTAGCGGCCGGGGCTGGCCCAGCCGAGGTCGCCGCCGTCCTTGGCGCTGCCGTCCTGCGAGTACTCGCGGGCCAGAGAGGCGAAGTCGGCTGTGCCGCTTTCGATGCGGCGGCGGTAGTCGGCCAGGCGCTCGGCAGCGGCGGACTCCGACAGCTGCGCGCCGGTGCGCAGCAGGATGTGGCGCGCATGGTTCTGCACCGCCACGGACGGCACGCCGCCGCGGTTGCGCTCGATCACCTTCAGCACGTGGAAGCCGGCGGGCGAGCGCACCGGGCCGACCAGGCCGCCCACCGGCGCCTGGCGCGTCGCGCTCAGGAACAGCTCGGGGTAGCGGTCGGCGGGGCGCAGGCCCAGCTCGCCGCCGGATTTGCCTTCCGCCGCGTCGGAGTACTCGCGCGCGGCGGTGCCGAAGTCCTTGCCGGCACGCACTTCGTCGGCCGCCTTCTGCGCGCGCTCGCGGCGCTGCTCCACCACCTCGGGGCTGGAGCCCTCGGGCACGAGGATGAGGATGTGGCCCAGATTGAGCTCGGTCCTGGACGGGTCCGCGTTGGTCTGCTGGTCGCGCAGGAACTGGTCCACGTCGGCTTCGGTGACGCGCACGCGGGACTCCACCTCCCGCTCGCGCAGGCGCTGCAGCTGCAGCTGGCTGCGCAGCTCCTGGCGGAAGCGCTCGCGCGTCAGTCCGTCGGCCGCGAGCCGGCGCTCCATCTCCTCCAGCGTGACGCTGTTCTGGCGGGCCACGCCCTGCTCCGCCTGGGTCACGGCCAGGTCATCGACCTTGATGCCGCCCTCGGTCGCCAGCTGGGTCTGGATCTTCTCCAGGATGAGGCGCTCGAGCACTTCGCGCCCGATGCGGTCGCGCGGCGGCAACTCGCCGCCCTGCGCGGCGATCTGCTGCTCGATGCGGGCCTGGCGGATGCGCACGTCGTTGTTGGTGATGGGCTCGGAGTTCACCACGGCCACGATGTAGTCGGCCTGGCGCGGCAGGCTGCTGCCCGGGGCCGGCAGCATGATCGGCGGCGGCGTGCGGGTGAGGCCGCCGCCGCTGCTCCCCGGGGACCGCAGGCCCTGGGCCTGCACGGCGTGCTGCGGAGCGAGGGATGTCAGGGCGGCAAGGCCGGCCAGGGCCCAGGTAAAAGCGCGTTGTTTCATGGCGTCTCAGTCAAAGGATACGGGCGGCGTCCCGGGCAGCGGCGCGGCCGGCGGAATGCGCAGGGGATGCATCCATCCATCAATCAATCAATCAATCGTAGTTGGAGAAGCGGCTCGGGATGTTGCGGTTCTGGCCCAGCATCTCGTAGCGGGGCACATTGCGCTGCAGGCTGGCCAGCGGGTTGGAGCCCAGCGACAGGCGCGAGAAGCCCGTGAATTCCAGCTGGAACATCACGCGCGACGTGGACGTCGTCGTGCTGCTCTGCAGGCGTTCGAGGACCACGCGGCCGATCCAGCAGCAGGCTTCGTATTCGAAGCCCACCACGCTGTCGACCAGCCGGCGGTCCTTGAGGCTGTAGTTCAGGCGGCCCACGGTGAACCAGCGGCCCTTGTCGGCCGTGGGCCGCTCGTTGGCGCCACCCCACAGGGCGTTCAGCGGCCACTGCCAGCCCACATCGACCTGCTCGCTGGGCTCTGCGATCAGGCTGGTCTCCTTCTGCATGCGGTAGGCGGCACTGATGGTGCGGTAGTTGCCCGGCGTGTAGCGCGCGCTGACGGTGGAGCGCAGCGAGCGATCGGTCTTGGGGTTGTACTGCACCGTGGAGTCGAAGCCCCACTGCGGCGTCCAGTTGATGCCGGCGCCCAGGAGCACGTCCGACAGCCGCTCGCTGACGGGCGTGCCGCCGGGCATGGTCACATTCTGGTCTGAGAAGCGCAGCCGCTGCGCGATGCCGAAGCGGGCGGCCTCGGCGCCGGTGTCGGCGTCCAGCAGCCGGGTGGTCACGCCCAGCGTGAGCAGGTTGTTGTCGGCCAGCCGGTCGTTGCCCGCGAACGCGTTCTCGGTGTAGACCGACGAGAAGTTGAAGTCCTTCACCGCGGTGTCGTACACCGGGACCATGCTCTGGTCGCGGTAGGGCGTGTAGGTGTAGAAAGCGCGCGGCTCCAGCGTCTGCAAGAAGTTGCGGCCGAAGAAGCGCGTGTCGCGCTCGAACACCAGGCCGCTGTCGAGGCTGAAGGTGGGCAGCGTGCGGTCGTAGCTGCGCTGGCCGTTGGCCAGCATGCCGTCGAACTGGTATTGCGAGGTGTGCAGCTGCACCTTGGGCGTGATGAAGCCGGCCGGCGCGAGGAACGGGCGGCTGATCTGCGCCAGCAGGTAGCTGCGGTCGGCATTGGGCTGCCCCGTATAGAACCGGTCTGCCTGGAAGCGGGTGTAGTCGCCGTCGATGCTGGTCTCGAAACCGCCCGGCAGCGTTTCCGTGGGCGCGTAGCGCCAGTGCAGCTGCGGCAGCTGGTCATACGGCGGGGTGATCGGCGAGTTGACGTCCTGCAGCGTCTGCCACTTGACCACATTGAGGCTGAGCGAGTGGTCGCCGCGGCCCCAGCCCAGGTTCAAGCGGCCCGGCAGCAGACGTTGCGACAGCAGCCCGCTGGAGCCGAGGGTGCCGGTGCCCAGGTTGCGGGTGTTGAAGTCACGCCAGTAGTTGTCGTCGCTCACCCGCTGCACGTCGATGCCCAGGGAGACGCCGCCCACGGGGGTGTCCAGGCTCTGGCCGTGCCGCAGCTTGTACGACCAGCGGTCCCGGTCGCGCAGCTTGTCGCCCGGCATGTAGTCCAGGGCCACCTCGCCGCTGTAGCTCGGCTCCAGGTAGCGGAACTCGGTGCCCAGGTTCACGCCGCGCTTGCTCATCACCGTGGGGGTGATGGTGGCGTCGCGGTTGGGGGCGATGTTCCAGTAGTAGGGCTGCGAGTACTCGAAGCCGCTCACGCTGTCCAGGCCGACCGTGGGCGGGAGCAGGCCCGATTTGCGGCGGTCCGACAGCGGGAACGACAGGCCCGGGAAGGGCAGGATGGGCACGCCCTTGAACTCGAGCACCGCCCCTTCGGCACGGCCCACGTCCTCCTCGCGGTCGAGGTGGATCACGCGGGCGCGCAGGATCCAGTCGGGCTGCCAGCTGGCCTCGTCGGTGCGCTGGCAGGTGGTGTAGGTGGCATCGTAGACCACGGAGCGGTCACGGTCGATGAAATCCACGCGCGAGGCCTCGCCATGGGCCGAGGTTTCGAGGAACCGGTAGTTCGCGTCGGTGAAGAAGCCGTTAAAGGCGTCCACGCGCAGTTCCAGCTGCGAGCCGGCGTAGGTGTTGCCTGCGCGGTTGATGCGCACCTGGCCGTTGGCCTTGGCCAGGTCGTCGGCCACCGTGTAATCCATGCGGTCGGCCTTGATGACCGTATCGCCGCGGCGCAGTTCGGCGTCGCCTTCGATGGTGGCCTTGATGTCCGGCTGGCCCGTCACGTGGTCGCCGCTGACGAAGACCGGCAGCTGGGGACGGACGGCGTCGGGAAGGGTTTCCTGCAGGCGCGGGCTGGTGCGCAGCACGGGAGCGGCGTCGGCCGCCGGCGCAGGGTCGCCCGCCTCGGTGGCCTGGGCCAGCACGGCCAGCGGTGCGCCGCACACCATCCAGGCGGCCAGCCGGGCCAGCGTGCGCAGCCGGAAGGCCGGCACGGCGCGCGTGCCGCGGCGGGGGCGCCGGGCAGCGGGGGCGGGCATCGGATGAGGCGTCGGGGAAGACAGGGCAGCGGGCAAGGAGGAACGGTCCATGAAGTCGGCCAGTCGGCGGCACAGCGGCGGACAAGTCCGCCCGGTCCGGGGCAGACCGGTTTGTAAAATCGGATTATCCATGAGCCACCCTGACTCCCCCACTCCCGCCCCGGCGGACGCGGCGCCCGCCGACAGCGCCCCCACCGTCGCCTGGAGCGATGCCGCCCGGCACGCCGCCTTCGACGCCTGGCTCGCCCCGCTAGCCGCACGGCACGGCCTGCTGCCCGCCAGCCTGCGCCCGGCCTCGGCCGATGCCAGCTTCCGCCGCTACCTGCGCCTGGACGCGGTGGACGGCAGCACCCGCATCGTCATGGACGCCCCGCCCGACAAGGAGAACTGCGCCCCCTTCGTCCAGGTGCAGCGCCTGCTGCAGGACGCGGGCCTGCGCGTGCCGCAGATCCTGGACTGGGACGAGCCCCACGGCTTCATGCTGCTGACCGACCTGGGCCACCAGACGCTGATCGAGTTGCTGGACCCCGAGGCGCCCACCGCCGCCCGCGACTGGTATCTGCAGGCCACCGACGTGCTGCTCGACTGGCAGAAGGCCTCGCGCCCGGGCGTGCTGCCGGCCTACGACGACGCCCTGCTGCGCCGCGAGCTGGCCCTGTTCCCCGACTGGTACCTGGCGCGCCACCGCGGCGTGGCGCTGAGCGATGCGCAGCAGGCCACGCTGGCCCGCACCTTCGATGCCATCGTGGCGCAGAACCTGGCGGCACCCAGCGTCTTCGTGCACCGCGACTTCATGACGCGGAATCTGATGGCCCCCACGCCCCCCGAGGGGGCTCTCGCCGCCTTGGGGCGGCCCGGCGGCGGCTCGGATGGTGCATCCCGGCACGCACTCGGCGTGCTCGACTTCCAGGATGCCGTCTACGGCCCCATCACCTACGACATCGCCAGCCTGCTGCGCGACGCGTTCATCAGCTGGGACGAGGATTTCGTCATCGACATTACCGTGCGTTACTGGGAGAAGGCCCGCAAGGCCGGCCTGCTGGGCGCGGCGAGCGCCAGCGGCTGGGGCGCGGACTTCGGCGAGTTCTACCGCGCCGTCGAATGGATGGGCCTGCAGCGCCACCTGAAGGTCGCCGGCATCTTCGCCCGGCTGACGCTGCGCGACGGCAAGCCCAAGTACCTGGCCGATGCGCCCCGCTTCATCGGCTACATCCGCTCCACGGCCAGCCGCTACCGCGAGCTGGCGCCCCTGCTGCGCCTGGTGGACGAGATCGAGGGCACGCAGCCGCTCGTCGGCTTTGCCTACGGCCGGATGTAGGCCCCCACAGAATCATGGTCAAAATGGCCTCTGGCGCTTATTCCATAAGCGCCAGTAGCTCCTATTTTTGAAGCATATGCCCCGCTTTCACTGCCCCCTGCCCCTGGCCACCGGCGCGCTGCTCACGCGGCCGCCCACGGCCGCACGCCATGTGCAGGTGCTGCGCCTGCAGCCCGGCGATGCCATCACGCTCTTCGACGGACGCGGGGGCGAGTACGCCGCCACGGTCACGCGCATGGGCCGCTCCGATGTGGACGTGGAGGTCGGCGCACACGACCCCGTCGAGCGCGAAGCCGCGCGCGCCGTGCACCTCGTCGTGGGCATGCCGGCCAACGAGCGCATGGACTGGCTGGTCGAAAAAGCCACCGAACTCGGCGCCACCAGCATCCAGCCCATTGCCGCCGCGCGCAGCGTGCTCAAGCTGTCGGGCGAGCGCGCCACCAAGCGCCAGGCCCACTGGCAGGCGATTGCCGTGTCCGCTTGCGAGCAGTGCGGCCGCAACCGCGTGCCCGTCGTCCACGCCCCGATGGCCCTCAGCGACTGGCTGCGCAAAGACGCGCCCCCGCAGGGCACCCGCCTGCTGTTGTCGCTGCGGGCCGGCAGCCAGCCCCTGCGCGATGCTGCGGGTGCGGAGGGCGACGTCTGGGTGCTGCACGGCCCCGAGGGCGGGCTGACCGCACAGGAAGAAGACGCCGCCCTGGCCCAGGGCTTCGCGCCCGCCAGCCTGGGCGCGCGCGTGCTGCGGGCCGAAACCGCCTCCGTCGCTGCGCTGTCGCAGCTCGTATTCGGATGAGCGCAATCCTCTCGCCCGATCTGCCCACGGACAGCCCCGACAGTGCGCTGACCGACTTTTTCCGCGATGCCGACGCGGCCGCCGATTCGCCGCTGCTGTGGCGCATCGCGCGCCAGCAGGAGCTGACGCAGGCGCTCAGCGGCCTGTTCCACGGCCCCGCCGCGCTGGTGCAGCTGCGCCTGTGGGTCTTTCTGCAACTGGCCGCCCAGGGCGAGGCCCTGCTGCCGCGCGAGCGCATCGAGGATCTCTTTCGCGCCCTGCGCCCCGAGGCGCTGGAGACCGTGCTCAAGCGCTTTCGCGATGTGGGCCTGCTGGCCTGGGACGAAACCCAGCGCGCCTACACCCTGCCGCCGCTGGCCCAGCGCGTAGCCGGGCTGCTTTCGCCCTTGGCCAACGAAGCGCCGCCGGGCGATGCCGAGGAGGGCGGCGAGCTGGCCGATCTGCTCGGCTCGGTGGTGGGCGCCAACCAGCTCGGCCATGTCGATGCCGGCCAGGTGCAACTGCTGCATGCGCAACTGGCGCGCCTGCATGGCGAGTTCGCCGATGCCATCGCCAGCGGCTCCGAGTTCCGCCTGCGCGAGGCGCGCAAGCGCTACGACCGGGCCGCCACGCTGATCGACCGCGCCTCGGACGCCATCACCGCCATCATCAGCAACGCGCACGGCCACATCGCGCTGGAGCGCGCGGCGCGCGGGCTGGGCCAGGCCCAGTCGCGCCTGCTGGCCATGGCCAGCCAGTTCAACCGCGCGCTGCAGCAGGTGGACCGCCAGCGCGTGACGCTGGGCACGACCGGCATCACCAGCACCGACGTGAAGCGCTGGCTGCAGGGCATGCCGCACACCCACGCGCTGCTGCAGGACGCGCTGGGCACGCCCACCTCGTTCGCCACGCTGGCGCCGCACGAGCTGCTCGACGTGGTCGAGGCCGAATTCGAGCGCGACCGACCCCAGGCCGCTGAGGCCGAAGACCTGCCGGGCGCGCAAGCCGCCCCCGCCGGCACGCTGGCCGCTGTGGCGCTGCCACGCGAGCTGAGCGACCTGTCGGACTTGCTGGCTGCGTGGGATCTGGAAGCCGCCGAAACGCATGGCCCCCATGACGTGGCCGAGGCCCTGCTGGGCACCGCGCCCGCCGACGCACGCTACGCCCAGGTGGCCTACAAGGCCCAGCTGCTGCCGCTGCTGGGCGACCCGCAGGCCGCCGTGCTGCCCGGGCTCACCGGCGACCTGGCCCGCCAGCCCTGGCGCGTGCAGTGGGAGGCCAGCGCCAAGCGGATCAAGCACCCGCAGATCGCCCTGCTGAGCCGGGGCCGCCTGGTGCCTGCCGGCGCCGACGACCACACACCGCAGGCGAGCGCCCCCGAGGCCGCGCCTGCCGACAAGGATTGAAGAAACACCGATGGATGACGCCGCCCTCTTGATCGCCGAACTGCTCACCCGCCGCTGGCTGCCCCGCAGCCACCCGCGCGTGAAGCGCGCGCTGGTCGACGCCGAACTCTTTGCCCAGGTCGAACAGCGCCTGGCCCAATCCGGCCTGCGCTTCATGGACAGCATCTATGCCGACCACGTGAGTGTGGCCCTGCTGCCGGCCGCGCAGAACGGCGTGCTCGGCGAAGCCGGGCTGAACGCCAACAACAACCTGGAGCTGCCGCGCGACGCGCAGGCCCTGCTGGTGGTGCTGTGGGCGCTGATCGTGCTGCCCAAACGCGAACGCCAGACCAGCCGCGTGGAAGAGGCCGACGCCGGCCAGAACGACATGTTCCCCGGCGCCAAGCCCCTGCCCGCGGCCCGCCACGTGAGCCCCGTGCTGTCGTACAAGACGCTGCTGGAGGACTACGGCAACCAGCTCGGCAAGAAGGTGCGCCTGGACACCAACCTCAAGCTGCTGGAGCGCCACGGCTTCATCCTACGCCGGCAGGACGACATCGCCGAGGGCCCGCTGCTCGACGTGCTGCTGGACTACGACGTGCTGGCCCCGCGCATCCTCGACGGCGCCCTGGCCGATGTGCTGCTGCGCGAGCGCGCCGCGCAGGAAGAATCCGAGTCAAAACAGGCTGCAGCGCTTGATAAACCAGCGCAGTCAGCTATCAAAACCGAAGTGCAGGAGTAAGAACGTGTTCAATGCCTTTTTGGAGTCGCGCAAGCGCCTTGTCGGGATGGGATGCAAGGCGCGGTGCGCAGTGGATAGCTCGACTATCCACAAGCGCCGCAACGCCGCAGACCGCCCGACAAGGCACTTGCCCGAAGGGTTGGCGTGAAATCGGGCGCCTTCACGCCCCAGTTTCTTGCATGGGCATGAGCCCATGCCGCGCAACTGGAGCATGCATCCATCCCGATTGCACTCCAACGCGATCTCCAAAAAGACATTGAACACGTTCTGAGCATGTTCCACCTGCAAACCCTTGAACTCGTCCACTGGGACTACTGCCAGCGCGTGGCCCTGCCGCTGGACGCCTCCATCATCACCATCGCCGGCCCCAACGGCTCGGGCAAGACCACATTGCTGGACGCCATGCGCACGCTGCTGGGCCTGCGCTGCTCGGCCCCGCGCGACTACCGCACCTACGCGCGCCACGCCGGCGCGCAGACGGCCTGGCTGCGCGCCGTGGTGGACAACCGCGCGCAGAGCCGGCAAACGTCGAGCCGCCCCTTCGCCCGCCGCCTCATCTACACCGACCAGGTCACGCTGGCCTGCCGCATCGACAAGAACGGCGGCGACTGGCAGCGCCGCTACTGCCTGGTCGAAGGCGACGCCAGCATCGAGCAGCTGCGCGACACGCCCGAGAAGGACCTGGGCTTCATGGGCGTGGAGGCCTGGGGCCGCGTGCTGTCGGCCGCCGGCCTGTCGCCTGCCATCGCGCGCGTGCTGTCGCTGGAGCAGGGCCAGACCGACCGGCTGTGCGAGTTCTCTCCGCGCGAGCTGCTGCGCCTGGTGTTCGACGTGTTCGGCGACCAGCAGGTGCTGGACGACTACGACCAGGCGCGCGAGCACCAGCAGCAGCTGGTGCGCGAAATGGCCCAGGCCGAGCGCGAACTGGACCACAGCCGCGCCCAGCTCACCGAGCTGAGCAACCGCGTGACCAGCTACAAGACCTGGCAGCTGCGCCTGGCCGAGCGCGAACGCCTGGCCACCGAAGTGCTGCCCGTGCTGGCCTGGCACGGCGAGCGCGAGGGCCTGGCCAAGCAGGCGCGGGAACTGCGGCGCCAGAAGACCCAGCACCGCGCCGCGCTGGCCGAGCAGGCCGTGCAGAACAAGCGCCTGCTGCACCTGCTGGACGAAGGCGGGCGCGCGCAGGCGGATGCCGAGCGCCTGCAGGCCGAGCGCGACCAGGCGCGCGTGCAGCTGGACGCCGCCATGCGCCACGAAGCCCCGCTGGACAAGCTCGCCCAGCGCGAGCAGGAGCTGCTGGCCCTGGTGGACAAGGGCAGCAATGCCGACGAGCTGCAGGCGCATCTGGCCGACCTGCAGCGCCAGGAGGCCGACGCGCAGGACGAACGCAGCACGCTGCAGCAGCGCCGCCGCCTCGCCCACGACGCGCTGCAGGCGCTGGAAGGCCAGCGCCTGCCGCCGCAGCCGGCCGAGGTGCAGCAGTTCCGCAAGCGGCTGGTGGCGCAGGGCATCGGCCACCAGTTCGTGGCCGAGGTGGTCGAGGTGGTGGACGAAGCCTGGCGCGCCGCCATCGAAGGCGTGCTGCGCGGCCACCGCTGGGTGGTGCTGCTCGACAAGGAAAGCGACCTGGCCGAGGCCTACGACATCGGCGAGCGCGAGCGCTACCGGCACTACCTCGTCGGCCCCGGCGAGAAGGTGCTCAAGGGCGAGCCCGGCACCCTGCTGTCGCACGTGCGCTTCACCGCGCCCGTGCCGCGCTGGTTGGTGCAGCAGCTGCAGCAGCTGCGCTGCGTGGCCGACCCACGCGAGGGCAAGCGCCTGGGCGGCACCTGGATCACGCCGCAGGCCTACATGCACGACGGGCGCGGAGCGCGGTCGATGTGGGTGGAGCCGCGCGACCACCAGTTCGGCGCCGCCGCCGTGCACGCCCGCCGCAGCGCCGCCGAGCGCGATCTGGCGCAGATCGACGCGCAGCTCGCCCCGGTGCTGGAGCGGCTGATGGCGCTCAAGCGCCAGATCACCGACACGCGCCGCGCGCTCGAAGGCCACAGCGCCGCCGAAGAGCTGGCCCGCCGCAGCGACGAGTTCGCCCAGGCGCGGCAAGACTTGCCCGCCGCCAAGCAGGCGCGCATCGGCGCCGCACAGCTCTGGCAGCGGCTGGACACCGAGGCCGCGCGCGCCCACGAACGCCACCGCGCCTTCACCGACGAGCACCAGCGGCTGGAGGCGCAGCTCAGGCGCGCCCGGGGCGACAGCGAACGCGCGGCGCAGGAATGGACGGCGCGCCGCCGCCACCACACCGGCGCGGTGGCGCACAGCCAGGCCCAGCGCGCGCGCTTTCCGGCCCGCTGGATCGCGCCCGCCACGCTGGCCGCGCTGGTCGACGAGTACGTCAACGACACCCAGGCCAAGCTGCGCCTGCACGCCGTGGAGCAAGAGCTGGAGCAGGGCACCTGGGAGCAGGACGCCACGGTGGAAGAGCGCCACCGCCGCATGGACATGACGGTGCGCGAGCAGGCGGGCAGCCTGTCGGACCACCAGGTCAAGAACGCCCAGGCCGCCACCGCCGTGCTGAACGCGCGCGAGAGCTACATCGAGGTGCTGCGCAGCACCGTGCGCCGCTACCGCAAGAACATCCAGGAGCTGGGCGCGCTGGCCGGCGTGGAAGTGGCGGCCGACCTGCCGCTGCTGGAAAACGACGACACCGTCCTGGCCCAGGCCGGCCTCAAGGTGCACTTCGCCTTCGACGGCAAGGGCAGCATCGGCCTGAACGACGGCGAGGCCTCGGGCGGGCAGCAGGTGATCAAGTCGCTGATCCTGCTGGTGGGCCTGCTCAAGGACGAGGAGAGCGGATCGGGCGGCTTCGTCTTCATCGACGAACCGTTTGCCCACCTGGACGTGCGCAACATCCAGCTGGTGGGCCATTTCCTGCGCTCCACCCAGGCGCAGTACGTGCTGACCACGCCGATCACGCACAACCTGGAGGTCTTCGAGCCGGCCGAGATCACCCTGGTGACCAGCAAGAAGCCCAAGGACAGCCGCTGGGCCCCGCCCATCGCCGTGGCCAAGCGGCGCGGCGTGCCCGTGCTGGAGGCCGTGCCGGCCTGACAGGCCCCGCCAGACGGCCCGCCTGGCGGAAAGGCGGGGTTTTCCCTGTTTTGCGGTGTGCGCTGACACGCAGGAGCCTCTGCGGACTGCCGCTCGTCCCTAGAATCTGTGGTGAGACAACACCGCGTGGCAGTCCGGCACCCTTGGCCGGGCGGCCTCCCGCCTGCGCGGTGCAAGAAGACACCTCCTGACCAGGGAAAGGGATCCGCGTGAACCACGCAGCCGCCGATGCCGGCACGCCCCGCAGCAGCGCATTGCGGCGGCTCATGGACGCGCTGCTGGGCACCGACCGGCGCCAGCGCCTGCGCGTGACCATGGCCGGGCTGGCAGCGCTGCTCATGACCGGCTGCATGATCGCCATGCACATCGTGGCGGCCGCCGGCATGGCCAACCGCACCCACGTCCTCTGGTGGACGCTGGCCAGCGCCCTCGGCCTGACCTTGGTGCTGGCGGCCATCCGCACCGGATACTCCACGCGCTTCAGCGACCCGTCTCTCACGCTGGTCCAGATCCTCTACGCCATCGCCTGCAATGCCGTGGCCTACGCCATCGGCGGGCAGGCGCGCGGCATCACGCCGCCGATCCTGGCGGTGATCATGATGTTCGGCATGTTCGGACTCACGCCCCGGCAGATGCTGGGCGTGCTGGTCTACGGGCTGGGCGTGTTCGGGCTGGCGTGGATCGTGGTGGAGCTGCGCCAGGAGCCCGGCCACTCCCGCGCGCTGTCGGTGGCCTACGGCATCATCATCGTGGTGGTGCTGCTCAGCAGCACCTTCCTGACCCGCCGCGTGCAGGCCACGCGGGAACACCTGCGCCGCCAGCGGGAAAAGCTGGCCCAGGCGCTGGAGCAGATCCGCGAGCTGGCCACGCACGACGACCTGACCGGCCTGCCCAACCGCCGCTACATGCTGGAGATGATGCGCATGGAGATGCTGCGCGCCGAGCGCAGCGGCCAACCGCTGCTGCTGGCGCAGCTCGACCTGGACCACTTCAAGACCATCAACGATACCCACGGCCATGCGGTGGGCGACGCGGCGCTGCAGAACTTCGCCCACACCGTGCGCCAGTGCGTGCGCGGCTCGGACGCCCTGGCGCGCTGGGGTGGCGAGGAATTCATCCTGATGCTGTGCAACACCCGGCCGGAAGACGCGGCGGACCTGCTGGAGCGCGTGCGGCGGGCCGTGGCCGCGCAGCGCATGGAGCGACCGGGCCGCCCGCCCATCCGCATGACGGTGTCCATCGGCGTCACCCGGTACCAGCCCGGCCAGACCATCGACCAGACGCTGGAACACGCCGACCGCGCGCTGTACGCGGCCAAGGCGCAGGGGCGCGACTGCATCGTCTGGGGCCCGGCCAGCAGCCCCGCAGGCGCGCCCGCCCCGGCCTGACGCAACACTATTAATTTGATAGCTGCATGCGCTTGACCATCAAGCGCTACAGGCCTATTTGATCCCAAATGCCGCCCGGGCCCGTTACGATGCGCGCATGACTGTCCGATACGAAGCCCTCCCCGCCACGGCCGCCTACGCCGATGTGTTCAAGGTGCCGCCCCCGCAGGAGCCCGGCGCGCGCCACATCAAGCCGCGCGGCACCGGGTTCATGCTGCGGGCCGTGCCCGCACCCGTGCCCTCGCACACGCCGCAGCCGGGGCCTGACGGCGCCGCGGCGGATGCAGCGCAGCCCGCGGAGG
>JAEWPH010000191.1 GCA_023460715.1 Pseudomonadota bacterium | reverse complement strand
GCCGCTCTGCGGCCCCCGCGCGCGCCAGCCTGGCGCATTGACGCAGGCAGCGCATCCGCGCGCAGCTCACTCCGCGCGGATGTTGGCGCTCTGCGCCACGGCACGCATGCGGGGCAGCTCTTCGTCGATGCGGCGCGCCACGGCGTCGGCGGGCTCATACGCCGGCTCCAGCCCGCTGGCGATGAGCTTGCTGCGAATCTCTGCATCCGCCATGGTGTCGGCCAGGGCTTTCTGCAGCCGGGCCTTCGCCTCGGGCGGCAGGCCGCGCGGCGCGACCACGGCCAGCCAGGAATCTGCGGCAAAGCCTGCGAAGCCGCTTTCGGCCACGGTGGACACGTCGGGCAATTGCGTGGCGCGCGTTCCGCCCGTGACTGCGATGGCCTTGATCTTCCCGGACTTGAGCTGCGGCAGCGCCGCGGCCACGGTGTCGATGGTGAACGGAATCTGCCCGCCCATCAGGTCGCTCATGGCCGGTGCGCTGCCCTTGTACGGCACATGCATCAGTTTGACGCCGATCGCGGACCACACCAGCTCGGCCGCGAAGTGCCCGGTGGTGCCGCTGCCGAACGAGCCGTAGACATACGTGCCCGGGCGGGCCTGCACCCCGGCGATCAGCTGCTTCAGGTCGTTCACCGGCACGTCGCGGTTCGCCAGCAGGATCAGCGGAACCCGTGCCACCATGCCGATGGGCTCGTAGCTCTTGACCGGGTCGTACGGCAGCTTGGCGTGGAGCGCGGGGTTGACGGTGAAGGTGGAGCCCGAGCTGATCAGCAGCGTGTAGCCGTCCGCCGCGGCATTGGCTACGTAGGAGGCGCCGACGATGGTGCCGGCGCCGCCCTTGTTCTCGATCACGATGGGCTGGCCCAACTGGTCGCCGAGTTTCTTGCTGATCAGCCGGCCCACGATGTCCACTGCCCCGCCCGGTGGAAAGGGTACGACGAGCTGCACCGGCTTGGCCGGATAGCCCTGCGCTTGGGCCGTGAGCAGGGGTGCCAGTGCGCCGAGCGCGGTGGCGAAGAGGGCGGCGCAGGCTTTCCTGCGGATGGGGGTCGGGGTCATTGCAGGGCTCCTAGCGTGGGTTCCGTCAGATCAATGCCATGGACAGCAGCCGCGTGAGCTGCGCCGCCTCGTCGCGTGGGCCGGGTTCAGCCGTTGCGAAAAAGAAAGCTGTAGGCGTTGAGCGCCGGCACGCCGCCCAGGTGGGCGTAGAGCACCTTGGAGCCCGCGGGGAACTCGCCCAGCCGCACCTTCTCGATCATCCCGTGCATGGACTTGCCCTCGTAGACCGGGTCGGTCAGCATGCCTTCCATGCGGGCGCACAGGCGGATGGCCTCCAGCGTGCCGTCGTTGGGCAGGCCGTACTCGGGGCCGCCGAAGCGGTCGTCCAGCACGATGTCGGCGTCGGTGATGTCGCGGCCCAGCTCGACCAGCTTGGCGGTGTTCTGGGCGATGCGCAGCACCTGGGCGCGCGTCTTTTCGGGCTTGGCCGATGCGTCGATGCCAATCACGCGGTCCGCGCGGCCATCCGCGGCGAAGCCCACGGCCATGCCGGCGTGCGTGCTGCCGGTGACCGAGCAGACCACGATGTAGTCGAACTGGAAGCCCAGTTCCTTCTCTTGCTGGCGCACTTCTTCGGCAAAGCCCACGAAGCCCAGGCCGCCGTACGGGTGCTCTGAGCACCCGGCAGGGATGGGGAAGGGCTTGCCGCCCGCCTTCTTCACGTCTTCCATGGCCTGCTCCCAGCTGGGACGGATGCCGATGTCGAAGCCTGCGGCATCCAGGCGCACCTCGGCACCCATGATGCGGCTCATCTCGATGTTGCCCACGCGGTCGTACACCGCGTCGGAGTAGTTGACCCAGTTCTCCTGCACCAGCACGCACTTCATGCCCAGGTGCGCAGCCACGGCCGCCACCTGGCGGGTCTGGTTGGACTGGATGCCGCCGATGGAGACCAGCGTGTCGTAGCCGCCGGCGATCGCCTCGGGGATCAGGTACTCCATCTTGCGGGTCTTGTTGCCACCGAAGGCCAGGCCGGAGTTGCAGTCTTCGCGCTTGGCGTACAGATCCACCTTGCCGCCCAGATGGGCCGACAGGCGCTTGAGCGGCTGGATGGGCGTGGGGCCGAAGGTCAGGGGATAGCGTTCGAATTTCTGCAGGTTCATGGAAGGCTTTCTGGCAATGCGTGGAAACGGAGGTGGGTGCGACCGGGTGCCGCAGTGCCCCGGAGGGCGGCGTCGGCAAGGGTGTCCGCTGAGGGACATGGTAGGAAAATACCGGCGCAACAGGGTTGCGAACAAGTTCGCTTCATTTGCTTGAAAAGCGTGTAAAACCTGAATTTGCTTATTTGAATTTCAGGAATGAAGCCATGTGCGCAACAAAAGTAAGTGCATCGTCTGGCGGCATTGCGGGGGAAGACCGCACCGCCGAGCTGGACCGCACGGACAAGGCCATCCTGCGTGCGCTGCAGCGCGATGCCTCCATCTCGAATGTGGCGCTGGCGGCCAAGGTGCACCTGAGCGCGCCAGCCTGCCTGCGGCGCGTGGAACGCCTCAAGCGCCTGGGGCTCATCGACAAGGTGGTGGCGCTGCTGCGGCCTCGGGCGGTCGGGGCCGGCATGCTGGTGATGATCGGCGTGGTGCTGGACCGCTCCACGCCCGAATCGTTCGCCGCCTTCGAGAAGGCCGCCGCCAAGGTCTCCGGCTGCATGGAGTGCCATGTGGTCACCGGCGAGTTCGACTACTTCATGCTGGTGCGCACGCGCGACAACGACAGCTTCAACCGCCTGCACGCCGAGCAGCTGCTGTACCTGCCGGGCGTGCGCCAGGTGCGCTCGTTCATGGTGGTGCGCAACGTGCTCTCCACCACCGAGCTGCCGCTGGCCGTGTGAGCGGCGCGGGCGCAGAATGCCGCTGCGCGGTCAGTCCGGCTCGACGGCGAAGGCCAGGCCGGCGTGGGCCTGCAGCCGCGCGATGAGCCGCTCGCCCAGGGCGGGGGCCGGCGTCCAGATGCCGCCGGGCGTGCCTGCGGCGTCCTGCAGCAGGCAGACCGCGGCCTCGGCGATCATCTTGGAGGTCGAGCCGTAGCCCGGGTCGCGGTCGCCCGTCACGCCCACGCGCAGGCGGTGGCCATCGGCGTCGGTGCCGAGGAACAGCACGTCGTAGAAGCCGGCATCACGCTCTTCGCGCGACGGGCCTTCGCCCGGCTTGGGGCCTTGATCGGAGCCGAGCGATTTGTCGCCCGCCACGGCGTGGGCGATGGCCTCGCCCTTCTCTCCGGGGCCGGTGACCAGCATTTCGTCGTAGACGAAGTCGGCACCGTAGGCGTGCTGCAGCAGGAAGTTGGAGCGGTGCACGTTGCGGGTGTTGATGGCCGCCATCACGAACGGTGCCACCCAAACGCCATCCCCCAAAGCCTCGTCCACCATGGGCTTGCTGCCCGAGGGCTGGCGCGGGCCTTCGAAGCCGGGTGTGAGCGAGAACGGGTTCTTCAGCAGTTCCAGCACGCCGGGCTGGCTCGCGGCGGCGGCCATCGTCGCCTTCAGGCTGGCGGCCGTTCCGCCCGAGAACGTGCCCTTCATCTTGCGCACCCGGCCGCGCACGCGCGATGCCGGCTGTCCGAAACGGGCGCGGAATTCCTTTTGCAGCAGGAACACGCCCAGGTCGAAGGGAATGGAGTCGAAGCCGCACGAGAACACGATGCGTGCGCCGCTCGTTTGGGCGGTGGCTTCGTGCGCGTCGATCATCTGGCGCATCCAGGCGGGCTCGCCGCACAGGTCGACATAGTCCACACCAGCCGCCGCGCAGGCGGTCACGACTTCGCTGCCGTACAACTGGTAGGGGCCCACCGTGGTGAGCACCAGGCGGGTCTGGTCCATCAGGGCCTGCAGGCTGGCGGGATCGCTGCTGTCGGTCACGACCAAGGGGGTGTCGGCGGGCGCGCCCAGGGCGTCGCGCACGGCGGCGAGCTTGTCGGCGCTGCGCCCACCCATGGCCCAGCGCAGGCCGCTGCCCGCCGGGTAGCGCTGCAGCAGGTACTCCACGACCAGCCGGCCCGTGAAGCCGGTGGCGCCGTGGACGACGAGGTCGAAAGGTTTAGGGTCGCTCATGGCAGTCTCCGTGCGGACGTGTTGGTGGAAGGCTGCTGCGATTGTCAAAGACCTGCGGGTGTCGCCATGTCGCCCAGGTGCCCCGTGCTGTGCACTGAAAGTATCTTCAGGCGATACCGCGAAGCCGGGCCGCTGCCACTGGTGCAATGCGCGGGGGGGCGGCGGCGCCACGGCGCGGCACGATCGGCTCCGTGTTCAACCACGGCCCTCAGGGCCACCACCGCTGTATGTCTACTGCTCCCTTCATCCTCCAGCGCGACACCCGGGCCTGGCAGCTCCAGGTCTGGGTCTCGTTCGGTATCTCCGTCTTCCTGTGCGCCACCGGACTGGCCTGGCTGCCGGGCGAGCAGTTGGAGCGTGCGTTCATGGTGATGGGCTACGTGTTCTGTCTGTCGGCCGCCTTCGTGCTGGCGAAGTTCGTACGGGACAATGACAACGCACGCCGTTCGGGCGGCCACCGCGGGGGCGACACGCCGCTGTGGAAGCTGGTGGTCTGGGGCGGGTTCGCTGTGGCCATGGGGCTGACGGGCTGGGGCCTGCTGGGCATGGACATCAACGCCACCTACAAGGCCTTTCTGGGCGTGAGCTGGCTGTACCTCATCACCACCGCTTTCACGCTGGCCAAGATGCTGCGCGACCGCCACGAGGCCGACCTGGCCGAGGCCCGCCTGCAGGGCGGCCGCGACGCCGCAGGTGCGGCGCAGGCCCCTTCTGCCGATTGAGTTCCCCACGGTTTTTTCCTGCGTGCGGGCGGCGCCGCGCCCCCGCCATGTTCTGATACCTGCTGAGGAGAAAAATATGTTTACCGATCGTTTGTTGTCACCCCTGCGTTCCGCGCTTGCCTCCGGGCTCGCGGTCGCGGGCCTTGCCGCGGCCCTGGCCTTTGCCCCCGCAGCCCATGCGCAAAGCGAGGCCTCGGCCGCGCTGTCGATGTTGCCGGTGGCCTCGGTGGTGGGCACGGCGTCGGCCGGGTCTGCCGTGGCGGGCGCGGTGGTCACCCTTCCGGTGGCGCTGTCGGTGGGCGGCGCGGTGCTCACGGTGAAGGCCGTCGAGGCCTCGGCCCGCGGCACCGTGTACCTGCTGGAACGCGCCTCCGACGGCGCGCAGGTCAGCATCGAGGTCTCCGGCAAGGCGCTGTCCGCCACGGCGCACGGCGTGGGCACGGTCGTGACCTGCAGCGTGATCGGCACGGGCGTGATCCTGTCGGCGGCGGGCGAGGTGATCGCCTTCGTTCCGAATGCCGTGGGCCGTGCGCTGCTGCACAACGAAACGCTGTGAGGGGACGATTGACCATGCCGATGACGCACCGGACAACCCTCTACGCATGCACGGCAGCGCCTGCCGTGCCCTTGCGCGCACTGGCGCTGGCGGCGCTCATGGTGCTGGCCGCCGCCGGCGCTGGCACCGCCCACGCCGGCCGCTCGTGCGAGCAGCGCCAGCCCTCCGCGCAGGTGATCGAGCGCGGCATGCTGCTCGCGGAGCGCACCTCGCAGGCGCTGGATGCGGAGTACCAGCGGGCCGGCACGCGGGTGGTGGTGCTGGGCCGCGCGGGGCAGGACCTCAGCAAATACGGCCTGCGCTACTCGCACCTGGGCTGGGCCTACCGCACGGACGCCGGCCCCTGGCGCGTGGTGCACAAGCTCAACGAGTGCGGCACGGCGCACGCGCAGGTGTTCCGCCAGGGCCTGGGCGACTTCTTCCTGGACGACCTGTGGCGCTTCGAGGCCGTGTGGGCCGTGCCCACGCCCGAGGTGCAGGCGCGCCTGCTGCCCGTGCTGGCGGACAACACCCGGGCGAAGGTGCTGCACCACCGGCCCTACAGCATGGTGAGCTACGCCTGGAGCCCCAAGTACCAGCAGTCCAACCAGTGGGCGCTGGAGACGCTGGCCGCTGCCATGGAGCCGGGCACCATCCGTTCGCGCGAGCAGGCGCAGGCCTGGCTGCGCTTCAAGGGCTACGAGCCGACCGCGCTGCGGCTGGGGCCGCTCACGCGGCTGGGCGGGCGCATCACCGCGGCCAACATCGCCTTCGACGACCACCCCAACGAGAAGCGCTATGCCGATCGCATCGAGACGGTGACGGTGGACTCCGTGCTCACGTGGCTGCAGCGTACCCAGCTGGCCGGCGCCCCGGCCGCGCTGGACCTGCGCCAACCGTGAGGACTGAAGCAAAAAAGCCTCCAGCGCTTATGCAGTAAGCGCAGATAGCTATCGAAAGCATAGTGATTCACTTCTGAGGAGACGAATGTGAGCAAAGCCTTGCGCCTGTCCGAGAAATGGTTCCGCCGCGGCCTGTGGCTGGTGGCGGTGGTGTTCGCCAGCTTCCTGATCGGGCTGGGCGGCACCATCGTGGGCGATCTGCCGCGCGTGGAAACGCCGCTGCAGCTCGACGACTTCCTGGACCGCAAGGCGGCCGAGACGCTGCGCGAGCAGGTCAAGGCCGCGCGCCAGGCCGAAGACGCTGCCGAGACGGCGCTGGAACAGGCCCGCCTGCAACGCGCCAAGGCGCGCAGCGAGAGCGCGTCCGCCCGCGAGACCTTCGACAACTGGCTGGCCACGCGCAGTGCGACCCAGCAGGCCGAGCACAACCCCGAGGTAGTGCAGCGCACGCAGGCGCTGGATGCGCTGCAGCAGCGCGAGCGCCAGACGCAGCAGGCCGTGGAGGCGCAACAGCAGGCCATGCTGGACGCGCGGCAGGCGGCCCAGGCGGCCCAGTCCAACCTGTCGCAGCTGGAAGAGGGCGGCTACGAACTCCTGCACGCGGAGATGCGCAAGGTGGAGCTGCGCGTGTTCCTCTACCGCCTGGCGCTCACGCTGCCGCTGCTGATCGCCGCCGGCTGGCTGTTCGCCAAGAAGCGCAAGAGCACTTACTGGCCGTTCGTGTGGGGCTTCATCTTCTTCGCGCTGTTCGCGTTCTTCGTCGAGCTGGTGCCCTACCTGCCCAGCTACGGCGGCTACGTGCGCTACGTGGTGGGGATCGTCATCACGGCGCTGGCCGGGCGCTATGCCATCGTGGCCCTCAACCGCTACCTGGAGCGCCAGAAAGAGGCCGAAGCGCTGCCCGACGCGCAGCGGCGCGAAGAGCTCAGTTACGACGTGGCCCTGGCGCGGCTGGCCAAGGGCGTGTGCCCGGGCTGCGAGCGCACGGTGGACCTGAAGGACACGTCCATCGACTTCTGCCCGCACTGCGGCATCGGCCTGTACGACCGCTGCGGCGCCTGCTCCACGCGCAAGAGCGCTTTCGCGCGGTTCTGCCATGCCTGCGGAGCACATGCCGGGCGGGGCGCGGACGCCGCCTCCGGCCGGCGCCGCGTGCTGCCGGATCTGGCGGCGGATACCGCCGGGGGGCAGGGCGAAGGGGCCGTGCCCTAGAGAGACCGCGTCAGCCGGCCATCACCACCGGGCCGCCTTTGTCCAGCGCCCGCTGGTAGGCCGGCCGGGCGCGCATGCGGTCGCGGTAGGCGAAGACGTGGCGGTAGCGCTGCACGTCCTGCACGCGGCTGGCAGCGGCTTCGACGGGGAAGCTCATCTGGAAGTCGGCCAAGGTCAGGGCATCGCCCGCGAACCAGGGGCGGTGCGAGAGGTGTTCGTCCATGAAGGCCAGGGCCGTGGCCAGGTTCGGATCGACCAGCTTGGCGGAGGCACGGCCGCAGAGGCTGCGGGCGATGGGCCGCACGAAGAACGGCATGGGTTGGCGCGGCAGGGTGGTGAAGACCAGCTTGAGCAGCAGCCAGTTCATCAGCGAACCTTCCGCGTAGTGCATCCAGAAGCGGCATTGCCGGCGCTCCGGCGTGCCGCGGGCAGGTTCAAGCCGCGCCAGGTCGGGCGGTGCCGTGTCGCCATAGCGCTCGGCCAGGTATTCGAGAATGGCGCCGGACTCCGCCACCACCTCGTCGCCCTCGGTGATGACGGGCGACTTGCCCAGCGGATGGATCCGGCGCAGCGCCGGGGGCGCCAGGCGGGTTTTCGGGTCGCGCTGGTAGCGCTGGATCTGGTAGGGCACGCCCAGCTCTTCCAGCAGCCACAGGACGCGCTGCGAGCGCGAAGTTTCGAGGTGGTGAACGGTCAGCATGCGCCCGATGCTGGGGCGGGCCGGGTGCGCGCCGTGTCCGACACCAGCGCATTCCCGTTCCGGCCCGCGGGACGCACCACCCGCAGGGCGCGGGCGCTTAGAACGTGTTGACGATCTCCCAGGGGTTGCGCAGCGGCGTGGGCGGGATGGGATGCAAGGCGCGGTGCGCAGTGGATAGCTTGGGCTTGCACCAGCGCCGCAACGCCGCAGACCGCCCGCCCACGCCGCTGCCCTTCGGGTTCGCGCGAAATCGGGCCACAGGAAACACGCCTTGACGCCCCGGCTGCTTGCATGGGCACGAGCCCATGCAGCGCACCCGAAGCATCCACTCATCCCGATGGCGCTCCAACGCGACCCCAGCGAGATCGCAAACACGTTCTTAGACGCCGCGGGCGCGGTCCGCTGCGAACTGCTTGCGGAATTCTGCGAACCGTCCGGCGTCCAGCGCCTCGCGCACCTCGCGCATCAGGTTCAGGTAGTAGTGCAGGTTGTGGATGGTGGTCAGCATGGGGCCGAGCATCTCGCCGCAGCGGTCCAGATGGTGCAGGTAGGCGCGGCTGAAACCCCCGCGGCCGCCGTCGGCCCAGGACACGCCGTCCTTGCCGGCACAGGCGTGGCAGGTGCAGGTGGCGTCCAGCGGCTGGTGGTCGGCCTTGTGGCGGGCATTGCGTAGCTTCAAGTCGCCATAGCGCGTGAAGATGGTGCCGTTGCGCGCGTTGCGGGTGGGCATCACGCAGTCGAACATGTCCACGCCGTCGGCCACGCCCTGCACCAGGTCTTCGGGCGTGCCCACGCCCATCAGGTAGCGGGGCTTGTTCGCCGGCAGCAGGTGCGGCGTGTGCGCCATGATCTCCAGCATCTCGTCCTTGGGCTCGCCGACGCTGACGCCGCCCACGGCGTACCCAGGGAAGTCCATCTCGACCAGCGCCTGCAGCGATTCCTCGCGCAGGTTGGTGTACATGCCGCCCTGCACGATGCCGAACAGCGCGTTGGGGTTGCCCAGGCGCTCGAACTCGTCCTTGGAGCGCTGGGCCCAGCGGCGGCTCATCTCCATGGACTTGCGTGCCTCGGCCTCGGTGGTCTTGTGGCCCTTGGTCTCGTACGGCGTGCACTCGTCGAGCTGCATCACGATGTCGGAGTTGAGCGTGGTCTGGATCTGCATGCTCACCTCGGGCGACATGAACAGCTTGTCGCCGTTCACGGGGCTGGCGAAGGTCACGCCTTCCTCGGTGATCTTGCGCATGGCCCCCAGGCTCCACACCTGGAAGCCGCCCGAGTCGGTGAGGATGGGCTTGTCCCACTGCTCGAACTTGTGCAGCCCGCCAAAGCTCTGCATCACGTCCAGCCCGGGGCGCATCCACAGGTGGAAGGTGTTGCCCAGGATGATCTGCGCGCCCATGTCGTGCAGGCTCTGCGGCATCACGCCCTTGACGGTGCCATAGGTGCCGACGGGCATGAAGATGGGGGTCTGCACCACGCCGTGGTTCAGCGTGAGGGTGCCGCGGCGCGCGTGGCTGGCGGGGTCGGTCTTGAGAAGTTCGAACTGCAACATGATCCCGCGATTGTCCCAGACCGGCCCGGCTGCGCCGCTGCAGCGCTGCGCTTGCGCCAGCGCAAGACGGGTCTTTGGCCTGCACCGTGCGCGGGGGCGCGCGCACTACACTGGTTCGGCGACCCGGTGCCCCTGCCACTCCCGCGCCGCTGCAGTGCCCTGGCACCCGCAACGGCCCGCACGGGGCCCGGCCGCCAAGTCGCTCACCGGAAAGACAAGGAAAGGACGAAGAACATGCTCAAGATCCTCATCGCCGTCGATGGCTCCGACCTGTCCCTCGATGCCGTGCACCACACGCTGGCCCTGCTGCGCCAGGGGCTGCAGGCGCAGGTCGTGCTGGCCCATGTGCAGGAGCCGGCCACGCTGTACGAGATGGTGGTCTCGCGCGATCCGGAGCTCATCGCCGCCGCCAGCCTGGAGGCCGGCCAGCATTTGATGGCCTCGGCCCGTGCGTTGATCGAGGCGGCCGGCGTGCCCTATGCCACCGAGGTCGCCGTGGGCGACGTGGCGCACACGCTGGTGGACATCGCGGAGCGCCACGGCGTGGGCATGGTCGTGATTGGCGCCCGGGGGCAAGGCGCGATCGCCAGCGCGCTGCTGGGATCGGTCTCGCAGGAGTTGGTGCAGGCCAGCCCAGTGCCGGTCACCATCGTCAAGCATGCCGATGCGGAGGCCGTGCCGGCGCAGGCGCTGGCCGAGGACGACGACGAGCTGGTCTGAGTGCGCAGAGGGAGGCTGGCGGGCCGCGGGGCGGACGCCTGCCCGCGCTAGAGGTGCCGCGCGGGGCGCGTACCGGTGGCTGACGGGGAAGTGGGCGATGGCGCGAAAAAGGGCCTCAAGCGGCCTTGCGGAAAGGCTCCGCAGTGCGCTGCAGCTTGCCGTGGGGCAGGCTCGCCAGGCGCTTGAACATGCGCCGGCAGTAGCCGTTGATCCACAGGCATTTGTTCAGCTCGTCCACCGGCAGCGGGCCGGAAACGACAACGATGTCGTTGGCTTCGGCCAGGGCACCTGCGGCGCGCAGACGGCGGCGAGCGGTGGTGGCCCAGGACTGGATGCGGGTGGGGCTGCCGTGCTGGTGCACCTCGCCCGTGTGGACGTCGAACGCAATGGCGACGTTGTCCGTCTTGAGCTTGAAGCGGCGCTCACCCGTGACGGCGCTCGGAGCTTCGCGCATGTCGTACAGGTAGTAGCTGCCCGCCTTGAGCTGGTATTGCATGTCCATGGTGTCCGTCCTCCGAGCGGCATTTTCCGAGGGCTCGTGGCCGGCAATGGCGGGGTAAGCGGTGCAAAACCCGCTCTTTTGGGTCGCTTGGGAGTCAGGGCGCCTGCCGGGCTGCGATGTGTGCGTGCATTGTGTCGGCGGCGGCGGCCCGCTTCAAGGCGCGTGGCGCTCCAAAGGGTAACGGGATGTGATCCCGGCCGCGCTGGCCGGCGGCCCCGCGCACAGGGCGCAGGGCGGGGCGCGGCGCGGGAGCACGTCGACGATCCCTCGGGGGATCGTAAACAGGCGCTTAAAAATCGACCAGACTCAGGCCGACGCTGAGGACGGTGCGCTTGCGGTTGTAGTCGATCATGCTGTCGCCGTAGCCGGAGAACAGCGCGGTGTGCAGGCGCAGGTTGCTCTTGCCGCCGCCGAACGACTTGCCGAGCGTCTGCATCCATTCGAGCCGGCCGGAGCCGCGGGCGGAACTGCCCAGACCGCTGCTGCGTGCCGTCAGCGCCAGCGTGTTGTCGCGGTCCATGTTCCAGGCCACCGTCAGCTCGCCGCGGCCCATGGTATTGCTGATGCCAGGGTTGTCGTCGCTGTCGGCGCCTTCGTTCAGGCGCTTCCACACCCGGCCGGTCACGATCCAGCGGTTGTCCAGTTCCATGCCGGTCATCAGGTAGACGCGGTTCCAGCTGCGCGACAGCGGCAGGCTCTGGCCGTTGGACTGGTGCACCAGGCCGATGCCGCTGTAGCGCCAGCGCCAGCCGAAGGGCAGCTTGGCGTCGGTCGGGTAGACGTACATCACTTCCGGCTCGTGGTCGGTGGCGCGGAAGGGGCGCGAGATGCCGGGGCTGAAGAGCTGCCAGTACGACTGCTGCGTGTAGCCGAACCACACCGAGTCCTTCAGCGTGGGGTGGCCCTGCGTCAGCAGGCCCTCGGCGACTTTCGTGCGCACCGACAGCTGCACGCGCATTTCGGTCGTGCGGTAGTCCACCGGGTTGGCGGCGCTGTGGTCGGGGCTGTCGGAGGTGGGCTGGCGGTTCACGTTGCTGCCCTTGGCCACCGAGACGCTGATCGGCCGGTAGCCGCGGAAGCGGAAGGTGCCGCAGTCGCTGCCCGACTCCAGCTCCCAGAAGCGCGACAGCGTGCTGTACTGCTCGTCGCGGCAGCCGTCCACCTGGGCGACCTCGATGATGCGCGTGGCCGGCAGCGTGGCGTCCACCGGCGGGGGCGGGGCCGAGCCGTCTGCGGGTGGCTGGGCGCTGGCCGTGGCGGCCGGGGCCTGCCAGGACTGGGCGCCGGCCCACTGGTCGAAGCAGGCCAGGCGCGCATTGCTGTCGCTGGTGAGGGCCGCGCAGCGGCGCCATGCATCGCCGGCGGCGGCCGGGGCC
>JAEWPH010000190.1 GCA_023460715.1 Pseudomonadota bacterium | reverse complement strand
GCGCGGGCCTGGTCCGCAGGCTGTGCGGGGTGCAGGGCGGGAGGCCGGCGCGGGCTCCCATGTTCGAGGGCCAGACCGGACAGCGCCCAGCCCTGGGTGCCGTTCTCCAGCGCCAGCACGGGATTGGGAACGCCCAGGCTGCGCAGGATCTGCGCGCCGATGATGCTGCGCGTACGTCCTGCGCAGTGGACGACGATGGGCGTGGCCGGGTCGGGCGCCAAGGCGCTCCAGTGCCGCGCCAGCTCGCCGTTGGGCACGGGCGTGGCGCCGGGAATGGTCATCTTGCGGTGCTCTTCCAGCGTGCGGCCGTCCAGCAGCACCAGCAGCTCGCCCGCCTGCTGGCGGCGCTGCAGCTCCGCCGCGCTCACGTGCGGCGTGCCGAAGGCGTGTTCCACCAGTTCGCCGAAGGTCTTCGACGGCAGGTTCACGCCCTGGAACAGCGTGTAGCCGGCGGCGGCCCAGGCCGGGGCGCCGCCCTCCAGCACATGCAACTGCGCATAGCCCAGCGCGGCGAGGCGCTGCGCCGCGCGCGCGGCCACGCCGTCGCCGGCGTCGAGCAGCACGGTGCGCGTGCTGCGGCGGGGCACCAGGCGGGGCACGTCCCATTCCAGGCGGCTGTAGGCGGCCGGTATGGCGAAGAACGGATGGCCTTCGCCGAACTGGCCGGCCTCGCGCACGTCGAGCAGGGCGATTTCGGCGCCGTCGTTGAGCCAGCCGCGCACGGTGGCGGCGCTGACGGAGGAGGGCAGGGCGGAGGCGGACTGGGGCAGGGCAGACATGGCGGGGCGGACCGGGGGCGGCGGGACGGCAGGGAAAACCGCCACCTTAGGCCCGCCGCCGCGTACCGGCCGGTGCGGCGATGGAAGCATTTCGCCTATGCATAGTCGCTTTCCGCATCACGCGCCGGCGCGGCCCGCGCTGTGCCCATAATGCGGCGCACATGCCAATGCCCACGCCAAGGACTCAGACACTTCCCCGCCGCATCGCGCTGCTGCGCTGGGGCGGCGCGCTGGCCGCCGCCGCGCTGGCCGGCTGCAGCGCGCCCGCACCCACGCCCCGGGGCGAGGTAAAGGGGGCGTCGGCCAGCACCGGGGAAATCGCCCAGTCCGACGTGAACCGCATGGCCACGCTGGCCATGCGCGCCAACCTGGACGCGCTGTTCCTGCTCATGGACAAGCTCTACCGCCGCAACCCGGCGGAATGGCGCAAGGGCGGCGCGGCCGGGCGCGAGGCGGCAGGCGAGCAGGTGCGCAAGGCCGTGGCGCAGCGCCAGCCGTGGCCCGCGCTGCAGGGCAAGCGCGACATCGACGCCCTGGCCCTGGCGCTGAGCCCCGACTTCCCCGGCGACCGCGTCGCCGCCTTCACCTGCGCGATGGCCGACATGGTCATCACCGCGCACGGCGGGCGGGTGGAGTTCTTCCTCATCGACAGCCTGGATGCGCAGCACCTGTACAACGCCGCGCGCAACGTGGAGGTGGCCGCCTGGATGCTGTCCCAGCGGCGCGGAGCGACCGGCCAGCCCCTGCTGCTGGCCGACGAGATCACGGCCACCGAGCGCAACCTGAGCTTCGAGCGCGAGTTCGGCAAGATCATCGCCCGGCTCGACCTGCTGGCCTCCGTGCTTACCGAGAAGTACCGGCGTGCGGCCATCGGCTACGTGCAGGGCTTGTTCGGCGGCAGCTTCCTGCAGTTCCTGCCGGTGCGCTGAGGAATGTGCCCGGTGCGTGGCCGCCTTTTCGGCGCCGGCCCGGTGCGGCGGCGCATGAATCAGTAAAATCCGGCCTCCCCGAGGAGCGTTGCAGCGCCCGCCGGTCCCTTCTGCAGGGCGGCGGCGTCAGGCTCGGGGCGCATGGCTTCGGGTTGCCGCCCTCCAACGACGCTCACCTGTTTCATCCCCCAACCGATTGCACAGGTGAGCCTGATGTCCGCTGTTTCCCTCCCTCCCATGAAGCTGTCCGGCCTGGAGCCGGTGACCATCGGCGAGGGCCAGCTCTTCGTGAACATCGGCGAGCGCACCAACGTCACGGGCTCCAAGGCGTTCGCCCGCATGATCCTCAACGGCCAGTACGAAGAGGCCCTGGCCGTGGCGCGCCAGCAGGTGGAGAACGGCGCGCAGGTCATCGACATCAACATGGACGAGGCCATGCTGGACAGCAAGGCCGCCATGGTGCGCTTCCTGCAGCTCATCGCCTCCGAGCCCGACATTGCGCGCGTGCCGATCATGGTCGACAGCTCCAAGTGGGAGGTGATCGAGGCCGGGCTGCGCTGCATCCAGGGCAAGGGCATCGTCAACTCCATCAGCATGAAAGAGGGCGTGGAGAAGTTCAAGCACGAGGCCCGCCTGGTCAAACGCTACGGGGCCGCCGCCGTGGTGATGGCCTTCGACGAGCAGGGCCAGGCCGACACCTTCGCGCGCAAGATCGAGATCTGCGAGCGGGCCTACCGCGTGCTGGTGGACGAGGTGGGCTTTGCGGCCGAGGACATCATCTTCGACCCCAACATCTTCGCGGTGGCCACGGGCATCGAGGAGCACAACAACTACGCGGTCGATTTCATCGAGGCGGTGCGCTGGATCAAGCAGCACCTGCCGGGCGCCAAGGTGTCGGGCGGCGTGTCCAACGTGTCCTTCAGCTTCCGCGGCAACGACCCGGTGCGCGAAGCCATCCACACCGTGTTCCTGTACCACGCCATCCAGGCGGGCATGGACATGGGCATCGTCAACGCCGGCATGGTCGGCGTGTACGACGACCTGGAACCCCAGCTGCGCGAGCGCGTGGAGGACGTGGTGCTCAACCGCCGGCCCGATGCCGGCGAGCGCCTGGTGGAGATCGCCGAAACGGCCAAGAGCGGCGCCAAGGACGAGAGCAAGAAGCTCGAATGGCGCGGCACGCCCGAGGCGCCCCGCTCGGTGGGCGAGCGCCTGTCCCATGCGCTGGTGCACGGCATCACCGACTTCATCGTCGAAGACACCGAAGAGGCCTACCAGGAGATCCTGGCCAAGGGCGGTCGCCCGCTGCACGTGATCGAAGGCCCGCTCATGGACGGCATGAACGTGGTGGGCGACCTGTTCGGCGCCGGCAAGATGTTCCTGCCCCAGGTGGTGAAGAGCGCGCGCGTGATGAAGTCCGCCGTGGCCCACCTGATCCCGTACATCGAAGAGGAAAAGCGCCAGGACGAGCTGGCCGGCCGCGACGTGCGCAGCAAGGGCAAGATCGTCATCGCCACCGTGAAGGGCGACGTGCACGACATCGGCAAGAACATCGTCACCGTCGTGCTCCAGTGCAACAACTTCGAGGTGGTGAACATGGGCGTGATGGTGCCCTGCCACGAGATCCTGGCGCGCGCCAAGGTCGAGGGCGCGGACATCGTGGGACTGAGCGGCCTGATCACGCCCAGCCTGGAAGAGATGCAGTACGTGGCCGGCGAGATGCAGAAAGACGAGCACTTCCGCATCAAGAAGATTCCGCTGCTGATCGGCGGCGCCACGTGTTCGCGCGTGCACACGGCCGTCAAGATCGCGCCGCACTACGAGGGCCCGGTGGTCTACGTGCCCGATGCCTCGCGCAGCGTGAGCGTGGCGCAGAGCCTGCTGGGCGACGGCGCGCAAAGCTACCTGCAGGAGCTGAACGCCGACTACGACAAGGTGCGCCAGCAGCATGCCAACAAGAAGCAGGTGCCGCTGTGGCCCCTGGCCAAGGCCCGCGCCAACCGCACGCCGGTCAACTTCAGCACCTATGTGCCGCCCACGCCGCGCCTGCTGGGCCGCCGCGTGTTCAAGAACTTCGACCTGAACGAGCTGGCCAGGTACATCGACTGGGGCCCGTTCTTCCAGACCTGGGACCTGGCCGGCCCCTACCCCGCCATCCTGACCGACGAAGTGGTGGGCGTGGAAGCCACGCGCGTCTTCGCCGACGGCCAGGCCATGCTCAAGAAGCTCATCGAAGGCCGCTGGCTCAGTGCCAGTGGCGTGCTGGCGCTGTACCCCGCCAACAGCGTGGGCGACGACATCGAGTTCTACACCGACGAAACCCGCACCGAGGTTGCCATGACCTGGTACGGCCTGCGCCAGCAGACCGAAAAGCATGTGATCGACGGCGTGACGCGCCCCAGCCGCTGCCTGGCCGACTTCGTCGCGCCCAAGGACAGCGGCATCGCCGACTACGCCGGCCTGTTCGCCGTGACGGCCGGCCTGGGCGTGGAGAAGAAGGAAAAAGCCTTCGTCGATGCGCTGGACGATTACTCGGCCATCATGCTCAAGAGCCTGGCCGACCGCCTGGCCGAGGCCTTTGCCGAGTGCCTGCACCAGCGCGTGCGCACCGACCTGTGGGGCTACGCAGCGGGCGAGGCGCTGTCCAACGAGGAAATGATCGGCGAGCAATACGCCGGCATCCGCCCCGCGCCGGGCTACCCGGCCTGCCCGGACCACAGCGCCAAGCAGGACCTGTTCCGCGTGCTGCAGTGCGAAGAGATCGGCATGGGCCTGACGGAAAGCCTGGCGATGACGCCGGCCGCCAGCGTGAGCGGCTTCTACATCGGCCACCCCGAGAGCACGTACTTCAACGTGGGCAAGATCGGCGAGGACCAGCTGCACGACATGGCCGAACGGCGCGGCATGGACGAGGCCGTGCTGGCGCGCCTGTTGGCCCCGAACCTCTGAAGCCATCGCCCCTGGTTGCTTCTAAAAGAGTAGCTGCTTGCGCTTGTTGTTCAAGGGATTGAGAGACTTTTCGATCTGAAAGCCTTGTGTAGCAAGCGCATGATGCTCCTTTTACCGGAGCAAAACCGCTGCACGGCAGGCCTTCGCGACGGGGCCGGTGCCGGGC
>JAEWPH010000189.1 GCA_023460715.1 Pseudomonadota bacterium | reverse complement strand
CGCAGGGGCCGGCCGGCTTGCATGCCGCCTTCCTGCACCTGCGCCTCCCTGCCCGCCCGGCGGCAACGCGCCGCGGCCCCCTGCGCGCGTCCGCGCCTGCGGCGGGTCCACAGCCGTCTATCTCCAGATTCCCAACACACCCATGAAGAACGTCCAAGACTACGCCCGGCCACCGGGGCACAGCGGCCTGTTCCAGGTCTTCACCCCCACGGATCTCACCCCCAAGTGGATGGCCTACGTCACCACCAAGGTCAAGGCCGTGCGCGTGATCGCGCTGTCCGGCCGCCAGAGCTTCAGCGACGAGGGCTATGAGGTGCCGAACGCCGTCGGCATCATCGAACTGACCGGCTCGCGCGAGGGCCGCCACAGCACCATGCTGCAGATCGGCTTCACCGACGATCCGGCTGCCGTGTCGCACAGCTTCGTGCTCGAACCCGATTCGGCCCGCGGCACGCTCACGCTGCCTGCACAGCAGTTCTCGGCTTACCTGCAGGTCGCCAACGCGGCCAATGCGCACTTCCGCATCGGCGGCGATGGTTCGCTGAACGCCGTCGCCAGCGAGCCCACCATGCTGCGCAACACGGCCGCCGTGGGCGGGGTGGGATCCGCGGTCTGAGCCGGAACAACCACCGCGCCCGTTCGCTTCCCCACGGCCCGCAGCCGGCACGCCTCTCACAGGGGCATGCCGGCTGTCTGCCTTTCTGAGAACCTGTTCAAAGTCCTTTCGGGGCTTTGAGCCCCGATCTGCTTCAGCGCCGGCTCCTGGGCTTGGGCCCGACAGTTCGCCCTACTTCTGCGTCTTCTTCAGGCCGCGGATGTTCATCACCGCCAGGCACACCTGCAGCGCCACCACCGCCCAGGCACTGGCCGGCACACCCCAGGCGATCCACAGCACGTTGCTGCCCAGAAACACCCAGAAGCCGGCGTTACGCCGCCGCTCCGATTCCGACGCGACCAGATAGGCCGCCAGGACCGAGCATACGAAGGCCGGCCACTGCAGTGCATCCATCCAAGCTTGCATGGGATGAGTCCTTGTTGTTTTGGGTTGGGGGCGGAGAGAAGTACTGCGCGGGCACCTGCGCGTCATGTATCGGCTTTGCCTCGGCGCTTCTGGATGCTGACGCTGCCGTCCGCTTCCAGGAAAGCGTAGCGCAGCTCGTCCAGATCGCAGTCGGCCTCGCGCAGGGCCTGTTCGATGTCGTTCTGCGAGACGCGGTGCCGCTTGCGCGTGGCGTCGAAGATGCGCCCGTCGCGCCCGAGCAGCACGGCCTCGCCTTCCAGCAGCCGCTCGGCCAGGCGGCTGCGCGCAGTGACCACGCCCACCAGGGTATTGAGCGCGATGAGGATCAGGCACACCAGCAGGCCGCCCCAGATGGAGTGGTCGTCGCCCGTCATGGACGGCCCGGCCGCCTCACTGACGAGCATCACCACCAGCAGGTCGAAGGGCGTGAACTGGCCCACGGTGCGCTTGCCCGTGGCCCGCATGAGCAGCAGCAGCACGCCGTAGACCACGGCCGCTCGGCCCACCAGTTCCAGGGCATCCATTTCAAGACTGGGCATGGCCGGCGGCCTTTCTGCTGCGCAGTGCCGGCCGCACCGAGCACTTGAACACTTCGTGCAGCTGGCGCAGCGCATCGCCCTTGCGCCGCGGCGATTCGGCGGCCGTGCAGTCCTCGGGCACCCAGACGCGGTAGCCCAGCATGCGCGCATCGGTGGCCGTCAGCATCACGCACATGTCGGCAGCCAGGCCCACGATGGTCACCTGCTCCGTGCGCATCTTGCCCAGCAGGTGCTGCAGCGGCGTGGAGTGGAAGGCCGAGTGCTGCGGCTTGAGGATGACCAGATCTTCGCGCGCCGGCGTCAGCAGCCGCGAGATCTCGCCGCGCTCGCCCGGCAGATCGCGGCACTGCGCCAGGATGTCGCGGAACTCGCTGTGCCAGGTGCCGTAGTTGTCGTTGGCGTAGATGGCCGCCACGCCGCGCCGCGCCAACCGCGCCTTGAGCCGCGCGATGGCCTGGGCGGCCGCCACGGCGCCGGGCAGCAGGTCGCCCGCGGTGGGAAAGTCCAGCGGATTGATCACATCCACCAGCAGCAGCACCTCCCGGCTCTGCGGCAGGGTGGCGCGCTTGAGGGCGTTGGCGGCACGCGGCACGGCGGGCGGAACCTCAGAGCATCTGCGTGCGCTGCTGCTCGGCCCGCGAGGCGCCGATGGCCGTCTCCACCTGCTTGACCTCTTCGGGCGGGGGCAGCACGGCAGGCATGCCCAGGCTCTCGATCCACAGCTCGCGGCACCAGCCCTTGGTGTGGTAGAGGTGGTGGTCCTCGTCCTTCTCCACCCGCTCGTGCGCATCCTTCAGCGCCTTGCCGGTGTCCCCGGTGGCGACTTCCGCCACCTTGCCCAGCAGTTCCCAGTTGGCGTGGTCCTTGGTCTCGGCATGCACCACGCATTCGCAGGCCACCAGCTGCGCGGCGGCCGGGTTGCCGCCCTGCTTGGCGAGTTCCATGGCCTTCACCAGCGACTCGCCGATGTGCTTGACCACCAGGCGCGAGGGCACGACTTCGTCCGCATCGATGCCCAGCGCCTCGCAGGTGGTGCGCACCACGTTCTGGTGGCTCAGGGTCTCTTCCAGATAGCCCTCCCACTCTTCCTTCAGGTCGTCGTTGAGCGCGCAGGTGAGCGCAGTGCGGTACACCTGCTCGCCGCCCAGTTCGGTTTCCATCATCTGCAGCAAGAGGTCCTTGAGCTGCGCTTCGTCGTATCGTGGCTTGGCCATGGGGTTCTCCGATGTGGTGTGGTTTGTGGGGAGCGGACCCTGCGCTGAACGCGGGGCGCTGCACCATCCTCGGAACGGCCTTGCGGGCGGACTGTAGGCGCGCGCTGATTACGCTGTAGTGGGGCCGCGGACGGCGCCCCCGGGCGCGCAACTGCCGGACAGATGAGCTTTTCTACTCAGTTTTGATAGCAGCCTGCGCCGGAGTGGCGGGCGCCGGCGGCCGATCCAATCACAGCTGCGCTTCCAGCAGCCGTGTGACGCGCTCCATGGCCCGCTCGGTCCAGGGGCGGTTCTCCCAGGCCTCCAGCGTCACGCGGCGCGAGCGCTGCAGATCGGCCTCGAACACGGCGGTCTGCCGCTGCGCGAAGGCGGCGTCGTACACGTTGAGGTTGGCCTCGTCATTCAGGCGGAACGAGCGGTTGTCGAAGTTGGTGGAGCCCACGGAGACCAGCAGCCCGTCCACGATCATCACCTTGCAGTGGTACATGGTGGGCTCGTATTCGTAGATCTCGGCGCCGGCACGCAGTAGCTCGCCCCAGGTGCCGCGCGAGGCGGCCTTCACCGTCTCGGTGTCGGTGTGCTCGCCCGGCGTGATGAGCCGCAGGCGCACGCCGCGCGCCAGCGCGTCCTGCAGCAGCTTGCGCGTGAGTTCGTCGGGCACGAAGTACGCCGCCGACAGATCGATGGTGCGCTCGGCCGCCGTGATGGCCAGGTGGTACATCAGCTGCATGCTCTCGCTGCCGCTCGACGGCGAGCTGGAGAACATCTGCGCGCGGTGCGGCCCCACGGGGTCGAGCTGGGGGAAATACTCTTCGCCATGCAGCACCTTGCCCGTCACCTTGAGCCAGTTGTCCAGGAAGGTGGCCTGCATCTGCGCCACCACCGGCCCGCGCACCTGGTAGTGCGAATCGCGCCAATGCTCCGGGTCCTGCGCGTTGCCGGTCCACTCGGGCGCAATGCCGACGCCGCCCGTGAAGCCCACCTGCCCGTCGGTGACGAGCAGCTTGCGGTGGGTGCGGTTGTTCAGCCGCGCCAGGTTGTACCAGTGGGGCTTGTGGAACTTCTCGATCTCCACGCCGGCGTTCTTCATCTCGGTGAGGTAGCTTTCCTCCATCTTGGCGCTGCCCACCCAGTCGAGCAGCACATGCACCTTGACGCCGGCCCGCGCGCGCTCGGCCAGCGCATCGGCGAACCGCTTGCCGATGTCGCCCGACCAGTAGATGTAGGTTTCAAAAGTGACGCTCTTCTGCGCCGCCTGGATGGCCGCCAGCATGGGCGGAAAGATCTGGTCGCCATTGAGCAGCTCCACCACCTTGTTGCCCGGCAGCACACCGGGGCCGAGCAGGCTGCCCAGCGCCCGCTCGAACTGCGGGCTGGCGGTGGTGTACAGCCGCGGCAGCTGCTGCTGCACCTTCTTCTCCCCGGCCGTGAAGTTGAGAGCGACGAGCACCAGGGCGACCGTGGCGATGAAGGTCAGGAAGGCAATCAGCATGGTGCTGCGGCGGGAGCGTGACATGGCGGGCATTGTCGAGTTCGCCCCGCAAGCGCCCTGTAGGCTGACGCCGCCACCGCTCGCACCACGGAGCCCGTGGCGGTGCCCAGGCCCCGCGGTAGTCAGTTCCGCTCTCGTCGGAGGGCATCGGAATCGCCGCCGGCCCGGAAGGGATGCGACTGCAGCGGCGGCACGGCGCCGCAGGCGAGCGCTCCCTATCGCCCCTGCCGCCCATCAGCCGCCGCTCACAGCCTGCGCACCTGGAAGTCGCGGATCTGCCAGTGGCTGGTGGTGGTGCGCAGAGCGAACCAGCCTTCCCGGTACGGCGCCGGGTCGGCGTAGCTGAACACCAGCACGCCGTTGGCATACCACTGCAGGGTCGCCGGGTCGCTGGCCGTGGCAGCGCGCGAGACGATGCGCACGCGCGTGGCCTGGTTCGCAATGAGCGTGGTGGCCGCCGTCATGCCGCCGGCGCGGTCCTCCGCGGTGGCGGATGCCGGCGTGGCGTAGCCGGTGATCTGCGGGCGGCTGGCCGTGCCGTCGTTGCGGCGCAGGCGCGTGGTGGTGTTGCCGTTGGCACCGTAGCCCACGTAGTAGAGCCGGACCGGGTTGTACGCATTGAGCGAGCCGTCGAAGCTGTTCTGCGTGGGATCGCCCGAGGCGATGCGCGGGTCCACCGCATTCCAGAACATGTTCAGGTCGGAGATGCGGTCGACGAAGGCGGTGCCCGCGAAGCTGATCGGCACGGGCGTGGCCGAGAAGGTGATCTCGTAGTCGCCGGTGAACTTCTGGCGAAACCACAGCGTGGCCCCGGAGGGCTGCACGATGTCCAGCACGCCGCCCGTGGCGGTCACGGTGCCGGCCGCGCTTTGCTGCTCGATCTTCCACTGCGCCAGGCCCTGCGTGAAATCGTCGGATGCGATCGTCGCGTCGTCGCTGCCGCCGCACGCGGCCAGGAGCGCACCCACCGCCAGGGCGCCCGCCACCGTCCACACGGCGCGGCGCGCCCCTGCATACTGCTTTGCCATACCAAACACCTTTTCTTGAAAGCGCTGAAACCAACGAAAGAGGCGGCATCTTGCGGCGCACCGTTGCCGTTTCTTCAGCAGACTTTCATGTTTGGATATGCGCTGACCGTCCATGCCCTGGCCGCGGTGCGAAGATCGGCGTGTTCCCTGCCTTCCCCACGATCCGCCATGACGCTTCCCCCCTTCCCCGCCTCCGCCCTGCCCCTGTCCGCACACCGCCGCACCCTGCTGCGGGCAGCCGGCGCCGGTGCGGCCCTTGCGGCGGTGCCCGCGGCCTGGGCCGCTGCACCGGCAGGCGCCCAGGTCTGGCC
>JAEWPH010000188.1 GCA_023460715.1 Pseudomonadota bacterium | reverse complement strand
CGTTGCGGCGCTGGTGGATAGCCGTGCTATCCACGGCGCACCGCGCCTTGCATCCCCTCCCGCAAACACCACTGCGCGGCCCCTGGGAGATCGTCAACACGTTCTAAGAGGCAACGTGCGTCAGCAGCGGCTGCGCCGGCGCATGCAGCCGCTGCGGCGCCATGCCGCCCCGCTGGGCGTTGGGCAGCACGAAGCGGCTGATCAGGGCCGCCAGATCGTGCGCCTGGCCGCGCAGGCTTTCCGTGGCGGCGGCCGATTCCTCCACCAATGCCGCGTTCTGCTGCGTCATCTGGTCCAATTGGGTCACCGCCGCGTGGATGGTGGCGATGTCCTGGTTCTGCGCCTCGTTGTGGGCGCGGATCTCCGCCATGGTGCCGGCCGCGTGCTCGATGGAATGCACCACCTGCTCCATGGTGCGGCCGGCCTCGCCGGCCAGCTGGGCACCGCTGTGCACCTGCCGGCTGGAGGCCGCGATCAGGGCGTTGATCTCGCGGGCGGCCTCCGCCGACCGGTTCGCCAGAGTGCGCACCTCGTTCGCCACCACGGCAAAGCCCCGGCCTTGCTCGCCTGCGCGGGCGGCCTCCACGGCCGCGTTCAGTGCCAGGATGTTGGTCTGGAAGGCGATGGAGTCGATCACGCCCGTGATGTCGCCGATCTGGCGGGCGCTGTGCGAGATCTGCTGCATGGTGTCCACAACGCGCGTCACCACGCCGCTGCCCCGGCGCGCCACGGTGGCGGCCTCGGCTGCCAGCGCCTCGGTGCGCTGGGCCGTGCTGACCGACTCCGCGATCTTGCGCGTGACCTGTTCCAGCGAGGCGGCCGTTTCCTGCAGGCTGGCGGCGGCCTGCTCCGTGCGGTTGGACAGGTGGACGTTGCCGCTGGCGATCTCGGCGGACGCGGCGCGCAGGCTCTGCACGGAGGCGCTCACCTGGCCCACCAGACTGCGCAGAGCGCTTTGCATGGCCGACAGCGAGGTCAGCATGTGGCCGGTCTCGTCGCGGTCGTGGCCGGAGATGTCCTGACGCAGGTCGAACCCGGCCACGCGGTCGGCGGTGGCGCTGGCCTGCGCGATGGGGCGGGTGATGCTGCGCACCAGCCACAGGGCCAGCAGCGTGCCCAGCACCAGCGACAGTGCACCGAAGGCGAGCAGCGACAGGCGTGCCAGCTGGCCGAGCTCGGCCACGTGCCGGGCCGCAGCGTCGATGGCGCTGCGCTGCGACTGCGTCAGGCCGTCCAGCGCGCCCAGCAGGGTCTGCGACGACGGCAGGAAGCGCTCGCCATACACCTTGCGGATGCGTTCGGTCAGGCCCGAGTCCCGCGCGGCCACCAGCTCGGTGCGCGCCTTCAGGAAGGCCTCGTCCGCCGTGCGCACGCGCTCCAGGCGATCCACGTCGTCGGGCGTGCGCAGCTGCTGGGCCAGCTGGGCGACCAAGGCGGTGTACTCCGCCTGGGTCCGGGAAATGTCGGCGCCCAGGATCTCGCCCACCTCGGGTTCGGAGCTGAGGGCGACGGCCTTGTAGCGCTCGGCGTTGATGGCCTGGAGCCGGTAGGCATCGGCCACCAGGCGCTCGTTGGCCACGCTGCCTTGCACCATGGCCTCGGTGGAGGCATGGATGCGGTGCAGGGACCACAGGCCGATGGCAGAGCCCGCCAGGCTGAGCGCCAGCACGGCCAGAAAAACGCCGAGCAAGCGGCGGCCCAGCGAGCCGCGGTACGCGGCCAGGGAACGAGGGATAAAGGAAGACGGTGGCATGGCAGGCGGGGCGCGACCCGCCGCGCGAGCAGCGCCGGTTGCGTCCAAAAAAGAAACCCAATGCCTGCACTGTGCCGCGCAAGTGTGACAACTTGTTTTAAGCCCGATGCCGCCGCACCAGAGGCGCGCACCGGTGTCACCGCGTAGATACCCTGCTGAGAGACCCGGTTGGGACGCATATAGTTACAGCGCCGTGCGCCCACAAGGCGCGCTGCGTGGTATGGCGCATTTATTGCATGCGCCATGGATCATGTTCTGTAGAGGAGCGCCATGACCGTTTTGGGCCGATTGTCGATCCGTGCACGCTTGTATTTCGGCACGGTTTTTTCCCTGGTATTGCTTGTCATCATCGGCGCAATGGGCTTCGTGGCCCTGGACCGCACCCGCGACACGCTGCAGGTGCTTTTCTCCCAGCGGGTGCAAACGCTCACCGACATGGCGGAGCTGCGCACCACGCTCGGCAATCTGCGCCGGGCGGAGAAGGACATCATCATCAACTTCAACAACTCGGTGGAAGTGGCGGCCCTGCGCGAAAACTGGGCCAAAACCCTTGCCGCGCTGCGCAAGAGCCTGGCCGATGTGCGGCAGGTGCAGCAGGCAGACGCAGAGTTCGTCGCCTCCATCGACCGCTCCCTGGCCGAGCTCAAGCAGTACGAGGACGGCATCTCGCCGATCTTCGAGCAGATCGAGCGGGCCCAGATCGACGGTGCCGGCGGCGGGGCCTATGCAGACCGCTTCAAGAGCCACATGGAGGCCACCGACCAGCTCTTCGCCAGCCTGGCCAGCGCTGCGCGCCAGCAGATGGAGGAGGCTCGCCAGGGCGTGGAGGCGCGCACCTCCAGCATGGCGGCTCTGATTGGCGTGGGCCTGCTGCTGGGCCTGGCGGTGCTCATTCCCCTCACGTTCTTCAGCGTGCGCTCGATCACGCGGTCGCTGGGCCAGGCGCGGGACCTGGCCGAGCGCATCGCCGGCGGCGATCTGTCGCAGGAGGTGCGGCCGGCGCAGCAGGACGAAGTGGGCCAACTGGTGGTGGCCATGGGCCGCATGCAGGACGCCCTGCGCGGACTGGTCCGGCAGGTGCAGGAAGCCGCGGGCAGCATCTCCACGGCGAGTACCGAGATCGCCTCGGGCAACCACGACCTCAGCCAGCGCACCGAGCAGACGGCGGCCAACCTGCAAGAGGCCGCCTCGTCCATGGAGTTGCTCACCAGCACGGTGCAGCAGAGCGCCCAGTCGTCGCGCCAAGCCAGCGAGTTCGCATCGTCTGCCGCCGAGGTGGCGGCGCGCGGCGGCAGCGTGGTGTCGCAGGTGGTGAGCACCATGGACCAGATCACCGACAGCTCGCGCAAGATCGGCGACATCACCGGCGTGATCGATTCCATTGCCTTCCAGACCAACATCCTGGCGCTCAACGCCGCCGTGGAAGCGGCGCGCGCCGGCGAACAGGGCCGGGGCTTTGCCGTGGTGGCCAGCGAGGTGCGCAGCCTCGCGCAGCGCAGCGCAGAAGCGGCCAAGGAGATCAAGGCGCTGATCGGCGCGTCGGTGGAGCGGGTCGAGGGCGGCTCGCGCCTGGTGGGCGAGGCGGGCGCCACGATGACCGAGATCGTGAACAGCGTGCGCCGCGTGCACGGCATCATTTCGGAGATCACCGCGTCGGCCTCGGAACAGAGCGACAACATCGGCCAGATCAGCCAGTCGGTGAGCCAGCTTGACCAGATGACGCAGCAGAACGCCGCGCTGGTGGAGCAGTCCACCGCTGCCTCCGAATCGCTGCGCGAGCAGGCCAGCCAGCTGACCCGGGCCGTGAGCCAGTTCAAGCTGGCCTCGCACGGTGCCGAGCCGGTGGGGCTGGCGGGCGGCTCCGCCGGCCCGTTGGTGCGGGCCCATACGGCCCCGCGCGTACCGGCCGCCCCTGCGGCCGCCCCAGCCGCGGCCTTGCCCTGGCAATGAGTTGCTATTGAAATGATAGCTATAGCCGCTTGCTGAAAAAGCGTTGGCGGCCATTTTCGCTTGAGTGTGGGTTGCGCCGCCGCACGCGGCCGGTCGCTGCCCGCGCAAAAGAGCACGGCAGTGCCGTGGCGGGGTGGAGTCTCCTTGCCAGCCGCCTTGTGTCACGGGTTGGTAAACGCCGAAAAGCTGCGGCAAAGCTTCGGCAAAGACGGGCCTTCGGGGGGGGCCGGAAGGGCGCAAGGGCGGGGACTTGAGGCACGATGGGGCATGCCCACTTCAAGGACACCCGAAATGACTATCTCGCTTCGCACCAGCCGATATGCCGGTGCCGCCCTGGCGGTGGCCCTTGCCCTGGCCGCCACGGCCAGCAACGCACAGCCCCGGCCGAACAACGATCACCGGGGGCCGCCAGCCCATGCGCACCAACCGGCACACAAGCCGGCCCAGAAACATGCCGAGCGCGCTCTGCATCCGCCGGGCCACGGCGTAGCCAAGGCGGCGCACGCCCACCGCGGGCGCGGGGCCGGGCCGGAACATGCGTTCCACAAAGGCGGGCGGCTGCCCAGCCACTACCGCAGCCCGCAGTACGTGGTGAACGACTGGCGCGGCCACCACCTGGCTGCACCGCCGCGTGGCCACCACTGGGTGCAGACCGGCTCGGACTACGTGCTGGTGGCGGTCGCCACGGGCGTCATCGCGCAGATCGTGCTGCATTGACGAAGGCGGCGGCGGCCCGCACGGCAGCGTGCCGGCGTGCCCCACAATCCGCCCGTCGCTGAATCAGGAGACCCCTATGCTTTTCTCTCGCCTTCTTTCCCGCGGCATGCTGGCCGCGTGCATGGCTGCCGCGCTGGGCGCCACCGCCGTCGGCACGCAGGCCCAGCCGCGCGACCACCGCAACGAAGGGCGCCATGAAGGGCACCATGAAGGCCGGCACGGCGGCCGCCACGATGCGCGCCATGACGACCGGCGCCATGCGCGGCCCCATGACCACCGCGGTCCGCCGGGCTACCACCCCGGCTACCGGCCCGGTCCGCCTCCCGGCGCCCGCCCGCCGGGGCACCGGCCGCCGCAGCACTTCCATGGCGGCCGCGGCGCCGGTCCATCGCACAACTGGTACCGGGGCGGCCATGTGCCGCCGGCCTACCGCTCGCGCCACTATGTGGTGAGCGACTGGCGCCACCACCATCTGGCGCCACCGCCCCGCGGCTACCACTGGGTGCAGTACGGCGGCGACTACGTGATGATCGCCATCGGCTCGGGGTTGATCGCGCAGATCGTCCTGAGCAACTGACCACCCGCCGCAGCGGCAGACCCAGCCGCGCCCGCGGCGGGGCGGCAGGGGTTCTGTCAGAGGTTGTCGCTGGCGCGGCAGAGCTTGGCGTCGGCCAGCGGCACGGACTCGTCGCGGGTGGTGCTGCCGCCCTGCACCTGCAGCCGGTGGACCCGGGTGAGGCACAGCGGGCCGCTGTGGCGGAAGCTGGCCTCGTAGTCCTGTCCCGCCACGGGCGTGAAGGATTTGCGGATGAAGCACTGCTCGGCCTGAAGGCCGTTGGAGCGGCCGTTGCTCATATAGGAGAGCATCAGCGGCTTGCCGGCGGGCACGTAGAACTCCGAGACCACGCGGCCGTCGGCGGGTACCGTGTCGGCGCCGGGCATGCCCAGCGACCGGCCGTTCTGGTCGGCGAAGCCCTTGCGCGCCGACACCATCACGCCCGCGCCGGGCAGGCGCCAGTCTTCACAGTCGCTCTGCGGCACGGCGCGGACCATGCCGTCGGCCACGACCCGGATGCGGGCGCGCTCGCCCGAGATGGGCTGCTCGTAGGGGGTCGAGAACGATTTGACGTTCTGGAGATTGCCGCAACCCGTAAGGGTCAGGGCGGCGAGCGGTAGGGCAAGGAGGAGGGCGGTTCTCGGCATCATGCGCGGTCTGTGCGGTCGTCAAAACGGCGAAAACTACCACGCCGCGGATGACGGCCTTGTCAGCCCATACCGCATCGGGCGGTGCCGATGGGTGCGCTGCGCCGGGCTTGCCGACCCACTGCTTGCCGCTCTTTCTTCTCTTGTCCCGCCCTCAGTAACTGCGCCCGCCCTTGTACATGGCGTGCTGGCGGCGCGCCAGGGGGCTTGCCTCGGCCAGCCGCGCCATGGCAGCGCCCGCATGGGCGTGGGTGATGGCCATGCCGAGCGCGTCAGCGGCATCGCTGCCGGGCAGGCCGGGCAGCTGCAGCAGGCGCTTGACCATCTCCTGCACCTGCGCCTTGGCCGCGCGGCCATGGCCGGCAACGGCCTTCTTCATCTGCACGGCGGTGTATTCGGCCACGGGCAGGCCGCTGGCCACCAGGGCGGTCACCGCCGCGCCACGGGCCTGGCCCAGCAGCAGGGTGGATTGCGGGTTCACGTTGACGAAGATGATCTCGACGGTGGCGCTATCGGGCTGGTAGCGCGACACCACTTCCGTGATGCCGTCGAACAGCACCTTGAGCCGCCCAGGCAGATCCCCCAGGGCCATCGCGCTGGTGCGGATGGTGCCGCTGGCGACGTAGCCCAGGCGCTGGCCCTCGACGTCGATGACGCCGAATCCGGTCGTCTGCAGGCCGGGGTCGATTCCCAGGATTCTCATGCAATGCTCATTTTTTGATAGCTGACTGCGCTTGCTGTATAAGCGCCGGTGGCTGATTGGGCTACAAGCCGAAGTACCAGCGCACCGAATGGAAGAACACGGGTGCGGCAAAGCACAGCGCGTCCACCCGGTCCAGCAGGCCGCCGGCGCCGGTGACCGACATGCCCTGCATGCCCCAGCTGGTGATGCCGCGGTCGCGCTTGATGGCCTTCATCACCAGGTGGCCCAGGCTGCCCGCCAGGCAGGCCAGCAACGCCATGCCCAGCGCCTGTCCCGGCTTGAACGGCGTGATGAAGGACAGCAGCACGCCGGCCAGGCCGCCCACCGCCACGCCGATCACCCAGCTCAGCCACTGGAAGCTCTGGCTCACCTGCGGCGCGACGGGCCGGTGCGGAAACCGCTGGCCCAGCAGGTGCTGGGCGATCATGCCGGCCTGCACCACCACCACCAGGAAGAACACCAGGAAGGCGCCCTTGCCCTGGTGGCCCGGAAAGTCCAGCAGCAGGAGCGCCGGCACGTGGCTCATGCCGTACACGCAGACCATGATGCCCCACTGCAGCTTGGCGTTGCGCTCCAGAAAGCGCTGCGGGTCGTTGGCCAGCGCGCTGATCGCCGGAATGGCCAGGAACACGTACACCGGGATGAACACCGTGAACAGGTCGAACTTGCGCAGGCCGACGAGCACGAACTGCAGCGGCAGCACGACGAAGAAGGCCATCACCAGGCTGCGGTGGTCACCCCGGCGGGTGGGCGACAGCGTGATGAACTCGCGCAGCGCGAAGAAGGCGACCATGGCGAACAGCACCGTGGCCACGGTGTCGCCCAGTGCCCAGCCCACCCAGAAGATGGTGGCCATGAACCAGGCGGTCTTCAGCAGGCTCCAGAAGCGGCGCCATTCCAACTGGCGCGCCTCGTGGTGCGCCTGCTCGGCGGCGTCGTCGCTGCGGGCCTCGCGCAGGGTCTGCACGAAGGCATAGGTGGTGACCGCCGACAGCAGGCCGAAGACCACGACGAACAGGGCGCCGATCTGCTGGGTGGTGGAGAGGTTGCGCAGGAATTCCATGGCGTTTCAGATGTCCCGCAGCGCGATGACGGCCTGGCGAGCGCGGTCGAGGAAGGGGCGGCGCTCTTCGCCGGGCTCCACCTGGATCGGTGCGCCGAAGGTCACCGAGCACAGGATGGGCACGGGCACGACCTCGCCCTTGGGCATGACGCGCTGTACGTTGTTGATCCACACGGGCACCAGCACCACCTGGGGAAACATCCGCGCCAGCATGAACAGGCCGGATTTGAAGGGTTGCGGCTCGTCGCCGTGGCCGCGCGTGCCCTCGGGAAAGATCACGATCGAGTCGCCGCTTTCCAGCGCGCGCACCAGCGGCGCGAGCGGATCGGTGGGCTGCACGGCGGCGCGCAGCTCTTCGGGCGTGGGCTCGGGCGGCAGCGCCTCGGGCGCGGGATCGGGGCCGCCGGCCATGGCCAGGTCGGCCTCGGCCACGGCGGCGGTGATCTCGGCGAGAAGACCGGGCGTCGCGGGGAGCGCCGCCGGCGACGCTTCGGCATCGGCGGGTGCAACGGCCGCTGCAGCGGGGCCGGGCGCGCGCGGGGCGCCGGATTGGCGGTCCACGTAGACGGCGTTGAACACCGCCGTGGTGATCCACTGGCGGAACGGCGACTTGGTCCAGTAGTCCTTGGCTGCGATGGGGCGGGTGATGCTGCGCAGTTCCTGCGGCAGCGCCGCCCAGATCATCACCAGGTCGGCATGGCTCTGGTGGTTGGCGAAGTAGATGCGCTGCTCGGCCTTGGGCGGGCAGCCGTACCAGCGCGCCTGCGAGCCGGTCAGGAAGCGCACCAGCCCCAGCAGGAACAGGCTCATCATTTGGGACAGCAACATGCGGGCGATGATACGGGGTGCGTGTGGCGGGCCCGCCCGTGGCTTTCTCCCCACACCGCACCCCTGCCAGCGGGGCATGGGTTCCGTCGGCCGGAAAGGCTGGCAATCCCGCGCCCGGCCCCTTCCGCTTCTTCCTAGACTGCGCCCGGACGTGTCAGCGGGGCTATGGCCTTGCACGTTGTCATAGCCATGAATGACGGGCGCCGAGGAAGGCGTGCCTGCCAGCTGCCAACTGCAGGCGGCTCGCGTCGCAGGCCGGCAGCCCTTCCCTGTCGGGGGGAGGGCCGCATGGCGGACCGGCAGATATCCATACAAGCACAAGAGAGAGAGACAGGCATGCAGGCAGGGCTGGGCAACGATTGCCGGTCGCAGCGCGATGGGGAGGGCCTTGGCAGAGACGCCATGCCCTTGGCGGCGGGCCGGCAGTGCTGCGAGCGCCGGCCGCGCGGAAGCAGCCGTGCGGGACGGGGGCTGCCGATTTGCGCAGTGCGCCACTCCCGCGCTCCAGCGGTCTGCTCCGCTGTTTTTTCCTCTTCCCTGTATTTCTGCGTTGAGTGCGCTGCCGGACTGATCCAGCGGAATCTTACGTGCGTATTACAAGTAGTTACGGTTGGCTGGGACGGCGCCCAACGACCGAAGATCACAACAAGCCGAGCCCCTTATGTCTGCCCATCTGACTCTCAAATCGCGGTTGCTGGAACGTGAGCCCCTGCTGGCCACGTACGTGAAGACCACGTCGCACCAGACGGTGGAGGTGCTTGCCTCTACCGGCCTAGATGCGGTCGTGCTCGATGCGGAGCATGCCCCGTTCGGCCCTGAAACCCTGGACCGCGCGCTGCTGGCGTCGCGTGCCTGCGGCCTGCCGGCGCTGGTGCGCGTGCCCCATGTGCGAGCGGAGGCCATCCAGCAGGCGCTGGACATGGGCGCCGCCGGCGTGGTCGTGCCGCGGGTGGAATCCGCCGCCATCGCGACGCATGTGGTGCGTGCCTCGCGCTACCTAGGCGGCCGGGGCTTTTCCGACGCGCCCCGTGTCGGCGGCTACGGCCAGCGCGCCATGACCGAGCTGATGCATGCCGGCGACACGCAGAGCGCCGTGATCGTGCAGATCGAGAGCATGGTCGCGGTCGAAGAGGCTGCCGCCATAGCGGCCGTGCCGGGGGTGGACTGTCTCTTCGTCGCGCCGGCCGATCTGGCCGTGTCGCTGGGGGCGTCCAGCATCGCCGACCCGCGCGTGGCCGATGCGCTGGCGCGCGTGTGCGAGGCCGGCCAGCAGGCCGGGCGCGCCGTGGGCTGCTTCGTGGCCGACGGACGGCAGGTGCCGGGCCTGCGCGCCATGGGCATGTCGTTCTTCGTGGTCGGCTCCGACCAGGCCTTGCTCAGGCACGCGGCACGCCAGGCCGTCGCCGTCACGAAGGAACCCCTAGCGGCCTAGTTCGCCAGTCCATCCTCCTCGCAGGTCGTGCGGGAAGAGGTCACCTCGATCCACCCTCTTTGTCCCAATCCACAGCCGCACTCCGTGCGCAAGATGGAGGTCCCCGCATGACCACTGAAGTCCGCTCCGTGCAACGCGCATTGCTCATCCTGCGCGTGATGAATGAACGCCCCACCTGGAGCCTGCAAGAACTGCACCGGCGCACCGGCCTGGCCAAGTCCACGCTGCACCGCCTGCTGAGCACGCTCGAAGCCGAGAAATACGTGCGCACCGATCCGCAGGCCTATGGCCAGTATCAGCTGACGCTGGCGGTGAGTAACCTGAGCTGCGGCATCTCCGAGCGGTCGGTGCTGGCCGAAATGGCGACGCCGCTGATGATCGGCACCACGCGCGAGATCAAGTGGCCGCTGTCGCTGGGCGTGGTGGACGGCCACCAGATCCGCGTGGTGTTCTGCACCATGCCCTACAGCCCCTACGCGGTGCGCCCCTCGACCACCGGGCGGCGCTACGAGTTCATGGATTCGGCCCTGGGCCGGGCCTATCTGGCGTTCTGCGGCGCGGCCGAGCGGCGCGTGATCGTGGAGGCAGTCAACCGCCGCGAGGATGGCGGCCCGCGCATCACCGACATGGCCGCACTGCGCCGCGTGGTGCGCGAAACACGGCGCCAGGGCTACGCGCTGTGCTACGCGGCCAACAATGCCGAAAGCACGGTGTTCGCGGTGCCCGTGTTCAGCCGTGGCCACCTGCGCGGCACGCTCGTGTACTCGACCTACGCCACCCAGATGAACGAGCGCATGCTGCGCGAGTTCGTGCCGGTGGTGCGTGCCACGGCCGATCGCATCGGCGAGGCCGTGGCCGATCCGAAGGAACTGCGGCGGGCCTGAGAACGTGTTCTGAGGGGGGCTGCCTGCCGGCCTACCCGGCGGGCCGCAACGGTCCTACATCGGCTCGCGCGCCTGTATGACACTGCAAGGGCTGCAAGTGCATGCAACGAACGAGCGGTTTGGTTACGGTTCTTGCGTAACGCCAGCGTTTTTAGGGGCGCATGGCTTCTAGCATGGCTGCTCTTTTCAAGGAGATCTGATGGCCGTGCAAAACCCCTTCTTCGGCAAGCGTGAACCCGAGTCGTTCCAACCCCGCCAGCCCGGCTCCGTGCTCGGTGGCGCCACGACGCCGGGAACCCTCAACAGCAGCAACGCAGGCGCCCAGGCCGCAGCGTCTTCGGCTGCAGTGAACAAGCCGGGGGCTGCTGCAGCGTCCCAGGGCGTGGGCAGCCAGCTCACGGTGGGCCCCAACATCAAGCTCAAGGGCGTGGAGATCACCGACTGCGACACGCTCGTGGTCGAAGGCACGGTGGAAGCCACCATGGACTCGCGCGTGATCAAGATCGCCGAGCAGGGCGCTTTCCGCGGCTCGGCCGACATCGACATCGCCGAAATCCACGGCGAGTTCGACGGCACGCTGACCGTGCGCCAGAAGCTGGTGATCTACAGCACCGGCAAGGTCAACGGCAAGATCCGCTACGGCAAAGTGGTGATCGAGGAAGGCGGCCAGCTGGCCGGCGAGATTGAGGCCGGCACCGCCGGTGCATCGCGCGGCGGTGCCTCGTCGGCAGCCCGCTCCGAGCCGGCCCTGGCCGCTGCCTGAGCCAGGACAGCCCGGCGCCTCGTCGACCGACCGCACGGAAACCACAGCGCCTGCATGTACGGGGTACATGCAGGCGCTTTGCCTTGGGCGCTGCGGGGCTGGGCTATTCGGTGATCGCCGTGCCGTCCGTGGTGTCTGCCGGGCGCGGAATCGGCCGGGGCCGGCCCGAGGCATCGATGGCGACATAGGTGAGCCGGGCCTCGGTGACCTTCATGTAGCGGCCTTGCGTGGCGAAGCGCTCGGCGTACACCTCGACCTCTACCGTGACCGACGTGCGGCCGATGCGCGCCACGCTGGAGTAGAACGACAGGATGTCGCCCACGCGCACGGGCTGCTTGAACACGAACTCGTTCACGGCCACCGTGGCCATGCGGCCCTGCACGTGGCGCGCGGGCAGCACGGACCCGGCCAGGTCCACCTGCGCCATCACCCAGCCGCCGAAGATGTCGCCGTTGGCATTGCAGTCCGCGGGCATGGGAATGACCTTGAGCACCAGCTCCTTGTCGGTGGGCAAAGGGGTGTGGGGCGCGCTCGGGGCATCGGTCATGGGCACAATCTCGCTAAAAACAACAGCTGGAATTGTCCCTCATGCGCCCCACTGGCGACGCCGCCCCCGCTTTTCCGCCGGTAGCCACCCCGGCCCGCTCTTCTCCCTCCGACTGGGCCACGCTGCGCCGGCTGCTGCCGTATCTGTGGCAGTACAAGCTGCGCGTGCTCGCGGCCCTGGCCTTTGTGCTGGCGGCCAAGCTGGCCAACGTGGGCGTGCCCGTGCTGCTCAAGCACCTGGTGGACACCATGACGCCGGCCGCGGGCCAGGCGGCCACGCTGGTGGCCGTGCCGGTCGGGCTGCTGCTGGCCTACGGCCTGCTGCGCCTGTCGACCTCGGTGTTCACCGAACTGCGCGAGTTGGTCTTCGCCAAGGCGACGCAGGGCGCGGCGCGCACCATCGCGCTGCAGACGTTTGCGCACCTGCATGCGCTGTCGCTGCGCTTTCACCTGGAGCGGCAGACCGGCGGCATGACGCGCGACATCGAGCGCGGGGTCAAGAGCATCGAATCGCTGATCTCGTTCGCGCTGTTCAACATCGGCGCGACGCTGATCGAGGTGTTCCTGGTGCTGACCGTGCTGGGGACGCGTTTCGACCCCTGGTTCGCCTGGATCACGCTTACCGCGCTGGCGGCGTACATCCTCTTCACGGTGAGCGTGACGGAATGGCGCACGCAGTTCCGGCGCGAGGCCAATGCCTTCGACTCGGCCGCGCACACCAAGGCGGTGGATTCGCTGCTGAACTACGAGACGGTGAAGTACTTCAACAACGAGGCCTTCGAGGCACAGCGCTACGACGAAAGCCTGCAGCGGCTGCGCCACGCGCGGCTCAAGAGCCAGACCTCGCTGTCGCTGCTCAACACCGGCCAGCAGATCATCATCGCCACGGGCCTGGTGGTGATGCTGTGGCGCGCCGCGCAGGGCGTGGCCGACGGGCGCATGACGATCGGCGACCTGGTCATGGTCAACGCCTTCATGATCCAGCTGTACATCCCGCTCAACTTCCTGGGCGTGGTGTACCGCGAGATCAAGCAGAGCCTGACCGACCTGGACAAGATGTTCCTGCTGATCGACCGCGAGCGCGAGGTGGCCGACGCCCCGGGCGCCGTGGTGCTGGCAGCCGCGGACCAGCCGGCCGTGCGCTTCGAGGGCGTGCACTTCGCCTACGACACGGGCGCGCAGGGCGGCCGCACCATCCTGCACGGCGTGGACTTCGAGATCCCGGCGGGGCGCACGGTGGCGGTCGTCGGGCCGTCGGGCTCGGGCAAGTCCACGCTGGCGCGGCTGCTGTACCGCTTCTACGACGTGCAGCAGGGCCGCATCACCATCGGCGGGCAGGACCTGCGCAGCGTGACGCAGGACAGCCTGCGCCGCGCCATCGGCATCGTGCCGCAGGACACGGTGCTGTTCAACGAGACCGTCGGCTACAACATCGCCTACGGCCGGCCCGGCGCCACGCAGGCACAGGTGGAGGAGGCCGCGCGTGCGGCGCGCATCCACGGCTTCATCGCCGCGCTGCCGCAGGGCTATGCCACGCAGGTGGGCGAGCGGGGGCTCAAGCTCTCGGGCGGCGAGAAGCAGCGCGTGGCCATCGCGCGCACGCTGCTCAAGAACCCGCCCGTGCTGATCTTCGACGAGGCGACCAGCGCGCTCGATTCGGCCAACGAGCGCGCCATCCAGCAGGAACTGCGCAGCGCCGCCCAGGGCAAGACCACGCTGGTCATCGCGCACCGCCTGTCCACCGTGGTCGATGCCCACGAGATTCTGGTGATGGATGCCGGCCGCATCGTCGAGCGCGGCACGCATGCGCAGCTGCTGGCCCGTGGCGGGCGCTACGCCACCATGTGGGCGCTGCAGCAGAGCGGCGAAGGCGCCGGGGAAACGGATTGATGCTACCGATTTGAGAGCTTTGTGCGCTTGTGCAGCAAGTGCTTTGATGCGATTAAATTTGTAAATCAAGGTGGGGAAAGCGCAAGCAGCTATTGAATTGGTAGCGCTTTCGCCGCCTCTCGCCGCCAGAAAGAAGGCCCCCATGGACATTCCCGCTTTACAGGCCACTCTGCGCCGCTTTGCCGAGCAGCGCCGCTGGCCGCCGTTCCACACGCCCAAGAACCTGTCCATGGCACTGATGGTCGAGGCGGCCGAGCTGCTGGAGTTGTTCCAGTGGCTCACGCCCGAAGAGTCCCGCACGCTGGCGCAATCCGCGCCGGGGCGCGAGCGCGTCGCCGAGGAGATGGCCGACGTGCTGCTCTACCTGGTCCAGCTGGCCGACCACACCGGCATCGACCTGGATGAGGCCGTCCAGCGCAAGCTGCGCATGAACGCGCTCAAGCACCCGCCGCCGGTGGACGGCAGCTACTGAGCGGCCGCAGCGCCGGCCGGTGGAAGCGCTGGCCGGCTGAGTGGCCAGCCGCGGCGGTTTGTCGGCCGATGCCGGTCGCCTGGCTGCAAGCCCGCAGCGCGGCGCAGTGGGATGTGTTTCGTGCCCATGAAAAAGCCCCGCCGGGGCGGGGCTCTGCGCGGAAGGCGGCTGCCGGGCCGGTCAGGGCTTGCGGGCGGCGATGGCCTTCTCGGCCGCACCCACCAGGTCGGTGCCGATGGGGCCCTTCCACTTCTCGAACACGGGGCGGGTCGCCTTCACGAACGCCTCGCGCTCGGCGGGGCTGAGCTGCGTGACCGTCACGCCGTGGCTGGCGATCTCCTTCAGCAAGGGCTTGTCGGCTTCGACCATGCCCTTGCGCGCGATGGCGATCTGCTCCTTGCCGGCGTCGATGGCGGCCTGCTTCACGATCTCGCGGTCGGCGGGCGTCCAGCTGGCCCAGATGTCCTTGTTCACCACGAAGATCAGCGGGTCGTTCATGTATCCCCACATCGTGATGTGCTTCTGCGCCACCGTGTAGAGCTTGGCGGCCATGTAGACCGACACGGGGTTTTCCTGACCGTCCACGGCGCCGCTGGCCATGGCAGGCTGGGCGTCGGCCCAGCTCATCTGCGTGGGGTTGGCACCCAGGGCGGTGAAGGTATCCAGGAACAGGGGCGAGCCCACCACGCGGATCTTCAGGCCCTTGAGGTCGGCCGGCGACTTGATGGCGTGCTTGGAATTGCTGATCTCGCGGTAGCCGTTCTCGCCCCAGGCCAGCGGCACCACGCCGGACTTCTCCAGCGTCTGGAAGATGCTCTTGCCCACGTCGCCCTGCGTCACCGCGTCCACGGCTGCGTAGTCGGGGAACAGGAAGGGCAGCGAGAACAGGTTGAGTGCCTTCACCTGTGGCGACCAGTTGATGGTGGAGCCCACGGCCATGTCGATCACGCCCTGGCGCAGCGCGCTGAACTCGCGCGTTTGGTCGCCCTGGATCAGCGACACGCCGGGGTACAGCTTGATGTTGATGCGGCCCTGCGTGCGCTCGCGCACCTTGTTGGCCCAGATCTCGCCACCCTTGCCCCAGGGGAAGGCCGTGCCCAGCACCAGCGACATGCGGTACTCGCTTTTGTAGGTCTGTGCCAGCGCGGGCGCGCTGAAGGCGAGGGCGGCGGCAGCGGCCACGGCAGAGGTGAGGAAGGTGCGCAGTTTCATGGTTTCAGTCTCCTTGTATGAATTCGGTCAATAGCCCAGCTTGGCGGGCAGCCACAGGGCCAGTTGCGGGAAGGCGATCACCAGCAGCATCACCACACCCATGGCCAGCAGCATGGGCCCGACCCAGCGCACGGTGGATTCCATGCGCACGCCGGCGATGCGGCACGACACCATCAGGTTGACGGCGAGCGGCGGCGTGAACTGGCCGAGCGCCACCTTGAGCGTGAGGATCACGCCGAACCACACCGGATCCCACTGGTAGTGGTTCATGATGGGCAGCAGCAGGGGCACGAAGATCAGGAAGATCGAGATGCCATCGAGGAACATGCCCACGGTGATCAGCAGCAGGATCAGCAGGCCCAGTACACCGTACTCGCCCAGGCCGGAATGCACGATGGCATTCGCCACCGGATCGATCACGCCCAGTGTGGACAGCGAGAACGCGAAGATGCCGGCCAGCGAGACGACCAGCAGGATCACGGCGGACAGCTCGCCCGCCTCGCGCAGGATCGGGAACAGGTCGCGGAACGTGATCGTGCGGTGGATGCACATGCCCACGAACAGGCCGTAGAACACCGCGACCACGGCAGCCTCGGTCGGCGTGAACCAGCCGGCGCGCATGCCGCCCAGGATCAGCACCGGCGCGGCCAGGCCCCAGGCGGCTTCGCGCAGACTCTTCCAGAACGCGGGGCGCGGCATGGACGCTTCGAGCGCACCCATGTTGTGCTTGCGAGCGAGCCACACGGCCGGAACGATGAGCGCGATGCCGGCCAGCACGCCGGGGATCATCCCGGCCGCGAACAGCGCCGGCACCGAAGCGCCGGGCACCAGCACCGAATAGATGATGAAGGCGACGGACGGCGGAATCAGGATGTCGGTGGCCGCCGCGGCGCCCACCACGCTGGCCGAGAAGCTGCCGGGGTAGCCGGCGCGGCTCATGGCCGCGATCATCACGCCGCCCACGGCCGCCGCATTGGCCGGGCCCGAGCCCGAGATGCCGCCCAGGAACATGGCCACGGCAATCGCCACCAGCGGCAGCATGCCCGGGCCGCGGCCCACGATGGCGACGGCGAAGTTGACGAGCCGCAGTGCCACGCCCGAGCGGTCGAAGATCGAGCCGACCAGAACGAACATCGGAATGGCCAGCAGCGGGTACTTGCCCAGGCCGGCGTAGAAGTTCTGCGGCACGGCCAGCAGGCCGAACCACTGCGTTTCCTGGTTGGCGAGCGCGATGGCCGCCGCGCCCGCCAGGCCCAGGGCCGCGCCGATCGGCACGCCCACGAACATCAGTACCAGGAAGGCGACGAAGAGCAGCGTGGCGATCATGGCAGCGGCACCCCCGAGCCGGTCGCCTCGCCGGCGAGGTAGTCCGCATCCGGCTGGCGGCCGCGGCGGAAGTACAGGCCGATGGCGCGCCAGGTGATCAGCAGCGACAGGATGGGCAGCCAGATGGAGTACCACCACTGCGGCACGCCGATGCCGGGCGAAGTCTCCTCGAAGCGGAAGTCGTCGTACACCACGCGCACGCTGAGCACGGCGATCACACCGAACAGCACGGCCACCAGCGCGGCGCCGAACTGCGCCAGAAAGCGCCGGCGGGCCGCGGAGCCGCGCTCTGCGAACCATTCGATGCGGATGTGCCGGTCACGCGCCACGGCGGCGGAGCCCGCTACCAGGGCCAGCACGATCATCAGGAAGACGGAGATCTCTTCCGTCCAGGCGAACGAGGAATTGGTGAAGTAGCGCACCAGCACGTTGGCGAAGGTGATGAGCGCCAGCAGCGCCATCACGATGACGGTGAGCCAGTCTTCGATGCGCAGGGAACGGGGGGCGCCGTGGTCAGCGGCGGCAACGGCCGGCGTGCCGGCATCGTCGCGCGCCGGCACGGGCGTGGGTTCTGGGGACATGGGAGCAGAGGGTCGGAAGATCAACAAACATGGCGATGCTGGTCACTCTGCCCTTCGGTGTTGTGCACCCGGGGCCCGGACGGCGGGGCTGCGCTGTGGGCGCGGGAGCCGTATTTTGCCGCCGAACGCGGGCCGCTCCGGTGCAGGGTGTTCCCGTAGCCCTCTGGCCGCGCGCGACGCCGGCCCGCCGCACGCGCCGATAATGCCGGCCATGGAAACCAAGTGGCTCGAGGATTTCGTCAGCCTCGCGGAAACGCGCAGCTTCAGCCGGTCGGCGCAGTTGCGCCACGTTACCCAGCCGGCGTTCTCGCGGCGTATCCAGGCGCTGGAGGCCTGGGCCGGCACCGATCTGGTGGACCGCAGTTCTTACCCTACGCGGCTGACCGCAGCAGGCAAGACCTTGTACGACCAGGCGCTGGAAATGCTGCAGGCGTTGCAGAACACCCGGGCCATGCTGCGCGCCCACACCAGCGCCGGCAAGGACATGGTGGAGTTCGCCGTGCCGCACACGCTGGCCTTCACGTTCTTCCCGGCCTGGGTATCGGGGCTGCGCGAGAAATTCGGGCCGCTCAAGAGCCGGCTGATCGCGCTCAATGTGCACGATGCCGTCATGCGCCTGGTGGAGGGCGGGTGCGATCTGCTCATCGCCTACCACCATCCGTCGCAGCCGTTTCAGCTCGATGCCGACCGCTACGAGATGGTGAGCCTGGGGCAGGAGGTGATCTCGCCCTATGCCAAGGCGGGCCCCGACGGGCAGCCCCTGTTCAGCCTGCCGGGCAAGCCGGGCGAACCGCTGCCCTACCTGGGCTACGCGCCCGGTGCCTACCTGGGCCGTGTCACTGAACTCATCCTCAAGCAGTCCAGCACGGCCATCCACCTCGACCGGGTCTACGAAACCGACATGGCTGAGGGGCTCAAGGCCATGGCGCTCGAAGGCCACGGCGTCGCCTTCCTCCCGCACAGCGCGGTAAAGAAGGAACTGCGCGCCCGCAAGCTGGTGAGTGCCGTGCCGGCCGGCGTGGAAGACCTGCAGATGGTGATGGACGTGCGGGCCTACCGCGAAAGGCCGTCCGGCAAGGAGCCGGCCAAGAGCATGGTCCAGTCGCTGTGGACCTACCTGCAGTCGCAGAACTCCGAACGTCCGCTGTAAAGGAAGGGCGGGGCCAACGGGTCCCGTCCTTTAGCACGCGTCGAGGCTGTGCGGCCCCTGGGCTACCAAGCGGACAGGGCATGTATATGGACCACCGAGCGCGCGCATTTGGCAGGCAGGGTTATGCATAGGGTTAACCCGGAATATGCACTTTGCGCATAACATCGCCACGCAATCGGCATTGGCATCGGCAGAACGCGGCACGTACAGTTCGCACCGCGACGGCAAACTACAGATTGCCGCAGGTGTTGCACCATGTTGATGCGATGCTTGGCGCAGAGATTGCTTGTCCCTTCGCGTCCCCACTTCGACGAACCTACCACCCATGATCCACTGGCCCTGGAAAATCGCATTCGGCGCTGCTGTCCTGTGCTCGGGCCTGGGCGCATCCGCGCAAGGGGCCGTGGAGCGCGTGGCGGCCGGCGGCAAGCTCGTCATTGCCCACCGCGAGATGGCGGTGCCGTTCTCGTACGTGGACCAGGGCAAGCCGGTCGGCTACGCGATCGACCTGTGCCTGCGCATCGCCGAGGCCGTGCGCAAGAAGGCCGGTGCCAAGGACCTCGCCGTGGCCTTCCTGCCCGTTACGCCGGCCACCCGCCTGGAAGCCATCGAGACCGGTAAGGCCGACATGGAGTGTGGTTCGACCACCAACAATGCCGAGCGGCGCCAGAAGGTGGCGTTCACCGTGCCGCACTTCATTACCGGCGCCCGCATGCTGGTGAAGGCCGCCAGCCCCATTGAACGCATCGAGGACCTGGAGGGCAAGAAACTCGTGTCCACCAAGGGCACGACGCCGCTGGCGGCGGCCCGCCAGGCCAACCGCGAGCGCATGCTCAACATCGAGATCCTGGAAGTGCCGGACCACGGCAAGGGCGTGGAGATGGTCGAGGCGGGCCAGGCCGATGCGTTCGTGATGGACGACGTGCTCTTGTATGGGCTGGCGGCGAGCCGCCCCGACCCGGCTGCGCTGAAGGTGGTGGGGCGCTTTCTCACCACGGAGCCGCTGGCGATCATGCTGCCCAAGAACGACCCGGAGTTCAAGAAACTCGTGGACGAGGAGATGCGGCGCCTGATCTCCAGCCGCGAGATCTATCCGATCTATGACAAGTGGTTCGGTAAGCCCATACCGCCCAGCCAGCGTGCCCTGAACCTGCCGGTGAGCTACCTGTTGCGCGATTTCTGGAAGTACCCCACCGACCAAGTCCCTTTTTGATCCGCTGCATGCGGGTTATCCCGAATTCCTGAGGCTCGCACAGACACGTTGTGAGGGTGCCGGCTCTCTAGAATGAACCCTTCCGTTTGTATTTGTAAGCTAAGGAGCTCCTTATGAAGAAACACCTGTTGGCAGTCGCCATCACCGCACTGGCCGCGGGCAGCGCTTTCGCGCAAGCCAATGACACGCTGGCCAAGATCAAGGCCTCGGGCTCCATCACGGAAGGTGTGCGCGAATCCTCCGGCCTGTCCTATACCCTGGGGGACGGCAAGTACACGGGCTTCCACTACGACGTGTGCGCCAAGGTCATCGCCGACGTGCAGAAGCACCTGGGCCTGGCCAAGCTGGAAACCAAGTACCAGCCCGTGACCTCGCAGAACCGCATTCCCCTGGTGCAGAACGGCACGGTGGACATCGAGTGCGGCTCCACCACCAACAACCAGGCCCGCCAGAAGGATGTGGCTTTCGCCGTCACCACCTATGTGGAAGAAGTGCGCATCGCCGTCAAGGCCAACTCCGGCATCGCCGGCATCAAGGACCTGAACGGCAAGACCATCGCCACGACCACGGGCACGACGTCGGTGCAGACGCTGCGCAAGAACAAGCGCGCCGAAGGCCTGACGTTCAAGGAAGTGTTCGGCAAGGACCACTCCGACAGCTTCCTGCTGCTGGAGTCCGGCCGCGCTGACGCCTTCATCATGGACGGCTCCATCCTGGCCTCCAACATCGCCAAGTCCAAGGCCCCTGCCGACTTCAAGATCGTCGGCGAAGTGCTGAGCGTGGAACCCATCGCCATCATGATCCGCAAGGACGACGCTGCCTTCAAGAAGGTGGTGGACGACAGCATCAAGGCGATGATGAAGTCCGGCGACATGGCCAAGCTGTACGACAAGTGGTTCCTGCAGCCCATCCCGCCTGCCAACGTGAAGATCGGCCTGCCGGCCAGCGAAGCCACCAAGGCTGCCTGGGCCAACCCCAACGACAAGCCCATGGAAGAGTACACGCTGAAGGACTGAGCGCCTGACGGCCCGCTCCTGACAAACGCCCACCTGCCGGTGGGCGTTTTTTTAAGGACGAAGCGTGTACCGCGGGCCGCCGCATCGACGTTTTTTTGATTTGAGAAGGAATTCCCATGGGATCGAATTGGGATTGGCAAGTCTTCCTGCAGGACCCGGGGGGCGAATACCCGACCTACCTCCAGTGGATGCTTTCCGCTTGGGGTTGGACCGTGTCCGTGGCCCTGCTGGCGCTGGTGATCGCGCTGGTGGCGGGCTCCATCGTGGGTACGCTGCGCACGCTGCCCGAGAACAAGGTCCTCGTGGCCTTCGGCAATGCCTGGGTGGAACTGTTTCGCAACATTCCCCTGCTGGTGCAAATTTTCCTCTGGTACCACGTGGTGCCAGCCATCTTCCCGGCGATGAAGAGCGTTTCGGGCTTCGTGCTCGTGGTGCTGGCGCTGGGCTTCTTCACCTCCGCGCGGATCGCGGAGCAGGTGCGGGCCGGTATCCAGGCGCTGCCGCGCGGGCAGCGCTATGCCGGCATGGCGATGGGCTTCACGACGGTGCAGTACTACCGCTACGTGCTGCTGCCCATGGCGTTTCGCATCATCATCCCGCCGCTCACCAGCGAGACGATGAACATCTTCAAGAACTCGTCCGTGGCCTTTGCCGTGTCGGTGGCCGAACTCACCATGTTCGCCATGCAGGCGCAGGAAGAGACCTCGCGGGGCATCGAAATCTATCTGGCGGTGACTGGCCTGTACATCATCTCGGCCTTTGCCATCAACCGCATCATGGCGTTCATCGAAAAACGCGCACGCGTGCCGGGCTTCATCGTGGCCGGCGGAACGGGTGGAGGCCACTGACATGATGGGACTCGACTTTTCCTTCTACAACTGGGACATCATCAGCAAGTTCGTCCTGAAGGGCTTCTACTTCAGCATCGTGCTGACGGTGGTGGCCACGATCGGCGGTATTCTCTTCGGCACGGTGCTGGCGCTGATGCGCCTGTCGGGCAAGAAGTGGCTGGACGTGCCCGCCACCATCTACGTCAACGGCATGCGCAGCATTCCGCTGGTGATGGTGATCCTCTGGTTCTTCCTGCTGGTGCCCTTCCTGATCGGCAAGCCGATCGGTGCCGAGATGTCTGCGGTGGTCACCTTCATCGCGTTCGAGGCCGCTTACTTCAGCGAAATCATGCGTGCCGGCATCCAGTCCATCTCGCGCGGCCAGGTGCATGCCGGTCAGGCCCTGGGCATGACCTACGGCCAGAACATGAAGCTGGTCATCCTGCCCCAGGCGTTCCGCAACATGCTGCCGGTGCTGCTCACGCAGACCATCATCCTGTTCCAGGACACGTCGCTGGTCTATGCCATCGGTGCGTACGACATGCTCAAGGGCTTCGAAACCGCCGGCAAGAACTACGGCCGTCCCATCGAGGCCTACCTGCTGGCCGCTGTCGTGTACTTCGTGATGTGCTTCGCGCTGTCCGCGCTCGTGAAGCGCCTGCACCGCAAAATCGCCATCATCCGCTGAGTTGGCAAGAGTGAGGAATTAAGCAAATGATTGAACTCAAGAACGTTTCCAAGTGGTATGGCAGCTTCCAGGTGCTCAACGACTGCTCTACGGCCATCAAGAAGGGCGAAGTGGTGGTCGTGTGCGGTCCGTCCGGCTCCGGCAAGTCCACGCTGATCAAGACTGTGAACGCCCTGGAGCCCGTGCAGAAGGGCGAGATCTACGTGAACGGCGTGGCCGTGCACGACCCCAAGACCAACCTGCCCAAGCTGCGCAGCCAGGTCGGCATGGTGTTCCAGCATTTCGAGCTGTTCCCGCACCTGTCGGTGACCGAGAACCTCACGATCGCGCAGATCAAGGTGCTGGGCCGCAACCCGTCGGACGCCAAGGTGCGTGGCCTGAAGATGCTTGACCGCGTGGGCCTGTCGGCGCACAAGGACAAGTTCCCGGGCCAGCTCTCCGGCGGCCAGCAGCAGCGTGTGGCCATCGCCCGCGCGCTGTCGATGGACCCCATCGTCATGCTGTTCGACGAGCCGACCTCGGCCCTGGACCCCGAAATGGTGGGCGAGGTGCTGGACGTGATGGTGAGCCTGGCCAACGAAGGCATGACCATGATGTGCGTGACCCATGAAATGGGCTTTGCACGCAAGGTCGGCCACCGCGTGATCTTCATGGACGTGGGCGGCAAGATTCTTGAGGACTGCACGAAGGAAGACTTCTTCGGCAATCCCGATGCGCGCCAGCCGCGCACCAAGGACTTCCTCAACAAGATCCTGCAGCACTGAACGGAACCGACGACGGGCAGGGCGGGCTGCGTGCGGCCCTGGTCGATCATCGAGCAAGGCGCCTGCGGGCGCCTTTTTTTTTGGCTGGCGGGGCGAGGGGTGGGCGCTCCGTTCGCGGCTGGGCCGCTTCCGCTGCCCATACTGCGCCCATGGCGACATTGCCGGTCGCTCGGGCATCGGTGGGGTGGTGGCCGTCGAAGTGGCCGTGGCAGTAGAAGTGCGCGGCATTGCACCAACCGGTATGCCGTCCAGGCATTCCGGTGCAGATTGCCACCCGCGCGCGGCCTGCTTGTCGTGGACTGGCCCGTTGCCTGGCCCTTTGCGCAAGAATGCCGCAGGGGCTGTCGCCCATGTGGTCCGCCGGTCCGCCGTGTTCTTCCGCCCGCCAGTCCTGGTCCTCCACGCTCTCTCCATGCCCGCGCCCCCTCCGTCTTCCCATGATGCCCCGCCCGCCAACGCCGACTGGCAGGTGGTGCACTGGCATGCGCAGGCCCCGGCGCAGCCGCCCACCGGTGCGCCGTGCAACGGCTGCGGCCTGTGCTGTCTGGCGCAGCCGTGTCCGCTGGGCATGGTGGTGTCGCGCCGGCGCAGCGGGGCGTGCGTGGCATTGCGCTGGGACGACCGGCTGCAGCGCTACCACTGCGGCATGGTGGCCGACCCGGGCAGCGTCATCGGATGGCGCAACGCCTGGGTGGGGCGCATGCTGCGGGCCCTGGCGTTGCGCTGGATTGCGGCAGGCGTCGGGTGCGATGCGGAGCCGCTGTCCGTGGAGGCTGCTGCGCAGCACCGGGACGTGCGGTAAGGCTGCGCGCTAGGGCATGCGCCGGCAAGCGTCCGTTTGTCAGCCCTGCGGCGGGGCTGCTGCAAGCTGCACCGCGCCGGCGGCGCCAGGGGTTCCCTGGTTTCCCGTGTGCACCAGCAGGTCTGGGCGGCTGGGTGGGGCGGTGGTCATCGGTCCCGCCGGCGCCGGAGCCTGAGGCACTCCGGTGGAGGAGGGCAGTGGCGGTGCGGTGCTGCCGGTGCGGGGCGATTGGCAGGGCAGGCCCAGCGGTGAGCGCAGCGGCTGTAGCTGCACCAGGGTGACCGGACCTGATTCGGCGGATGCGGTCGAGCGCGTCTGCACCATCAGCGGGCCGGGCTCGGCGCGCCTCGGCGCGGGCAATGCGCTCCCGCCCCCGCCCCCTGTCGACACCTGCAGCGCAGCCGTGCCCGGCGCCTCACCCGGCAGATCCGGCCAGTGGAAGCGGCCCAGCGTGCCGCCGTGCGCCGGAAGGGCCATGGCAGCGTCCCGCGGGCTGAAGCGGTCCTGGAAGCGCAGCCGTTCGAAGGCGATGCGGCAGGCCAGCTGGTCGAGCAGCGTCACGCCCCACAGGTCGGCACCGCTCGGAGGGCGGCTGCCGGCTCCGCTCGCCGGGCCGGAGGCGGGCTGCAGAGGTGTGCCCGTGCGCCGGTCCAGGACGATGGCGTGCCCGCCGGCCGTCGGATGCACCAGCGCCGGAATGTGGGCCGGTCCGCGGCGCAGATCGGCGAAATAGACGGGTGCCGCTGCCGGGGCCCCTGCGGCCACGGCCACCGGCTGGCCTGGACCGGCAGGCTCCTCGCTCTCGAACCGCCAGCGCAGGCGCCCGCTGGCCAGGTCGAGCGCTGCCACGGCGATCCCTCCCTCTGCGGCAGTGCCCGTGCGGCCCATCACGTACAGCAGGCCCAGTGCATCGTCGATGTGCGTGAGCGGCTGGCGGCCCGGGGCGGGCGCCAGGCCCGCCGGCGGCTGCCACTGCCACGTGGGGGCACCGGTGCGCAGGTCGTACGCCTGAAGGGTCAGGCGGGCCGCGGGCATGGCAGCGTCGTCCTTGCGCGCCGGCCCCGCCGCGCTCGCGACGAGCAGGCGGTCGCCTGTGGCGGCCAGGGCCACGATGGCTTCCGGTGGGTGGGCACTGCCCTGCGCTGGCTGCGTCTGCAGGGCGATCACGCCCCCGCCCGTGCCGAGTTCGGCGCAAGGTCGGCCGTCGAGCGGATTCAGAGCCAGAACACGGGCAGCGCCCATGGGCACGAAGAGGCGGGCATCGCAGCGCGACTCGGCTGTTGCCGGGCGGGACAGCACGGCGTGCGTTGCCTTTGGTGCGGCCTCGGCGGCGCCAGCGCCTGGGCCTGCGGCGGGCGGCTGGTACGACAGCGCCTCGCAGTCCGCTGCGGCGCCGGGCTCCAATGCGTGCCGCCACAGCGGCGTGCCGGTGGCCGCGTCCAGCGCCACCAGCGCCGGCTGCGGTGTGCAGAAAAAGACCTGGTGGGCGGCATGCAGCGCCGCGGGTGGAAAACCTCCTGCCGCGGCTGCGGAGGGCGCAACGTCGGTGCGAAGCGGCCAGCCGACTTCACGCGGCCCGTTGCCCGCGTTGGGGGACGGGGCGGGCAAGGGCGCAGCGAGGCGGCCTTCGAGTGAATGGGGGCGGGGATGGGCGGCGGCCTCCACCGACGGTGCGGCAAGCGCAGGCACTTCCTGGGCGATGGCTTCGCCCGGGCCGTACCCGCTGCCCTGGAACCAGGCGACCGCCGCCACGGCGGTGAAGGCGCCCAGCGCAGCGGTCAGGCCCTGGCGGGCCGGTTGCCGCGTGGCGGCGACCAGGCCGCGGGCGAACCAGGGCGTGAGCATGACCAGCGCCAGCAAGAACAGCACATCGCCGCGCGCCACGAGGGCCCACCAGTTCAGCCCGGCCTCCCAGACCGACCAGGCGAGCGTGGCCGTCAACAGAGCGGCATGCACCCACAGCGCTGCCGGGTTGCGCTGCAGCAGGAGCAGCCCGGTGAGGACCAGAACCAGCCCGCCAGGCAGGTAGTACCAGGAACCGCCCAGGGCGATCAGCCACACGCCGCCCGTGCCGACGAGCAGGCCCATCAGGACGAAGAGCGCCCCCAGGACGAGCGGGGCAGGGTGGCGGTCGGGCATGGCGGGCTTCCTCTCAGCGGGCTGCCCGGCCGACTTCGGGCGGGGCATGCAGGTGGGTGTGAAGCCGGCAGCGCGCGCCACGGGCAACGTCCATGACGTTAGGGGCGGCGTCGGGGGGGCGGTGTCGGCTCCGGCAGGCGGGCGCTGTAGGAGGGCGTGCCACGGCGATGCGTGTACGGCAGGCCGTCATTCGCTATCAATTAAATAGCGTTATGCGCAATATCGGTGGGCGATTTAACCCTGTTTCTCTTGAATGTGTTGGCTGGCAGGCGATGGCCCGACCCGTATATGCCGCGGTCTATGCCACGCGCTGCAGCCGCGGGCCTGCTGCTGCGCTGGCCGCCGTGCTGGACGCTCCCCGCGTGCGGCCGAACAGGTCTTTCGGGTCGCCGTCGGTGGGCACCAGTTCCACCTCGGTGCCCAGGCCGCGCTCCTGCGCACGGGCATGCACGTAACGCAGGGCGGCAAAGTCCTCGAGCGCAAAACCGACCGAGTCGAACACCGTCACCTCGCGCTCACTGCGGCGCCCGGGCGCCTGGCCGGCCAGCACCTGCCACAGCTCCGTCACCGGGTGGTCGGCCGGCAGCTGCTGGATGTCGCCCTCCACGCGCGTCTGCGGGGCGTACTCCACGAAGACGCTGGCGCCGCGCAGCACATCGGGGTGCAGCTCCGTCTTGCCGGGGCAGTCGCCACCCACGGCGTTGATGTGCATGCCCGGCGCCACCAGGCCGGGCGTGATGATCGCCGCGCGCGTCTTGTCGGCGGTGGCGGTGGTCACGATGTCCGCTCCGCGCATGGCGTCGGCCACCGACACGGCGGGCATGACATGCAGGTCGCGCTCCCCTGCCAGGTTGCGCTGCAGCTTGGCGGTGGCCGCCGGGTCGGTGTCGAACACGCGCAGCTCGTCGATACCCCGCAGCGCATGGAAGGCCAGCGCCTGGAATTCGCCCTGCGCGCCGTTGCCGATCAGCGCCATGCGCCGCGACCCCGGCCGTGCCAGCGCCTGGGCGGCCAGGGCCGAGGTGGCGGCGGTGCGCAGCGCGGTGGTCAGGGTGAGTTCGGACAGCAGCAGCGGATAACCGGTAGCCACTTCCGCCAGCACGCCGAACGCCATCACCGTGGGCAGGCCCTGCGCAGGGTTGCCGGGGTGGCCGTTCACGTACTTGAAGCTGTAGAGCGTATCGTCCGCCACCGGCATCAGCTCGATCACGCCGCCGGCGCTGTGGCTGGCGGTGCGGGCCGATTTCTCAAAAGCCGGCCAGCGCAGGAAGTCCTCCCGGATCTGGTCGGCCAGCTCGGCCATGAAGCGGGCGGGGCCGATGTCTTCGACGAGGCGGGCCAGGGTGGGCAAGTCGATGAGTCGGGTCATGGAAAGCTCCGGGGAAGGCGAGGTGGCGGGGGCTGTCTGCCCATTCTCCGAAGGCGCCGCGCCAACTACCAGCCTGCACAGTGGTCGAATAGCGCAGTAAATTGGCGATCTGTTCAATAGGGCTGTGCACCATGACCAGAATGGACGACACCGACCGCGAGATCATCGGCCTGCTGCGCACCGACGCCCGCCTGCCCGTGGCCGCCCTGGCCGCGCGCCTGCGCATCGCCCGCGGCACCGTGCAGAACCGGCTGCGGCGGCTGGAGGAAGAGGGCGTGATTGTGGGCTACACCGTGCGCCTGCGGCCCGACTCCGAGCCCCACCGCATCCGCGCGTGGATGAGCATCGCCGTGGAGGGCAACGCCGCGCCCGAGGTGATCCGCCTGCTGCGGGGCGAGCCCGCGGTGGACGCGCTGCACACCACCAACGGCCGCTGGGACATCCTGGCCGAGTTGCGCGCCGACAGCCTGGAGGCCTTCGACCGCGCGCTGGGCCGTATCCGCCTCACGCCGGGCATCGCCAACACCGAGACCAGCCTGCTGCTGTCCACCTACAAGGCCTAAGATCGTCAACACGTTCTAAGCGCCCGCCCGGGGACCGGTGGGATGACGCCTGCGGGACAGCGGCTCAGGGTTTCCGGCCTGCGTGCCCTGGGCCTGGCTGCGGTGCAATGGGCCACTTGCCCACCGATCCCACAAGGACCTCACCCACATGCAGCGCCGCCATTTCGTCCAGCTCGGGGCCTCCGCCCTGGCTGCCCCCGCCTTCACCGCCCGCGCCCAGGCCTTTCCCACCAAGCCCATCAAGCTGGTGATCGCGTTCCCCGCCGGGGGGCCCACCGACATCACCATGCGCGCGCTGGCCGACAACGCCAGCCGCGTGCTGGGCCAGCCCGTCATCGTCGACAACAAGCCCGGCGCCGGCGGCACGCTGCCCGCGCAGGCGCTGCAGACCTCGGCGCCGGACGGCTATACCGTCGGGCAGATCCCGCTCGGCGTGTTCCGCCTGCCCTACACCACCAAGATCAACTGGGACCCGGTCAAGGACATCAGCTACGTCATCAACGTCACCGGCTATGCCTTCGGCGTGGTGGTGCCGGCCGATTCGCCTCTCAAGACCTGGGCTGACTTCGTAGCCTACGCCAAGGCCAACCCCGGCAAGCTCAGCTACGGCTCCACCGGCACGCTCACCAGCCCGCACCTGACGATGGAGCTGGTCGCGCAGCAGCTCGGCATCCAGCTGCTGCATGTGCCGTACAAGGGCAGCGCCGATCTCATGCAGGGCATTCTGGGCGGCCAGCTCATGGCGGCCACCGATTCCACCGGCTTCGCCCCGCAGGTCGAGGCCGGCAAGCTGCGCGTGCTCAACACCTGGGGCGCCGAGCGCCTGGCCAAGTTCCCCGACGCGCCCACGCTCAAGGAGCTGGGCCTGAACATCGTGCAGAACTCGCCCTTCGGCATCGGCGCACCCAAGGGTACGCCGCCCGACGTGGTGCGCCGGCTGCACGACGCCTTCAAGCAGGCCATGGACCAGGAAAGCTACCGCACCGCCCTGGCCCGCTACGACATGGTGCCCATCTACATGGGCACGGCCGAGTACCAGAAGTTCGCGCAGGACACCTATGCGCGCGAGAAGGCGCTGATCGAAAAGCTCGGGCTGGCCAAGGCGCAGTGATTGCTATCTAAGTGATAGCTGGGGGCGCTTGCTGGATAAGCGCCGCAGTCCATTTTGGCTCGTAATCGCCTGGGGCCGGGTGCCCCGTCCGCGGAGCGCTCGGCGCTGCCGACGCCGCTGTGCCTTGTATCTTTGACGCTCGGACCAGTTCAGGTAGCCCGAAGCGCCTCTGGGAAGTTTGAAGCCCGTGACTGAGCACTGGGCGCCTGAGCTGGACCGTCCTTTCTTGCAGCCCGAACGGTTGTA